>NZ_JBQQCA010000053.1:0-54839 GCF_052246635.1 Streptomyces sp. 6N223 | reverse complement strand
GGTCGCGGGCCGCCTCCAGCGCGGCGATGAACGCCGCGCGCACCTTGTGGTCCTCCAGCTCGCGGATCGCGCTGATCGTCGTCCCCCCGGGCGAGGTGACGGCTTCCCGCAGGGTCACGGGGTGCTCGCCGCTGTCCCGCAGCATCACCGCCGCGCCGACCGCCGCCTGCACGATCAGGTCGTGGGCCTTGTCGCGCGGCAGCCCCAGCAGGATCCCGGCGTCCGTCATCGCCTCGACGAGGTAGTAGAAGTACGCCGGGCCCGAGCCCGACAGCGCGGTGGCGGCGTCCTGCTGGTACTCCGGCAGCCGCAGCGTCTTCCCCACCCCGTCGAAGATCTCCTCGGCGTGGACCAGGTGCTCCTCGGTGGCGTGCTTGCCCGCCGAGATGACGGACATGCCCTCGTCGACCAGCGCGGGCGTGTTGGGCATGACGCGGACCGTGGGAACGCCGGGCGTGAGGCGGGACTCGACCGTGGCGGTCGTGATGCCGGCGGCGCAGGAGATCACGAGCCGGTCGGCGGGCGTGTGCGGGGCCAGCTCGTCCAGCAGCGCGGCCATGTCGCGCGGCTTGACGGCGAGGATGAGCGTGGCGGCGACCTTGGCGGCCTCGGCGTTGCTGACCGACTCGATGCCGTAGCGCTCGCGCAGCTCGGCCGCGCGCTCCGCGCGGCGCGTGGTGGCCAGCAGGTCCTCGGGGCGGCGTCCGGCGCGCAGCATCCCGCCGAGCAGCGCCTCGCCGATCTTCCCGGCGCCGAGGACGGCGATCTTCTGGGTGGTGGGCGTCATGGGAGCGGCTCACTTGTCGTGAGGTGACGGATGGACGTATGCCCTCATCCTCGCACCGGGCAGGCGCCGGCCGCGCGGGCGTCCACTACGCGGTCGTCCGCTTGCGGATGGCCTCTTCGTCCGCGTCCGTTCAGTCCCGCGTCCGGGGGACGACCGTCAGGCGCACCACGTACGCCTCCTCCACCTCCCCGGCCGGGAACAGGGCGGCCAGCCGCTCCGCCTCGGCTTCCACGAGGGCGCGGGAGCGCTCCGGCGGCAGCACGGCGAGGGTGGAGTGGGTCGCGAGGTGGGTGAGGTGGGTGGCGAGCGGGATGGTGCGGCTCCAGCGCACCTCGCGGTGGGAGGCGGCGAGGCCGAGCCCGAGCTCGCCGATCATGGCGGGGGCGCGCTCGGGGATGTTGAAGCGGCGGCGTTCGGGGTTGATGGCCGTGAAGCGCTCCTCCTGTTCGCGGAGCCACGGCACGCGCGGGTCGGGGACGTTCCACCACAGCGCCAGCGCCCCGCCGGGCCGCAGCACGCGCAGCGCCTCCGGCACGGAGTGGCGCGGCTCGGTCCAGTGCCACGCCTGGGCGTAGGTGACGAGGTCGAAACGGCCGGCGGCGAACGGCAGGGCGTCGCCGTTGGCGCGCACCAGCGGCACGCCGGGCAGGCCCGCGCGGAGCTGGGCGGCCATGCCGGGGCCGGGCTCGGCGGCGGTGACGTGGGCGCCGCGCTCGCGCAGCAGGCGGGTGGCGATGCCGGTGCCGGCGCCGACGTCCAGCGACCGCGCCCCGGCCAGCGGCAGCCCAGCCAGCTCCTCGATCGCGTCGAAGAGGGCCGGCGGGTAGCCGGGGCGTGCGGCGGCGTACTCGGCGGCGACGGCGTTGAAGGACGAGGCGAAGGAGGTGGAGGAGATGGACGAGTAGAGATCGGCATCGGACATGACGATCAGCCTTCCCGATCCGGCTCCTTCGAGTCCATGGGCTCCCTCACGCTGCGCGGGTGCTCCAGCGGGAAGCCGTCGTTGGCGTACTCGCCGCGCGGTCGCGGCAGTAAGGGGCGGGACGGGCGGGAGGGCCGGGAGGGGCGGTGCGGGAGGGTGGGTCGCAGGCGGCGGACGAGCCTGCCCAGGCTGGGCATGGAGGGTCTCCTATTCCACTTCGCGCATCATGCGTTCGATCGAGGTGACGGCCTTGCGGGTGTCGGCCAGCTCGTCGGTGTAGCGGCGAAGGATCTCCGTGTTGTCCTCCAGCAGTTCGGCGTACTTGAAGGCGAGCTTCTTGTACTCCTCCTCCCGCGCGGCCAGCATGCGGGCGCGCCAGGTCGCCGCTGTCTGCCAGACGATGACGATCAGCAGCGCGAAGAAACCGGCGACGCCGAATCCCGCTCCCACGACGCCGGCCCAGTCGTCCCCGGCCAGAGTGGTGTGGTGGTTCACGTGGCGTCCTCTCTCTGCCCGCTGAGCGTCCTGGCGGCGTCGGCGATGGTGCGCGGGGTCAGTTCGTACAGGAAGGGCGTCACCTCGTAGAACTTCATGGCCTTTCCGTCCTCGGACAGCTCCAGCGTGCCGACGACGAGTCCCGCCGCCTCCAGGCGTTGCAGGTGCATGTGGAGGAGCGGACGGCTCATGCCGATCTCGCGGGCGAGTCTGCTGACGTAGTTCCGTTCGGCGGCGAGCGCGGCGATGATCCGCATCCGGTGCGGGTTGCCGAGCGCGGCCAGGACCTTCAGCAGCTGATCGCCCTGCAAACGGTTCCCCTTCCGTCCTGGTCAGTTGAAGCGTGGCAGCGCGGCAGCTGACCTGTCAATCAAACCTGACACATGTCCGGGACGAGTCAGGGACGAGTCAGGGACGACCCTGACCGCGACCCTGACCGACCCCTCTGACGCGCTACTGACGCCGCTTCCCGGCACGCCGCCGGGCCGGGTTGCCGGAACGCCGGGACAGGGAGCGGCGGTGGCGTTCCAGCGCCTCCTCGTGGTCCGCGCGCCGCAGCCCCTCCCCCGGCGCCTCGACAGCGGTGCGCAGCGCGTACGCCAGCAGCACGCCGACGAAACCCGCCGCCTTGATGCTGCGGAACGCCGACTCCTGCGCCGCGTCGCGGGGCCCGGGGCGGGTGTAGCCCTTCCAGGTGTGGGTGAACGCCATGACGGAGGCCAGGGCGAGGCCCAGGACGACCAGCGCCCGGAGCCAGCCGGCGCCCACGCCGGCGAAGAGCAGCACCAGCAGCGTCGCCCCGGCGGCGGCGAGCAGCAGCGCGCCGAGGCCGAGTCCGGCGCGGCGCAGCGCGTATCCGCGCGAGTGGTCGACCCAGCACGTGCCGTAGAAGCGGATGGCGTCGGGTATCGGTTCGGGTTCCCGTTCCGGTTCGTGAGGTGATCGCGGCATGTCGGCAATTATCGCCGCGGGTACGCTGTGCTCCGGCGATCGGGCATAACGGCGAAGGCGTTATATCGGGGGATGGCTCATGACGGATGATCGTCTATCGGTTGGCGGCGGCATCGGCGCCGGCGCCGGGGTGCCGGACCGGCTGGGGGACTACGTGCTCGAACGCCGCCTGGGCGCGGGTGGGATGGGCGTGGTGTACCTGTCCAGGACGGTGGCGGGGCGGCAGCTCGCGGTGAAGGTGATCCGCCGCGAGTACACCGAGGATCCCGCCTTCCGCGACCGCTTCCGGCGCGAGGTGGCGGCGGCGCGGCGCGTGAGCGGGGCGTTCACCGCGCCGGTGGTGGACGCCGACCCCGAGGGCGACCCACCGTGGCTGGCCACGCTGTACGTGCCGGGCGGCTCGCTCACGGACCGGATCGAGCGCGACGGGCCGATGGACGCCCGCGAGGCGGCGCGGGTGGGGGCGCAGCTCGCCGAGGCGTTGCAGGACATCCACCGCTGCGGGCTGGTGCACCGGGACCTCAAGCCCGGGAACGTGCTGCTGGCCGAGGACGGCGTGCGGCTGATCGACTTCGGGATCTCGCGGGCGCTGGCGGCCTCGCGGCGGCTGACGGAGAGCGGGGTGGTGCTGGGGTCGCCGCCGTTCATGGCGCCGGAGCAGCTCACCGGGTCGGGAGAGGTGACCGAGGCGGCGGACGTCTTCGCGCTGGGCGCGGTGGTGGCGTTCGCGGCGACCGGGCACAGCCCGTTCGAGGCGGGCGGGCTGCCGGGCGGCGACCCGCTGGCGGTGGCGTACCGGGTGGTGCACGAGGAGCCGGACCTGAGCGACGTGCCGGACTCGCTGCGGGACCTGGTGTCGCTGTGCCTGGCGAAGGACCCGGAGCGGCGGCCGGAGGTGGCGGCGGTGCTGCGGATGGCGGCGTGGGCGGACTCGCCGCAGGCGCAGGAGGTGCGGGGGTGCCCCACGTCGCCTCCGCCGGCCTGGCAGGGCGCGGTACGCCGGGCGGCGGCACCCCCGGATCCCGAGACGCGGCCCGAGGTCCTGCGGCGGGGACGGCGGGGGCGGTTCGCGTCCGTGGCGGTCGCGGTGGCGCTGGCGGTCGCGGTGGCGGGCGTGGGCGTGTGGCTGGGCGTTTCCCCCGAGGAGGACCTGGAGAAGGCGAGCGGGGATGGGGATGCGCCGGCGTTCCGGCCGTGGGAGCTGGACCTGCGGGACCTCGGCGTGCGCGACGCACCGACCGAGGGCTTCGGGTGCGCGCGGCCGGCGCTGCTGTGCACGGCGGGCAGCGGCATGACCGTGCTGCTCGACCCGGCGCGCGGCGGGGAGCTGTGGGCGCACAACGGCCCGCGCGACGCGGTCGGCGGCCCGGGCGCGCTCGCGGCGGACGGCAAGGTCTTCGCCCACTCCGACAAGGGCGTCGTGGCGCTCGACGCGGCGACGGGCGAGGAGCTGTGGGAGATCGACGCGCCCGAGCTGATGGGCGCGATGCACCGGGTGGGCGGCGCGCTGGCGCTCCAGAACGGCGACAGCACGCTGCGCTTCTACGAGCTGGGCGGGCCGGAGCCGGCCGGCAGCTGGGAGGTCCCGGGCCGCTACATCACGCAGACGACCGGCGACGGGGCGCGGCTGCTGGCGGAGAGCCGCGAGGGCGACACCGGCGCCGACCCGGAGCTGATGCTGCTGGACGCCGAGGGCCGGGAGATGTGGCCAACGGCCCTCGCCCCGCCGCCCGAGGCGCTCGGCTTGCTGGAGATGGTCGGCATGGACGGCCAGGCGGCGTACTTCCAGGAGATGGACACGGATCTGCCGGTGATCACGTCGGTGCTGCGGCTCGATCTGGCGGAGGGCACGTGGACCCGCACCGAGCTGCCGCACACGGCCGACCCGCGGTCGGTGGTGGCCGGGGGCGTGGTGTACGCCACGGACACCGGCGGGCGGGTCACGGCCGTGGACGCGGCGAGGGGGGAGGTGCTGTTCAGCGAGGTCGTCGAGGCGCGCCATGCCTCCGAGCCGACGGTGGTGGACGGCGTCGTGTACCTGTCCGACGCCGACGGCCGGCTGTACGGCGTCGACGGCCGCGACGGCTCGGTGCTGTGGAAGGGCGACGCGCACCCGGGAACGCCGGGGCCGGGCAGCGACGCCTGGGCCCCGGCGCCGTTGATCGTGGACGGCAGGGCGTTCGTGACGACGCTGGGCAACACCCTGTACGCGGCCGACCTGCCTCCGTCCCTCGGCTAGGCCCTGTCCGGGCGGCCGGTTCGGCTAGCCGAGCTGGGCCTTGACGTGGTCGATGGTCTTGTCGAACTCCTTCGTCGGCGAGAAGTCCATGAACTCCGTGTCCTCAAGGGCCTCCGGCGCGTGCCCCGGCTCCCAGTAGAACGCGTCGCCGGGCTCGTAGGTCTCGCTGCCGTGCGGGGTGCGCAGCAGCACCCTGCCCTTGTTGATCACGCCCCAGTGCTGGCTCTGGCACATGTCGTCCGGCAGGCCCTTCAGCGGCGGGGCCATGTCCGTCCCCTTGGGCAGCCGGATGTACGCGACGCTCATGTCGCCGCCGATCTCCGCCCTGCGCAGCTCGACGCCCTCCTCGGTGCTGAACGCGACGGGCGCGTCCGCACGCTTGATCGCGGTCATCGCCACTCCTCCATTTCATTTCGCCCTTTTTGTCCAGTCTCGCGCTGCGAGACCGGAGGGCGAAACCCGAGGGCGGCGGGGCCCTCAGCCGCCGAGGAGGCGCTCGTCGCGGACCGCGCCCTTGTCCGCGCTGGTCGCCATCGCCGCGTAGGCGCGCAGCGCCCGCGACACCGGCCGGTCGCGGTCCGCCGGGGCGTAACGCCCGTCCAGCTCCGCGCGCCGCGCCGCCAGCTCCGCCTCGCCGACCCTCAGCTCGATGCTGCGCCCCGGGATGTCGATGCGGATCGGGTCCCCGTCCCGTACCAGCGCGATCGTGCCCCCGGCCGCCGCCTCCGGCGAGACGTGCCCGATCGACAGGCCCGAGGTGCCGCCCGAGAAGCGCCCGTCCGTGACCAGCGCGCACTTGGCGCCCAGCCCGCGGCCCTTCAGGAACGCGGTGGGGTACAGCATCTCCTGCATCCCCGGCCCGCCCTTGGGCCCCTCGTACCGGACGACGACCACGTCGCCCTCCTTGACGCGCTTGGCGAGGATCGCCTCCACCGCCTGCTCCTGGGACTCCACCACCACGGCCGGGCCCTCGAAGGTCCAGATCGACTCGTCGACCCCGGCGGTCTTCACCACGCAGCCGTCCTCGGCGAGGTTGCCGTAGAGCACCGCGAGCCCGCCGTCCGGGCTGTAGGCGTGCGCCACGTCGCGGACGCAGCCGCCGGCGGCGTCGGTGTCCAGGGACTCCCACCGCTCGGACTGGGAGAACGCGGTGGCGGAGCGGACGCAGCCGGGCGCGGCGTGGAACAGCTCGACCGCCTCCGCCGAGGGCGAGCCGCCCCGGATGTCCCAGGTCTTCAGCCAGTCGGCGAGCGAGGGGCTGTGGATGGAGTGCACGTCCTCGTTCAGCAGCCCGGCCCGGTACAGCTCGCCGAGGATCGCGGGGATGCCCCCGGCCCGGTGCACGTCCTCCATGTGGTACGCGCTGGAGGGGGCGACCTTCGACACGCACGGCACGCGGCGCGAGACGGCGTCGATGTCGGACAACCCGAAGTCGAGACCGGCCTCGTGGGAGGCTGCCAGCAGGTGCAGCACGGTGTTGGTGGAGCCGCCCATGCCGACGTCCAGCGCCATGGCGTTCTCGAACGCCGCGCGCGAGGCGATCGCGCGCGGCAGCACCGTGGCGTCGTCCTGCTCGTAGTGGCGGCGGGTGATCTCGACGACCGTGCGGCCCGCCTCCTCGTACAGGGCGCGGCGGGCGGTGTGGGTGGCGAGGACCGAGCCGTTGCCCGGGAGGGCCAGGCCCATCGCCTCGACCAGGCAGTTCATGGAGTTGGCGGTGAACATCCCGGAGCAGGAGCCGCAGGTGGGACAGGCGGCCTCCTCGATGCGCAGCAGGTCCTCTTCGCTGGTGGTCTCGGAGACCGCCTCGGACATGGCGTGGACCAGGTCGAGGTTGCTGCGGACCGTGCCGTCGACCAGGGTGGTCTTGCCCGCCTCCATGGGGCCGCCGGAGACGAAGACGGTGGGGATGTTGAGGCGGAGGGCCGCCATCAGCATGCCGGGCGTGATCTTGTCGCAGTTGGAGATGCAGATGAGGGCGTCGGCGCAGTGCGCCTCCACCATGTACTCCACGGAGTCGGCGATCAGGTCCCGGGAGGGGAGGGAGTAGAGCATCCCGCCGTGGCCCATGGCGATGCCGTCGTCCACGGCGATGGTGTTGAACTCGCGCGGGATGCCGCCGGCGGCGGCGATCGCCTCGGAGACGATCCGGCCGACGGGCTGGAGGTGGGTGTGGCCGGGCACGAACTCGGTGAAGCTGTTGGCCACGGCGATGATCGGCTTGCCGAAGTCCTCACGCGCTACGCCAGCGGCGCGGAGGAGGGCGCGGGCGCCCGCCATGTTGCGGCCGTGGGTGACGGTGCGGGACCTCAGCGTCGCCATGGTTCTCACCTCTCTGCGGGGATGCGTCAGCACGAGGCTACGCCTCTCGCCCGCGTTCCGGGACGGGGATATCGCGATCCGAGACACGGGCGGGGCGGGGGCGGGGGTGGTGGGCGGCCTCAGCCCCGGGGCGGCCGGTCCGCCGGGTGCGGGGCCAGCAGGGGCAGCTCCGACGCCAGGCGGCGTTCGCAGAACTCCGCCAGCACGTCGTAGCCCTCCTTGCCCATGAGCTGGGTGAGCTCGGGCCGGTAGGTCACGTACAGCGGCTCCCCCGCGCCGTGCGCCGACGGCGCGCCCGTGCACCACCAGTGCAGGTCGTGGCCGCCCGGGCCCCAGCCGCGCCGGTCGTACTCGCCGATCGACACGTACAGCACCTGCTCGCCGTCCGGCCGCTCCACCCACTCGTAGGTGCGCCGGATCGGCAGCTGCCAGCACACGTCGGGCTTGGTCTCCAGCGGCTCGCGCCCCTCGCGCAGCGCCAGCGTGTGCAGCGCGCAGCCCGCGCCGCCCGGGAAGCCCGTGCGGTTGAGGAAGATGCACGCCCCCTCCACGCGGCGCGTACGCCGCTCCGGCCCGCCGTCCTCCTCCTCCGGGTCCTCCGGTCCCTCCACGTCCTCTTCCGCGTCTTCTTCCTCGTCCTCTTCTTCGACCCAGCCCCGCTCGCCGTGCCCCTCGGCGTGGAACTGCCACGTCTCCGGCGTGAGGCGGGCGACGTGCCCCGCCACCCGGCGTTCGTCGTCCTCGTCGGCGAAGTGCGCCCCGAGCGTGCAGCAGCCGTCGTCGCCGCGGCCCGCGGTGATGCCCTGGCAGCCGCGGCCGAAGACGCAGTGCCAGCGCGAGGTGAGCCAGGTGAGGTCGCAGCGGAAGACCTGTTCCTCGTCGGCCGGGTCCGGGAACTCCACCCACGCACGCGGGTGGTCGAGCGCCATCTCGTCGCCGACGGCCCGCCGCCGCGCGCCGTCGAACGACAAAACGTCGACACTTGCGCCCGGCTTCTCCCTCTTCGCGTTCTTCGCCACACCGCAAGGGTAGGGCTCGGAGTAGCGTGGAACCTCATGAGGCTGGGAGTTCTGGACGTCGGATCGAATACGGTCCATCTGCTGGTCGTCGACGCGCACCCCGGGGCGCGGCCACTGCCGGCGTATTCACACAAGGCGGAGCTGAAGCTCGCCGAGCTGCTGGACAGCAGCGGCGCGATCGACGACGACGGCGTCGAACGGCTGGTGGCCACCGTCCGCGAAGGGCTGGAGGTGGCCGAGGACCAGGGCGTGGCGGACCTGCTGCCGTTCGCCACCTCGGCGGTGCGGGAGGCGAGCAACGCCGACTCCGTGCTGGCCCGGGTCGACCGGGAGACCGGGGTCAGGCTGGCGGTGCTGACCGGCGAGGAGGAGGCGCGGCTGACCTTCCTGGCGGCGCGGCGGTGGCTGGGGTGGTCGGCGGGGCGGCTGCTGATGTTCGACATCGGGGGCGGCTCGCTGGAGATCGCCTACGGTCTTGACGAGGCGCCGGACGCGGCGGTGTCGCTGCCGCTGGGCGCGGGGCGGCTGACGGCGGCCCGCCTGCCGGGCGACCCGCCCTCACCGGCCGACGTGCGGGCGCTGCGGCGCAGCGTGCGGAGCGAAGTGGCGGGCGTGGTGGGCGACTTCACGCGGTTCGGGGCGCCGGACCGGGTGGTGGCCACCTCCAAGACGTTCAAGCAGCTCGCGAGGATCGCGGGGGCCGCGCGCTCGGCGGACGGGCTGTACGTGCGGCGCGATCTCAGCCGCGACGACCTGCGGGTCTGGAGCCAGAAGCTGGCGGAGATGCCCGAGCGGGAACGCCAGGAGCTGCCGGGCGTCTCCGAGGGCCGGGCACGCCAGCTCCTGGCGGGCGCGGTCGTCGCCGAGGCGGCGATGGACCTCTTCGACGTCGATTCCCTGGAGATCTGCCCGTGGGCGCTGCGGGAGGGCGTGATCCTCCGTCGCTTGGACAGCATGCGCAACGGGACGGGCTAGGCCCAGTCCGGGCGGCCTTGCCGGATCCGGGGTTCCGTCGGGCGGAGCCCCGGCACGGTCACGGCGTGCGGCGGCGGAGCGTCGCCGCGCCGAGGGCCAGCACGGCGACCGCCGTGACCAGCACCACCGTCGCGTCGCGCACGAAGTCCCCCGTGAGGTCGGAGCTGGCCAGCACCTCGTTCATGCCGTCCACGGCGTACGACATCGGCAGCACGTTGGAGACGTACTCCAGCACCGGCTGCATGCTCTCCCTCGGCGCGAACAGCCCGCACAGCAGGATCTGCGGGAACAGCAGCGCAGGGCTGAACTGCACCGCCTGGAACTCCGACGCCGCGAAGGCCGAGACGAAGAGCCCGAGCGCCGTGCCCAGCAGCGCGCTCAGCAGCGCCACCACCAGCAGCAGCCACGCCGACCCGGTGATGTCCAGGTCCAGGAACCACAGCGCGACCCCGGTGGCCAGGCTGGCCTGGACCACGGCGAGCAGGCCGAACGCCAGGGCGTACCCGGCGATCAGGTCGCCCTTCCCCAGCGGCATGACCAACAGCCGCTCCAGCGTGCCCGAGGTGCGCTCGCGCAGCGTGGCGATCGAGGTGACCAGGAACATCGTCACCAGCGGGAAGATCCCGAGCAGCGAGGAGCCGATGAAGTCGAAGGAGCCGCGGTCGGCGTCGTAGACGTAGTAGAGCAGCACCAGCAGGAAGACGGGCACGAGCAGCAGCAACGCCACCGTGCGGTGGTCGTGCCCGAGCTGCCGCAGCACGCGGCGGGCGGTGGCGGTCGTACGCGTCAGGCTCACGGCGTTCACACCCCCGCGTCGACGTCGACGAGGTGCAGGAAGGCGTCCTCGACGCTGCCGCCGACCAGGTGCCGCAGCGCGTCGGGCGTGTCGTCGGCAAGGATGCGGCCCTCGCGCATCAGCAGCAGGCGCTGGCAGCGGTCGGCCTCGTCCATGACGTGCGAGGAGATCAGCAGCGTGGCGCCGCGGCCGCGCGCGAGGCTGTGGAAGAGCTGCCACAGGTCGCGGCGGAGCACCGGGTCGAGGCCCACGGTCGGCTCGTCGAGCACCAGCAGCTCGGGGCGGCCGAGCAGGGCGACGGCGAGGGAGACGCGGGAGAGCTGGCCGCCGGAGAGATTGGCGGCCAGGGCGTCGGCGCGCGAGGTGAGGTCGACGTCGGCGAGGACGGCGGTCACCTGGGCGGCGCGCTCGGCGCGGGGGATGCCGAGGACGGCGGCGTAGTAGTCGAGGTTCTGCCGGGCGGTCAGGTCGCGGTAGACGGACGGGCTCTGCGTGACGTACCCGATGCGGTGGCGCAGCTCGGCGCTGCCGGCCGGGAGGCCGAGCACCTCGATCCTCCCGCTCACCCTGGCCTGGGCGCCGACGATGGCGCGCATCAGCGTCGTCTTGCCGCAGCCGGAGGGGCCGAGGAGGCCGGTGACGCTGCCGCGCTGGACCGTGAAGTCCAGCCCCTTGACGACCGCGGCGCCGCCGCGCACCACCATCAGCCCCTCCGCCCGGATGGCCGCCCCCTCGGCGGCGGTCCCGGACGGCTCGTGCTGGATTTTATTCATCATGCGATGAATACTTCTCGGCGTGGACCTCGCTGTCAACCCGGTGGACGCCCGGCTTCCCCTTAGGCTTGCTGCCGTGGCACACCAGGCACCGCAGGCACGGATCCCGGGGACGAAGGTCGCTCTGTCGACGGCCTCCGTCTATCCGGAGAACACGGAGGCGGCGTTCGAGATAGCCGGACGGCTGGGCTACGACGGGGTCGAGGTCATGGTCTGGACCGACCCGGTCAGCCAGGACACCGACGCGCTCAACCGGCTCGCCGACGGGCACGGCGTACCGGTGCTGGCCGTGCACGCCCCCTGCCTGCTGATCACCCAGCGGGTGTGGTCCACCGACCCCTGGCGCAAGCTGACGAGGGCGCGGCACGCCGCCGAGCGGCTCGGGGCCTCGACCGTGGTCGTGCACCCGCCGTTCCGCTGGCAGCGCGCCTACGCCCGCGACTTCGTCGCCGGAATAGGGCGGATGGCGCATGAGACGGACATCAGGTTCGCGGTGGAGAACATGTACCCCTGGCGCTACCGGGACCGGGAGATGCTGGCGTACGCCCCCGGCTGGGACCCCACCGAGGAGGACTACCGGCACTTCACGCTGGACGTGTCGCACGCCGCGACCTCGCGCGTGGACGCGCTGGCCATGGCGGAACGCATGGGCGACCGGCTCGGGCACGTCCACATCGCGGACGGCAGCGGCTCCGGCAAGGACGAGCACCTGGTGCCGGGGCGCGGCGGGCAGCCCTGCGCCCAGCTGCTGGAACGCCTGGCGGCCACCGGCTTCGACGGGCACGTCGTCGTCGAGGTCAACACGCGGCGCGCCGTGTCGTCGGCGGCGCGCGAGGCCGACCTCGCCGAGGCGCTGGCGTACACCCGGCGGCACCTGGCCGCGCCCGCGCCACAGCCCCGGCTGCCGCTGGCGCCGGTGTCGGCGGAGCGGGGAGAGCCGCGGTGAGCGGCACGCATGCGGCCGGCCGGCCGCGGCTGGCGAGGGGCGGCCGCCGTCGCCGCGGCGGAGACGCCGTGAGCGCCGCGCCACGCGCCTCCACGGGCGCCGCCTCGGCGGGCCGCCGCCACGTCGACGTGCGCGGAAGGGCACGCGGAGGCCTGCCAAGCGCCCCCACGAGAAACGCCACGCCAGGCCCCGCGCCGGGCGCCGCGCCGGGCGGCGGCATGCCGGACGCCTCGCCGGCGGGCCGCCGCAGCCGGGCGGCGCATGGCCAGCCAGGCGGAGGCACGCCGTGAGCGTCCCCGCGGGCGCGAGGCGCGGGCGCGGGCGACCGCCGCGCGCCGCCGCCCAGGACGGCACGCCCGCCGCGCGGGAGCGCATCCTGGACTCCGCGCGCACCGAGTTCGCCAAGCGCGGCTACGACAAGACCTCCATCCGCGCCATCGCCCGGGGCGCCCAGGTGGACCCGGCCCTGGTCCACCACTACTTCGGCACCAAGGAGCGCGTCTTCTCCGCCGCCGTCGCCCAGGCGGCCGCGCCCGCGACCAACGCGCTCATCGGCGAACAGCCCATCGACATCGAGGCGTTCGGCGAGCGCTTCACCCGCATCTTCTTCCGCATCTGGGAAAACCCGGTCACCCGCAGCCCGCTGCTGGCGATCGTGCGCTCCGCCGTGAACCACGAGGCCGCCGCCCGCATCTTCCGGGACTTCGTCGCCACCCAGCTCCTCTCCCGCGTCGCGGGCGGCATACCGGGCCCCGACGCCCGGCTGCGGGCCGAGCTGGCCGCCGCCCAGCTCATCGGCTGCGTGCTGCTGCGCTACGTGATGAAGGCCGAGCCGGTGGCGAGCGCCGACCCCGAGGACCTGATCCGCCGCCTGGCGCCCGTCGTCCAGCACCACCTCACCGGCACCCCGCTGGACGGGCCCCAGGACAGGCCTGGCTAGGGCGCGTCCGCGCGCCGCAGCGCGGCGTAGCCGCCGAGCAGCGAGGCGGCCGTCCACAGCACGACGATGACCACGGCCGCGCCCGGCCCGTAGGCGTCGGTGACGGTCTGGTCCTTGGCGCCGTCCCACAGGTGCATGGCCACCATGCCCGCCTGGTCCGGCTGAGGGGCGCCACCTCCCGCCCCCGCCCCTGACCCGAGACGAGGGTGGGCACACCTCGGGGCGGCAGGCCGCGCCCTAGGGCGGCGAGCCGGGCGCTAGCTCGGGGACGGCTCGCCGCTCGGCGGCGAGCTCGTCGGCTCCGGCTCGGGCTCCGGCTCCGGCTCCGGCTCCGGTTCGGGTTCGGGCTCCGGCTCCGGCTCCGTCGTAGGCGTCGCGGACGGAGCCTCCCCGCTCCCCTCCACCGTGATCACCGTCGCCGCCGGCTCCACCGAGATCCGCCCCCGCCACGGCCCCGACGGCTCCCGCTGGCGGTCCACGGTCACCTCGATGACCGCCGTCTCCCCCGGCCGCAGCCTCCCCGAAGCCTCGCTCAGCACCAGCCAGTCCACGTCCGGGACCGCCGTCCACTCCACCGGCGCGTCGCCGGACGCGGTCAGCGTGATGCGCGTGCCCGTCTCCGTCGACTCCGCGTGCGCCGTGAGCCGCCCGGTCCCCGGCCGGGTGCCGCCCTCGCCGGGCCCGGCGCCCGGGCCGCCGCCGCTCCCGCCACCGCCACCACCGCCGCCACCACCAGAACCGCCCGCCTCCCCCGCCGAGCCGGACGTGGTGCCCGAGCCGGAGCCGTACGGGTCGGAGCCGGTGCCGCCCTCCCCGCTCTCCCCGCCCGCCGCGCCGCCCGAACCGGCCGAGGGACCCGCCCCGCCCGCGCCGCCCTCGCCCACGCCGTCCCGCTCGGCGCCCGCGAACGCCCCCTCGCCCCCGCCGTCACGGCCGTCCAACGCCTCCGGGTCGCCGTCCGCAACGGCAGCCGCCGCCGAGCCGTCCCGCGCCTGGCCGCCGAGGTCACCCGTCAGCGGCGCGCCCCGGTACGCCGCCCACAGCGCCAGCACCGGCGCCGCCAGCACGCTCGCCACCACGGTCGTCGTCACCGCCCGGCTGCGCAGCCGATCGCGCCGCGCCGCCCGGTTCCGCTCCGACAGCGGGAACCCGGCCCGGTCGAAACGGGGCGCGTGCTGGGCGCGGGCGCGGCGCACCGCCAGCCGGGCGGCGTTCACGGCGGCGCGCGGCGCGGCCAGCACCGGCAGCCGTGAGGCGCAGGAGCCCACCAGCGTGGAGGCCGTGGAGGCGGCGGAAACGGAGACGGTCGTGGCCGTCGAGCCCGGCCAGCCGGCCGAGACCATCGCCCGCTGCGCGATCAGGCGGCAGGAGGGGCACTCGTCCACGTGCCGCACCAGCTCGTGGCGCAGCCGGGGCCCCAGCAGCAGCCGCCGGTCGTCGCCCGACAGCACCGCGACCGCCGGGCAGCCGCCGGACTCCACGGCCGCCAGCGCTCCGCGCGTCCGCTCCACCTCGCAGGCGGCGGCCGTCAGCAGCGTGCGGGTGGCCTCGTCGGACAGCCGCAGCACGCGGGCGATCTCGCGCGGCGGCAGCTGGTGGCGTACCGCCAGCTCCAGCGCCTCGCGCTGCTCAGGGCTGGTGCCGGCCGCCTCGGGCCAGGCCAGCGCGGCCAGCTCGCGGCGGCGGCGCCGGGCGTCGTCGCCGTCGGTGGCGCGAGGCGTCGCGGGGCCCGCCGGTTCCTCGTCCTTCAGCCGCTGGGCGGCGAGGCGGCGCAGGCAGGCCCAGCGGGCCAGGGCGTACAGCCAGGGCCGCAGCAGCGCCGCGTCAGGCGGGCGGCGCCCGCGCTCGTGCCGCCGCTCGGCCAGCGCCAGCGCCTCGCCGAGCGCGGCCGTGGCCGAGTCGTGCTCGCACATGATCGACAGGCAGTAGGTGAACAGCCCGTCGAGATACACGTCCTCATACGCCGCCTGGCGGGCCTTCTGCCGCGGGCGTGGACCAGCGGTGGTGGCCGGGGTGGCCGGGGTGGCCGGGATGGTCGGTGTTGCCGGTGTTGCCGGGATGACCGGTGTGGCCGGGTCGCCGCCTCGCCGGGGCGCGCGGGCGACGGTGTCCGTGTCGGTGGGTCGTACGCGACTGCGGGTGCTCACGTCGCGACCGTAGGCGCCCGGCCGCCGCGCCGCCGAGCCCGCCCGGCACATGTTCCCCCGATCGGGTGAAGCGAGACGGCAGTTGTTGTCGTGTGGTTGTCGGTCCCTGCCGGTAGCGTTTCGGCATGGCTCGTAAACCTGGTAAAGCGGATCGGCCCGCCTATCGCTGCGGCGAGTGCGGCTGGTCCACGGCGAAGTGGCTGGGCCGCTGCCCCGAGTGCCACGCCTGGGGCACGATCGAGGAGGTCGGGGGCAATCCGGCTGTCCGGACCGCCGCGGTCGCGCGCGTTGCGCAGCCCGCCGTGCCCATCGGCCAGGTGGACGGGCAGCAGGTCATCGCCCGGGGCACGGGCGTTCCCGAGCTGGACCGGGTGCTGGGCGGGGGGCTGGTGCCGGGCGCGGTGGTGCTGCTGGCCGGGGAGCCGGGCGTCGGCAAGTCCACGCTGCTGCTCGACGTCGCCGCCAAGGCCGCCTCCGGGCAGCACCGCACGCTGTACGTCACGGCCGAGGAGTCGGCCGGGCAGGTGCGGATGCGCGCCGACCGCATCGGGGCCCTGAGCGACCACCTGTTCCTGGCGGCCGAGACCGACCTGGCGTCCGTGCTGGGCCAGCTCGACGCCATCCGCCCCGCGCTGCTCGTGCTCGACTCGGTGCAGACCGTCGCCTCGGCCGAGGTGGACGGCGCGCCGGGCGGCATGGCGCAGGTGCGGGAGGTGGCCGGGGCGCTGATCCGCGCCTCCAAGGAGCGGGGGATGTCCACGGTCCTGGTGGGGCACGTCACGAAGGACGGCGCCATCGCCGGGCCCCGGCTGCTGGAGCACCTGGTGGACGTGGTGCTCCAGGTCGAGGGCGACCGGCACGCCCGGCTGCGCCTGGTGCGCGGCGTGAAGAACCGGTACGGCGCGACGGACGAGGTCGGCTGCTTCGAGCTGCACGACGAGGGCATCACCTCGCTCGCCGACCCCTCGGGCCTCTTCCTCACCCGCCGCGACGAGCCGGTGCCCGGCACCTGCCTGACGGTCACCCTGGAGGGCCGCAGGCCGCTGGTGGCCGAGGTGCAGTCGCTGACCGTGGCCAGCCAGATCCCCTCGCCCCGGCGCACCACCTCGGGCCTGGAGACCTCGCGGGTGTCGATGATGCTGGCCGTGCTGGAGCAGCGCGGCCAGATCGCGGCGCTGGGGAAGAACGACATCTACACGGCGACGGTCGGCGGCGTACGCCTCACCGAGCCGGCGGCCGACCTGGCGGTGGCGCTGGCGCTGGCGAGCGCCGCGAGCGACACCCCGCTGCCGAAGAACCTGGTGGCCATCGGCGAGGTCGGCCTGGCGGGCGAGGTGCGGCGGGTCACCGGCGTTCAGCGGCGGCTGGCGGAGGCGTCGCGCCTCGGCTTCACGCAGGCGCTGGTCCCGGCCGACTCCGGGGACGCGCCGCCGGGGATGCGGGTGCGGGAGGTCGCCGACATAGGCGAGGCGCTGCTGATGCTGCCGCGCAGGCCCCCGCGCCCGCGCACGCAGGACGCGCCGGTTCCCGGCGGGACGGATGTCTCGGATCCGTACGCCGAACGGCTGGCCGAGATGCCCCGGTAGACTCACGGGCACTACGGCCAGATTCGTCCACTCTCAGCCCCCCGTCCCTGCTCCTTGGCCCCTGTCACCCGACCCTTGTCCCTTGTCCCTTGTCCCTTGTCCCCGCCAACGCCCGTACCCCCGCTCGTGGAGGACCGCATGGCAGCCAGCGACCGACCGGCGCTGCGCGCCGCGCTGAGCGCCGTCGCCCCCGGCACCCCGTTGCGAGACGGCCTGGAGCGGGTCCTTCGGGGGAACACCGGCGGCCTGATCGTGCTCGGCGTGGACCGCACCGTCGAGTCGCTGTGCACGGGCGGCTTCGTGCTGGACGTGGAGTTCACGGCGACGCGGCTGCGCGAGCTGTGCAAGCTGGACGGCGCGGTGATCGTCGACCGCGAGATCTCCAAGATCGTCCGGGCCGGGGTGCAGCTCGTGCCCGACCCGTCGATCCCCACGGAGGAGACCGGCACGCGGCACCGCACCGCGCAGCGGGTCTCGATCCAGACGGGCTTCCCGGTGGTGTCCGTCAGCCGCTCGATGCGGCTGGTCGCGCTCTACCTCGACGGGCAACGCCGCGTGCTGGAGGACTCCGGCGCCATCCTCTCCCGCGCCAACCAGGCGCTGGCGACCCTGGAGCGGTACAAGCTGCGCCTGGACGAGGTGACGGGCACGCTCTCGGCGTTGGAGATCGAGGACCTGGTCACGGTGCGGGACGTGGCGGCCGTGGCGCAGCGGCTGGAGATGGTGCGCCGCATCGCCGCCGAGATCGCCGAGTACGTGGTGGAACTGGGCACGGACGGGCGGCTGTTGTCGCTCCAGCTCGACGAGCTGATCGCGGGCGTGGAGCCCGAGCGGCAGCTGATAGTGCGGGACTACCTGCCGGACCCCGGCGGCTCGGGCGGCTGGGGCGGCTCGGGCAAGCGGTCGCGCCGGGTCGGCAGCGCGCTGGCGGAGCTGGACCGCCTCGGCCACGCGGAGCTGCTCGACCTGGCCATCGTGGCCCGGGCCCTGGGCCACGGCGCCACCCCCGAGTCGCTGGACGGCTCCGTCTCGCCGCGCGGCTTCCGCCTCCTGGCGAAGGTGCCGCGCCTGCCGGGCCTGGTCATAGACCGGCTGGTCGACCACTTCGGCGGCCTGCAGAAGCTGCTCGCGGCGAGCGTCGACGAGCTCCAGGCGGTCGACGGCGTCGGCGAGACCCGCGCCCGCTCCGTCCGCGAGGGCCTGTCGCGCCTGGCCGAATCCTCGATCCTCGAACGCTACGTCTGAGCCACGCGACCGGCCGGGCCGGTCCCTCAGCCGTTCAGCCGTTCAGTCGTTCAGCCGTTCAGTCGTTGTCGAGGCGGAACGGCGCCTGCGGGACGTCCGGGAAGCCCGAGAGCGTCGCCTCCGCCAGGTAGCTCGTCCCGGCCGCCGCGGCCGGGCCTCGCGCCGGGTCGCAGTCCCCGGTGCTGTGGTATCGGTCCCACTCGATCGTGTACGTGGCGCTGTCGTCCGCCCACACGGCCGTGGGCAGCGAGGCCGCGCCGTCGGGGCAGTCGGCCGAGGACCACACCTGCTCGGCGCCGGCGTCGGTGATCGTGACGGTCAGCGCGCTGTAGCCGAAGTCCACCGCACAGGAGACGCCCGAGACGTTCTCCACCGTGAGCACGAGCTCCGGCACCTCGTCCAGGCCGTACTCGTTCTCCGCGCTGCTCAGCGACAGGGACACGTCCCCCGGGGCACACGCCGCCAGCCCCTCGGCGTCGTCCGTGCCGCCGCCGCCCGCGCCGCCGCCGGAGGCGGTGCCGCCGCTGCCGCCGGTGCCACCGCCCGCGTCACCCGAGTCGCCCGCGTCACCCGTCCCGTCGTCGTCGCTGGGGTCCGGTTCCGGTTCCGTTTCCGGGTCCGGTTCCGGCTCCTCGCGCCCGCCCGGGCGTTCGTCGATGAAGGACTCCGAGGGCGTCGGCCCCGGCGTGATCGACTCGGCGGGCCCACCCCCCTTGCCGTCGCCGGCCGGCTCGGTGTCGTCGCCCCCGCCCCCGCCGACCGAGTTCCACGCCCAGACGACGAGCAGCACGATGAGCGCGATCCCCAGCAGCACGACGAGCCTGCGACGCCAGTAGATTGATGACGGCAGTGGCCCGACCGGGCGGCGCAGAGAACCCATGGCGGAAACCTTACGAGACTTGACCTCCTCCCCCGATGCGGGGGATTCCCGGACCAACGCTGCGCGCTGCTCGCGGGTTTCGGCCGGTCGCCCGGCCTACGGGTTCCTGCTTCGCAGACCGCCCCATGGCGAGGTCTCCACAGGCTGAGACGGCGAGCCCCGCCGCCTTGATGATGCGGGCCGCGTTCACATCGGCGTGCTCGGTATGACCGCAGGCGGTGCAGGCGAACTTCGCTTGGCTCTCGCGAGAGTTCGCGTCCACCACCCCGCACCGGCTGCACGTCTGAGAGGTGTGCGCGGGATTGACGACGACCACCGTGGTGCCGGTGGTCCGGGCGGCGTTGCGGAACGCCCGCTCGCCGATGCGCCAGCCCTTGTCCAGGATGGCCCGGTTCAGCCCGGCCTTCTGCCGCACCCGCCGCCCCGGCGCCTCGACCGTGCCGACCGCGCTGGCCGTCATGCTCTTGATCCTCAGGTCCTCCAACACCACCAGGGCGTTGCGCCGGCAGATCCGGTGGGCCGTCTGCGCCCAGAAGTCAGCCCGCCGGTCGCTCACCCGGGCTGTCATCCGGACCATCGAGTGCCGTGCCGTGACACGGTTCTTGGAGCCCTTGGCGCACCGCGCAAGGCGTCGCTGGAGCCGTCGGTACCGCTCGGCCTCACCGGGCCGGATGAACTCCCGGTCGAAAAACTCACCCTCGCTGGTGGTGGCGGCCACCACCACGCCCCGATCGATCCCCACCGAAGCGCCGGGCACCGCGTGCCGCTCAGGCGTCGTGGCGCCGTCCTCCACCAGGAAGGACACATACCACCTGCCCCTCTTGCGGGACACCGTGGCAGAGCGCGATCCCACCTCCCAGGGGGCGAGACCAGCGGAAGCGGACCCAGCCCAGCTTGGGCAGCTTCGCCCGGCCCCACTTCCGCCCCAGGCGCTCCACCACAATCAGATTCCCGGCGGGGAACCTGAAAGACGGAGCCCAACGCGCCTTGGACCGCCAGCGGACCCTGAACGTGCCATGCTCCCGGCACGCCCGACCCAGATCCCGCAGGGTTTGCTGCAGCACGTGCGAGGGTGCCGTCTTCAGCCACGGGTGTTCCTTCTTGGCCTCGGCCAGCTCCGCCGCCTGCGGCACATAGTTCATCCACGCACCACGCCGCCGTACTCCCGCCGCTGCTCCAAGGCGGTGTTCCACACCGCCCGGCAGACGTTCCCGAACTCCTCGCACGTCTCCGCCTGCTCAGGCGACAGGTCGAGCAAATACCGGCGACCGGACAGCATGACAACACCCCCCTCAGTACATGATTAGTGGGCCCATCTTATGGTATCGGTGCAGGTCAGGACAGTTCGGAGCGATGCCACGGCGCTCTGCGCCGGAAGGCCGGGCCGCCTTATCCCTCGCCTGAAAGCGGGCTACAGCGAAGAAGTTTCACCACCCGCCGCGAACATGCGACCCGAGCCGCTTTGTCCGGTGCCCGGAACATGCCAGGATCGCCCTGCGATGACTACCACGACCCCCACCACGACCGCGACCACCACGACCGACAGCGCAGCGACGGACGACGCCCAAAGTCCCGACCACGCCACCCTCCACGCCCCCGTCATCGACTGGTTCGGCCAGCACGCCCGCGACCTCCCCTGGCGGCGGCCCGAGGCCGGGGCGTGGGGCGTGATGGTCAGCGAGTTCATGCTCCAGCAGACCCCCGTCAGCCGCGTGCTTCCCGTCTACACCGAGTGGCTCGCCCGCTGGCCCCGCCCCTCCGACCTCGCCGCCGAGCCCCCCGGCGAGGCCGTACGCGCCTGGGGCCGCCTGGGCTACCCGCGCCGCGCGCTGCGCCTCCACGGCGCCGCCGCCGCCATGGTCGAACGCCACGGCGGCGAGGTCCCGCGCGACCACCACCAGCTCCTGGCGTTGCCGGGCGTCGGCGAGTACACCGCCGCCGCCGTCGCCTCCTTCGCCTACGGGCAGCGCCACGCGGTGCTCGACACCAACGTCCGCCGCGTCTTCGCCCGCGCCGTCAGCGGCACCGAGTTCCCGCCGAACGCCACCACCGCCGCCGAGCGCAAGCTCGCCCGGATGCTGCTCCCCGACGACGAGGCCACGGCGGCCCGCTGGGCGGCGGCCACCATGGAGCTGGGCGCGCTGCTGTGCACCGCCCGCAACCCGCAGTGCGGGCAATGCCCCATCGCCGACGCCTGCGCCTGGCGCAGCGCGGGCTCCCCGCCCCACCAGGGCCCGGCCCGGCGCGGCCAGACGTACGCCGGCACCGACCGCCAGGTGCGCGGCAAGCTGCTGGCCGTGCTGCGCACCGCGCCCAGCCCGGTGGAGCGGGCGACCCTCGACCTGGTCTGGCAGCACGACCCGGAACAGCGCGCCCGCGCCCTGGCCGGCCTCGTCGCCGACGGCCTGGCCGAACGCCTCCCCGACGGCCGCTACCGCCTGCCGGGGGCGCGCTAGGCGGTTCTCCTTCGTCCCGACTACTGCGTCCCGACTATTGCGTGACGCGTCGAGGAAATGCGGGTCAATGCGACTGCGGTGGCACGTGAGCCTTGCAGGGCAGCCGATGGAAGAACAAGCGTAGGGGGACAAAGCCCCCTGGCGTGAAGGCGACGTCGACGGCGAGAAACCTCCAGCCCTGGCGCTTCCCCCCGGCGTACTCGAATGGCGGCAGCACGGCCTGCCGCATCCGCCCTTTGCTCGCCCACAACCCGATCAGGAATGCGGCCCCTGCGGCCGCCGCGAGGAGCGGAAAGGGGGGCGAACACCCCTGTCTCGCCGAGGTGTCCGCCCCCTCTCGCTCGTGCTCGCTCAGCTCAGGAGCACTGCTTCCAGGCGAGTTCCAGCGTGGTGCCCGGGACGTCGGTGGACTCCATCGCCATCATGTTGACCGCCCCCGAGCCGGAGGACGCGGGGTCGACGCGGAGCTCGGTGTTGACGTTGAGGTTCCGGGTCTGGTCGCAGGGCGCCCAGACCAGATCCTCCTGCGGGATGTCGTCGGAGCTCGACAGCGACCCGTCGTACGGGCCCGAGAAGTCGTGCTCCACCTCCGTCCCGTCGGTCGAGCCCTGGAAGTAGTACTGCGCCTGCTGCAGGCCGACGGCTCCGTTCTCGAGGTGAGCGAAGCCGTCGTAGTCCAGCCCGCGGATCGCGTACGTGTACCCGGCCGGGGCGTCGACCTGGAGCCCGATCGCGCAGTTCTTGCGGATGTCCTCGGGCGCCGCGCCGGGGCCCGCCCAGGCGAGGAAGTCGCTGTACACGATGGTCAGCGTGCTGCCGCCCGACGCCATCCCGACCTTGACGGTGCCGGCGGGACAGCCCGAGCCGTTGACGCTGACCAGGCTGACGCCGGCGGCCTGGTACGGCGTGTCGGTCGTATCCGCGGAGGCGCTGGGGGACAGGCAGAGCACGGCAGTTAACGCGACTGCCGCGCCTCCAGCGGCAGGAAGACGAGCAGGAAGACCAGCCATGATGGTCCAATCGGTGTAGGGGAAACGTGACGGATGCTCCACAACCGTTGCGGGGGAGGTGGGAGCGCTCCCAAATATTGCACAACTCACACCCCCAGCAACAGGGCGTGATGAAAATGCACCGTCGACCTCGGGCGCGGCGGGGACGAACGCGCAGCTGAGCGCGGCCCGAGGACGCGGAAATCCGTTGCCGGTTAGCCGGTTTGCGGCGGCGGTCGGCTCAGCCGATGACCGTGCTCACGACCCGGCGGACGGCCCCGGGCTCCGGCGGGGCGCCCTTGCGGTCGGCGAAGAGCAGGTGCGCGGCGCCGATCAACGCCGGGGCGAGCGTGTCGACGTCGGCGTCCGCCGGGACGCGGCCCAGCTCCCGCTCGGCGGCGAGGTACGACGCGATCATGGCCGCGGCCTCCGTGAGGAGCGGAACGCCGGTGGGCCGGGTCTCGCGCAGGCGCGCGCGCAGCCCGTCCCGGGAGATGACGAGGCCGACGATCGCCACGGCGACCGACCCGAAGAGGTCGGTGAGCGCGTCGGCGAGATTGCCGACGACGGTGCCGGTCCCGGCGGCGTCGCGGAGGGCGGCGGCCTGGGCGTCGAGCCGGGCGATGCGGTCCAGCACGAGCTCGGCGAGGAAGGCGTCGAAGTCGGCGAAGTGCCGGTGCAGAACGCCCTTGGCGCAGCCCGCCTCCGTGGTGACCGCCCTGCTGGTCAGCGCGCTCGGCCCGTCCCGGAGCAGGACGCGCTCGGCGGCGCCGAAGAGCTGCTGGCGTGCGTCGCGCATGGCCACACCTGTCGGCACCGCGCGTTCCTCCGTCCCCGGCCCGTTGGCGGGATTGGCTGGCGGGGTGGGCGCGGGTCAAGTGGGCAGGCGCCCACTTGTCTTGCCCGCCGGCCCCACTAGAGTGGGCACGTGCCCACTCTATCGAACGAGCCCCATCAACACCGCCAGATGGCGGAGTCGTTCGGCACCGACGCCGAGCGCTACGACCGGGCCCGCCCCCGCTACCCCGACGCCCTCGTCGACCGGATCGCCGCCGCGGCGGGCCCCGGCCGCCGCCGCGTCCTCGACGTCGGCTGCGGCACCGGCATCGCCGCCCGCCAGCTCCGCGCCGCCGGCTGCCGGGTACTCGGGGTCGAGCCCGACGCGCGCATGGCCGACCTGGCGCGGCGGCTCGGGGACGAGGTGGAGGTGGCGACGTTCGAGGGCTGGGACCCGGCGGGCCGGGCGTTCGACGCGGTCGTCGCCGCCACCGCCTGGCACTGGGTCGACCCGGTGGCGGGTGCGGCGAAAGCCGCGCGCGTGCTGCGCCCCGGCGGCCTGCTGGCGGCGTTCTGGAACGTGCCGCAGCTCCCGCCCGAGGTGGCGGAGGCCGTCGCCGAGGCCTGCCGACGCGCGCTCCCCGACGCGCCGTTCGACCCCCGTGCCTTCCAGGCCATGTCGAAGGACGCCGGAGCCGGCTACCAGCCGATCCTCGACAAGGCGGCCGACGGGATCCGCGCGGCGGGGGCGGCGGTGACGGCGCAGCCGGGCGGCGGGTTCGGCGAGCCGGAGCAGTGGCGTTACGACTGGGAGGTGCCGTACACCCGGGACGAGATGCTGGACCTGCTGCCCACCCAGGGCCTCTTCACCCGGCTCCCCCCGGACAAGCTTGCGGAGGTGCGGGAGGGGGTGGGCGCCGCGGTCGACGCGCTGGGGGGCAGCTTCACGATGCGCTACGCCACGGTGGCGCTCGCCGCGGCGCGGCTCGCGGAACCGGGGCCCGCCCGCGCCCGTTGAACGAGCACGATGCACGCCGCATGGCTCGTCGCCGGAGGCGTGGTGGTCGCCCTGCTCCTGGCCGACCGTCCGAAGGAGTGAGGCGTGGACCAACTCGTGCCCCTCATGGTGATCACTGGCTGCCTGCTCGCCGCCCTGGCTCTCCTCTCGTGGTTCGCGGCTCGCGTCCGGCGCCGCGGGACGGCCCGGGACGCGTTCCAGGTGATCACCGGGGTCACCGACATGATGTACCAGCCGTCGGCCCAGGAGTCCCACCACGAGATCCAGGCCCAGGCCGAGCGCAAGTCCCCCTTCTCCACCCCCGGCGCCGGCCCCTGGCGCCCGGCCGCCGCCCGGGACCTCCGTACGCCGCCGGGAGCCGGGCGCCGCCCGCGCCGGCGCCGCTGGCGGCCGAGGCGCTGAGGCTACGGCCTCCCGGGCGCGGCGGCCTCCAGGGCGTCGACGCTGCCGGACATGATCGTGCGCACGTGCTCCGTGATGTGCTCCAGCTGCCAGTCCCACCACGCGACGGCCAGCAGGCGGGCGATGTCCTCGTCGGCGTACCGGCGGCGTATGAGCCGGGCCGGGTTGCCGCCGACGATGCCGTAGTCCGGCACGTCGTCGACGACCACGGACCCGGAGGCGATGACCGCCCCGTGGCCGATGGGCACGCCGGGCATCACCAGCGACCGGTACCCGAACCACACGTCAGCGCGCATGGCAGTCCTCCAGGTGGTCGTTGACCAGTCCGCAGGCCTGCATGAGGGCGTACGCCGTCGTCGGGCCGACGAAGCGGAAGCCGCGCTGCTTCAGCGCCTTGGAGAGGGCTATCGACTCCGGCGTCGTGGCCGGGACGTCGGCCAGGCGCCGCGGCACCGGGCGGTCGCCGGGGTCCGGGGCGTGGGACCAGATCAGGTCCGTCAGCTCGCCGTCCGGCCACTCCGCCGCGACGCGGGCGTTGGCGATGGCGGCCTGGATCTTGAGCCGGTTGCGGATGATCCCCGGATCCGCCAGCAGCCGGGCCGCGTCCGCCTCGTCGAACGCCGCCACCTTCGCGATCTGGAACCCCGCGAACGCCGCCCTGAACCCCTCGCGGCGGCGCAGGATCGTCAGCCACGACAGCCCGGACTGGAACGCCTCCAGGCACAGCCGCTCGAACAGCGCGTCGTCCCCCCGGACCGGGCGCCCCCACTCCTCGTCGTGATACGCCCGGTAGTCCTCCGGCGCCACGCCCCACGGACACCTCGGCAGCCCGTCGGTCCCGGGCACCACACCACTCTCGTCGTCCATGGTGTGAAGTGTGGCGCACGGGACTGACAGTCAGCGCTTCACCGACGTCCCCCCGCCTCCGCTCGGCCGCCCGTGCTCAGCCGGCGGTCAGGGATCTGTGACGTCACAGTCACACTCTTCTCATGACCTCAGACGTCCACGTGCGCCGGGCGCACACCGCCGATGCTCCCGTCCTGGCCCGGCTGCGCTGGGAGTTCAAGCAGGAGGACTGCGGAGAAGACCCTCCGGCGCCGGTCCGGCCGGTGGCCGACGCCGAGCGGTGGATCCGGGAGCGGCTCGGCAGCGGACGGTGGCTGGCCTGGGTGGCGGAAAGCGGCGGGGAGGTCTGCGGGCATGTCTTCCTCCACCTCGTGGAGAGGATGCCGGAGCCCTACGAGGACAACACCCCCGTCGGCTATGTGACCAACTTCTACGTGGTGTCCCGGCACCGCGACCGCGGGTTCGGCACCGCCCTCCTTCGGGCTCTGCGACGGCACGCTCGGGAGAAGGGCATCGCGGCCCTCATCGTCTGGCCCTCCGAACGCAGCGTCCCGCTGTACCGACGCGCCGGGTTCGAGCCCTCGGCGGAGCTGCTGGAGGCACGATGAACACGTGGCCGGCCGGGCGGCTGCCGGGGCCGCGTCGCCCCCCAACGGACCGAGGCGCGTGAGGGCTTCGCTTCCGCACCGAGCAGCCGCCGTACTCGCTCAGGACGGCGCCCCGGTGCCCGCCCTCGCTCATCCATCTCGCGCGCCGACGGCGGGCGGTGTCGGACCGGGCCGCGGCGTAGGACGCGATCCGGGACGCGAGCCGGGACGCGAGCCGGGGCCGGGGCGAGGGCGCAGGAGCCGCAGTGCGAGGGCCGGGTACGGGGTCGCGAGGAGGACGAACGCCGCGGCGTGGCTGCCCGTCGTCGCGGCCAGCGGGGCGTACGCGGCGTAGACGGCGATCGTCGTCAGGCCGGTGGCGACGCCGGCCAGCGAGGTGACCGTCGCCCGGCTCGTGCCGGCGATGCGCTCCTGGAGGCGGGCGTCGGCCAGCACGCTCGCCATCTGGAAGCCGCAGAACGCCGCCGCCACCAGGCCGATGCCCGCCGGGGTGCGCAGCGCGGCGCCCGCCGCGAGGGACAGGGCGCTGGCCGCCAGCAGCCCCGCGAAGCCGGGCGTGCTCAGCCGCTGCCACCGGCCCACGCCCGCCAGCAGGCCGCCGAGGGTCGCGCCCGCCCAGATGAGCAGCAGGAGCCACGGCACGGCGGCGGCGGAGACGCCGGTGTCGCGCGACAGGAGCGGCGTGTACTCGTCGAGGGCGCCCCACACGGCGGTGACGGCGGGGACGAGCAGCAGCGCGCCGCGCACGGCACGGTCGCCGCGCGCCTCGGCGAGCCCGGCCCGCAGGGCGGCGGCCCAGTCGCCCTCCCCGCCGCCGCCGGAGGCAGGGGCGCTCTCGGGGAGGCGGGTCGCGATCAACGCCGCGAGCAGGCAGGCCAGCACGCTCGCCAGGCCGACGGCCCGGTATCCGCCGGCCGCGAAGACGGGCCCGGCCAGGCCCATCGACGCCATCGAGGCCGCCATCCCGCACGCGCGGGCGCGGCCCATGGTGCGGGCGTACCGGCCGGCAGCGCCGAGCCGGTCCAGCTCCTCGTACACCAGCGCCTCCAACGCGCCCGAGCCCAGCGCGTCCTTGGCGCCCCACAGCACGAAGCCGAGGGCGAACGCCCAGTACGACGGGACGAGCACCCACAGCGCGAAGCCGGCGGCGCCGAGCAGCGGACCGAGGACCAGCAGCCGCCGCCGGGAGACGGCGTCGGCCCAGGCCCCTGAGGGGACTTCGAGCAGCATGCCGCTGAGCGACCACAGCACGAAGAGCGAGGAGATCTGCCAGACGGCCAGGCCCGTGTCGCTGAACAGCAGCGCGTACAGCGGGTAGAGGAGGATGAGGTTTTCGAGGAACGCGTAGCCGTACAGCGGGATCGTCAGACGCGTGTGCGCAGAGGTCATGGAGTGCCTTCCCAGGGAGGTCGTTCGGACGCCGGAGGTGCGGCGCCCGAGGCGGACCTCGGGAGGCACAGGCACGCGTGCCGCTAGGGCTGCTGCTCGATCAATGTCGTCGTCGGTTCATGGTGTCGATGCTACGTCGCCGCGCCGACAATCGTCTCCGCCGCCCAGCGGCCGTTGAACGCCGCCGCGTCGGTCCAGGGAAATCCCATGTGGTCGCCGGCCAGCAGCACGGGGCTGCCGGGGGCCGCCTGCGAGCGGTACCGGGCCACCGCTGCGGCGTGGCCGAAGGGCACCATCGGCAGGGCCCGGTCCCAGCGGACGACGCGGGCGTCGGTCACGCGGCCCGCCAGGCCGGGCACGAGCGGCGCCAGGGCCGCCACCGCCGCGGCCACCACCTGCGCGTCCTCCGCCGCCCACAGCCGGTCGACGGCCCCCGTCCGGAACATCACCGTGATGACGTCGCCCTCGCCCTTCGTCCAGGCGCCGGTCCGGGAGTAGACGGCGACGCCCGCCAGCGGTGAGGGTTCGCGCGTGCCGACGAGGACGCCGTAGGCGCCGTCGAGTTCGTCCGGGTCCAGCGGTTCGGCCAGCCCGAGCCCGACGACCAGCGTCTGGCTGTAGGGCACGGTCAGGACGCCCCGCTCGGCGGGGGTGGGGTCGGCGAGGAGCGCGACGGACTCGCGCGAGGGCGTGGCGAGGATGACGGCATCGGCGCCGCGGCGGCCCTGGCCGGTATGGACCACGGCCCGCGGGCCGTCCGCCCCCTCGGCCCGGCGTTCCACGCGCTCCACCCGCTCGACGCGAACGCCGTACTCGACGTCGAGCCTCCCCCAGCCCTTTGAGGGCCTGAGAGGTGCCCCCTTCGCGAGCGCGGCGGTCAGCCGGCCCACGCCGCCGCGGATGGTGAGGGCCTGGGCGCGGCGGGCGCTGAAGGCGGCCATGACGCCCGCGAGGGCCGCGCTGTCCGACAGTCCGTCGTAGAAGAGCAGGCCCTGGAGCGCGGGGTCCAGCAGCCGCGTGGTCACCCCGGCGCCGAGCCGCTTCCGCGCCCAGACCCTCCCCTCGGTCATGTCCAGGTCGAGCCAGGCGCCCAGGTCCGCCGTCGGCCGCGCGGCCAGCCCGCGCGTGGCGAAGGCGCCGCGCAGCGCGGGGAGGACATCGCGCGCCCGCAGGACGCCGCCGGTCAGGAAGGACGGCACGCTGCCGGTGTCGAAGGTGTGGGTGCGGCCGTCCACGAGCACCATCGTCCGCCCGGAGACGTGGGTCACGTCGTCCGCGAGCCCGGCGGCGTCGATCAGCTCGGGTATCAGCCGGTAGCCGGTGGAGAGGAACTGCGCGCCGCGCTCCATCGGCCCGGTGTCGAGTTCGAGCGTGGACATCCGCCCGCCCGGGCCGGGCGCCGACTCGAGCACCGTCACCTCGGCGCCGGCCTCCGCCAGGCGGTGCGCGGCACTCAGCCCCGCGATGCCCGCGCCCACCACGATGACCCTCACGACCACGTCCCCTCGTCGCGCCGAAAGCCGATCGCCTCAGCGTGCCGCATGGGGGCACAAGGACCTCAGCGGGGGTCGGTCTGCTCCTCGCCGAGGACGTCGTTCCCGAGGGAGCGGCTCGGCACGTCGAGGCATCGGCGCCCGGCCAGGCCGTGACCGCTCCCGGCGCCTGCTACGAGCCGGGCGGCAGCAGCGCGGCGGCGTAGTTGCGGACCGAGCGCTGGTAGCGGGGCAGGTGCGGGGCGAGGGTGTCGAGGAGGAGGGAGACGGCCTCGCGTTCGCGGCCGGCGTCGGTGAGGGCGAGGGCGAGGAACGCCGCCACCGCGTCGCCCAGGGCGTTGCCCTCCTCCCGCGTGTCCTCCAGACGCAGCAGCGCGATGCTCTCCTCGGGCCGCCCGAGGTTGCGCAGCGTGCTGGCGAACTGGATCACCGCCTGGTCGCGCCGGGCCGTGTCGGCCTCGCCGAGTCCGGCGGCCAGGGCGCGGCGGTAGTGGTCGGCCGCCTCCGCCTCGCCGTCGGTGGAGTCGTAGGCCGAGGCCATCTCGAAGAGCCCCACGGGGTCCTCGTCCGGGAACTCGGCGACGAGCCGCGCCATGGCGGCGCGGAACCCGGCCTCGTCGCCGAGGCGTTCGTAGGCGTCGTACTCATCCCACAGGGCCTCGACCCGGCGGTCCCAGTCTTCGCTGCTGACGCCGCTGCCCCTGCTGACTCGGCTGCCCCTGCTGCCCCTGCTGACTCGGCCGTCCCTGCTGTCGCTCGTCACCCCGGCATTGTCGCAGCGTGGGCGGTGTAGCAGCGTGGGCGGTGTCGCAGCGTGGGCGGTGTCGCAGCGTGGGCGGTGTAGCAGCGTGGGCGGGCCCGAACCCGCCGGGGCCGCCTCGCCCCCCGGGCGGCGCGCGGCCCCGGCGAGATCAGCGCCCGCCCACGCCGCTGGGAACCGTGGGAGCCGGCGGCGTCCGCACGGGGCCGGGGCTCTGGCCCCGCGCCGGCGTCTCCGTCTCCGGGCCCAGCAGGCTCGGGGGCAGCGCCACGAACGCCGAAACCCCCGCCCCGGTCGCCACCGGGCCGCTGCCGGTGGGCGCCTGCGTGTGCCGCACCTCCACCTGCGCGCCGAGGCGGGCGGCCAGCTTGCCCACCACGTAGTGGCCCAGGTGGCGGCTGGGCGCGACGAGGAAGCTCTCCCGGCCCGCGAGGCGGGCGTTGGCGCGCGCCAGCTCCGCCTCGGTCATGCCGCGGCCCCGGTCGACGACGGCCAGGCAGAACTCCCGGCCGTCCCACCAGCCGGCCACCTCCACGGGGCGGGCGGGCGGCGTCGCGGCGAGGGCGTTCTCGATCAGCTCGGCCAGCAGGTGCGCCAGCTCGGCCACGCACTGCCCCCACACCTCGCAGCGGTCGATCGCGGTCAGCGTCACGCGCCGGTAGTCCTCGACCTCCGAGACGGCCGAACGCACCACCTCCGCCACGGGAACGGTGCCGGGCCAGACGCGGGGCGGCGACTGCTCGCCGGTGAGGATCAGCAGCGACTCGGCGTTGCGCTGCATGCGGGTGGCGAGGTGGTCGAGCTCGAAGAGCCCGGCCAGGGCCTCGGGGTCGGTCTCCTGGCTCTCCAACGCCGTGATCAGGCGGAGCTGGCGGTCGACGAGCCGCTGATTGCGCTCGCCGAGGTTGGCCAGCGACTCGCTGCTGTTGCGGCGCAGCGCGGTCTGCTCGGCGGCCAGCTCGACGGCGGCGCGCTCGACTCCGTGCAGGGCCTCGGCGAGGCGGGAGATCTCCTCGGCGTCCGGGGTGCGGGTGCCCTCCGTGGGAGAGGACGGCCCGGCGGGCACCGGGAGCAGGCGTTCGGCGGCGTCCGGCTCCGCCTCCTGGATGGCACGGACGGTCTCCGGCAGCCAGCGGCCCGCGACCTCGTTGGCCTCCCTGGCCAGCGCGTCGAGGGGGCGGGTGATGGAGCGGACCGCCAGCCACGCCAGGGCGGCGACGGCGACGACCACGAACACGCCCAGGCCGAGGAAGCCCGCGAGCTGACGGCCGGCGTCCTGGCTGAGGCCCTGGGCGCGTGCCCGGGCGTCGGCGCCGAGGCCGCGCTGCGCGGCGTGGAGGGAGTCGACGACCGTCGTGGCGGAGCTCCACCACGCCTCGGGATCGACGGCGAGCGCCGAGCCGTCGGCGGCGAAGGCGGCCTCCTCCTCGAAGCCGGCGGCCCGCGCGGCGGCGTCGGAGGCGAACGCCTCGTCCAGCGGCGCCTCCTGCTCCGCGGTGGCGAACTGGCGGAAGTCGCCGAGCGCCGAGAGCCGGGCGGCGCGCGCCTCGCTGAACGCCGCGTACTCCTCGGTGCCGGCGAAACGGCCCGCGGCGAACACGCCGTTGAGCAGGCCGCGTTCGAGGGCGAGGGACTCGGTGACGTCGGCCAGGGAACGCAGGGCGTCCAGGGTGTTGCCGAGCCGCCGGTCGCTGTGGTGGTGGTCGGCGACGAGCGCGTCGTTCAGGTGCGTGATGACGCCGGTGTAGAAGCCGAGCGACTCGGCGCGCCCGATGCCGCCGCCGTCCACGGCGTCGCGGACCGCGGGCAGCCCGCCGTCCAGCTCGCCGAGGGCGTCCTCGACGGCGGGCGGGCCGGTGCCGCGCAGCGCCCGGCGCGCGTCGTCGGTGCGTTCGCGGGTGGCGGTGAGGCCGTCGCGATAGTCGCCGGCACCGCCGAGGAGGCCGTTGGTGAGGCCGCGTTCGCGTTGCAGCTCCCGCACCAGCGTCTGAACGTCGAGGAGGAGCTCGACCCGCCCGGTGGTGTCACGCGCCTCGAACCAGTCGTCGGCGCGCTCGGCCACCTCCGTGCCGGCGAGCGCGAGCAGGAGGCATGTCGGCACGACGAGCACGACGGCCACCCGGCCGCGGATGCTGCGCCAGGCGGACAGCCGCATCGGGAAGCCCTGCCGGTACTGACCCTGACCCTTCTGACCCATGGCCAGAAGCTAGAGAGGCGACGGAGAGCCCGCGGTTACCCGGCCGTAAGGGATGAGTTGCGCTCCGCTCAACACGCACGGCGCGCCGCCGTGCAGTGTGCGCCACGCGGCCGTAACTCACGGGATTTCGCGCAGATACATGGCGCCGCAGGTATGGCAGAACGGCTCGGCGGTGCGGCCCCACTCCTCCTCCGGCAGCGCGGCGGCACCCGGCGGCAGAGGCCGCCCGCACATCGCGACCGCCTCCTCGGCCCGCACCATGTGCCAGAACCTCACCCGGCCCGGCTTCCCGCCCTGCGCCTCCTCGCCCTCGTGCTCGGCCCGCATCTCGTGCCGCACGACCGGCTCACCTCCCTCCGCTCTCCTCTCCCTCCTCGGCCTCCTCGCCTCACGGCCTCCTCGGCCTTCCTTCCATGCTGGAGCCGGCCGCGCCCGGCCGCACGGCGGGGCCGCCGTCAGTGCGCCCGCCCGGGCGAGATCGGCAGCAGCCCCGCCCCCGCCTCCGCGACATGGCCCTTGTGCAGCCCACGCACGGTGCCTCCCAGCGGCTCGACGACGCGACGCTTCAGCGGCGTCAGCCGCTCCCGACCGCCGTCGCCGCCACCACCCCTGGGTCGCCGCCGACCGCCCCCTGCGTTGCCCGGAACCCGCGGCGGTACGCCGTCGGCGTCGTCCGCATGATCTGCCGGAAGTGGTGCCGGAAGGTCACCACCGACTCGAACCCGACCGCCGCCGACACCTCCTCCACCGGCGCGTCCGACGACTCCAGCAGCGGCAGGCTCGCCCGCACCCGCTGCGCCGTCAGCCACCGCATCGGCGCGCTGCCCGTGGCGCGCGCGAAGTGCCGCAGGTAGCTGCGTTCCGACATGCGGGCCACGCGCGCCAGCGTCCCCACCGTCATCGGCTCGGTCAGGTGCCCGAGCGCCCACTCCATGCTCCGCGCGACGCCGGTGTCCTCCTCCACCGCCCGCACCGGCACGTCGATGTACTGCGCCTGCCCGCCCTCCCGGTGCGGCTGCGTCACCAGCCGCCGCGCCAGGGCGTTGGCCACCTCCGCGCCGAGGTCCTTGCGCACCAGGTGCAGGCAGAGGTCGAGGCTCGCCGCGCTGCCCGCGCTCGTCAGCACGTCACCCTCGTCGACGTACAGCGGCCTGGGGTCGACCGTCACCCGCGGATACATCTCCTTGAGCTGCGCGGCCCACTTCCAGTGCGTCGTCGCCCGCCGCCCGTCCAGCAGCCCGGCGGCGGCCAGCGTGAACGCCCCCGTGCAGGTCGACGCGATGCGCGCGCCGCGCGCGTGGGCCAGCCGCAGCGCCTCGACCAGCTCCGGCGACGGCGGCACGCCCACGCCGTGCGAGCTGGGCACGATGACGGTCCCGGCGCTCGCCAGCACGTCCAGCCCGTGCGGCGTGGTCAGCCTCGCGCCGTTCCCGAGGTCCACCACGCCGCCGTCCTCGCCGCAGATCAGCAGGTCGTAGTGCCGCTCCATCATGCCGGGGACATAGCGGCCGAAGACCGCCGTGACCATCCCGATCTCGAAGGTCGAGCCGTTGGGCGTGGAGAGCAGGGAAACGGTGCGGCGCGTCATGGCGGCATCTTATCGAAGAGTGGCGTTTACGCCAGTGGCGGGGTCGCCCCTCCCACCGCATCCTCGAAGCATGAAGATTCCACGCGTACTCAAGGACCTCGCCGAAGGCATCAACACCGCCCACGCCATCAGGCACGGCACCTACCGCCACCAGCCGCCGTCCCGGCCTCAGCCGACCTCGCCGCCGGAGTCGCCGGAGTCGCCGGAGTCACGGCGTTGGGTCAGCGAGTACCAGTTCCCGGTCGGATCGCGGAGGATCGCCTCAACGCCGTACGGCCGCTCCTGCGGCTCCTGAACGAAGTCGACCCCGAGCCCTCGCAGCCGCTCGTACTCCGCGCGGCAGTCGTCCGTCCGCAGCACGCCCGCGCCCAGCACCCCCTTGGTGACCAGCTCGGTGAGCGCCTTGGACGACTCCGGATCCAGCCCCGGCCCGTCCGTCCGCATCAGCGAGTACTCCATGTCCGGCTGGCCCGGCACCCCCACCGTCAGCCACCGGAAGTCCCCCATGGTGGCGTCGGTGCGGACCTCGAAGCCCAGCTTCTCCGTGAAGAACGCCAGGCTGCGCTCCTGGTCGGTGGTCCACACGGTGGTGATCGCGATCCCCTTGATCATGACTGACCCATCCCTTTCGCACTTCGCATCGCGGACCCGATGCGAGCCACGCTAGGGGCGATACACCTCAGCCCGCTTCTTCAGAATTGCGGTCTCCGCCCTCGGCGCGCCGCGGGAACCCGCCGGCCCACAGCAGCGCGTAACACCCCGGGATCAGCGCCACCCCCTGCCCCAGATGCCGGTCCCGGTACGCGGTCGGCGTCATCCCCGTCTGCCGCTTGAACGTCGCGCAGAAAGTGCCGAGGCTGCCGAAGCCGACGAGCCCGCAGATCTCCGTCACCGCGAGATCCGCCGTGCGCAGCAGCTCCTCGGCCCGCTCGATGCGCCGCCGCGACAGGTACTGCCCGGGCGTCTCGCCGTACGCCGCCTTGAACGCCCGCACGAAGTGATACGCCGAATACCCGGCGTGCGCGGCGACGTCCGCGACACCGATGGACCGCCCCCACTCGCGATCCATGTAGTCCTTCGCGCGCCGCAGCTGTCGCAGCCGCACCATTCCCGGGGTGTTCACGCTGGCGAGCCTAACGTCTTGACATGTACTCGCTTGGCGTTGAACATCCTTCCGACGAGGTGGTGGGAGCGCTCCCATCGCCGCCTCCCATCGCCCAGACAGTGCGGACGGATTGAGGTGCGCGACGCATGGCCACGAGGGACAGACGACGGCAGCGACACGAGCACACACAGCCGGGAGGGACCAGGCGCCCGCGCGGCGTACGCACCACCCTGCTCGCCGCCATCGCGGCGTGCGCCCTGGCCCTGATCGCCACGGGCGCGGGCGCCACCCCGGCCGCGGCCGACCACCCGGAGATCCAGCAGCCGTTCTTCGCGGACCACACCCGCACCTGCCAGTACAGCTACGCCGAGGGCGAGCTGAACTGGGCCGCCACCCACGACCCCGAGCCGCACCACGTGGACGTCACGGGCGTCGTGGCCGAGAAGCACCCGGACGACTGCGACACGCACTGGGTGACGTACGCCGAGTTCACCGCCTACATCAAGGGCGGCACCGAGCCCGTGGACTTCGCGTCCGTGCCACTGGGCGAGCTGGATCTCACCCTCAGCGGCGACCCGGCCCTCTCCGAGGCCCGCATCGACCTCGTCACCGTCCGGGTCTGCCAGAACGCGGGCCCCTCCCTCCCGGCCTTCACCTGCGGCGAGCCCGTCTCCGTCACGCCCGCCGGATCCGCCGCCCTCACCCCCTGAGCCGATGGGGCGGACGGGCCAGCGTCGTCCCGTCCGCCCCATCTCCTTCCGCGTGTTCCGCGTGCCCCGGTTCGCGGGTTGCACCCCCATGACGACTCGCTGCCGGATCTCTTCCCCTGGGTCATCCTCCTGAGTACGTGGAGACCGCCCGCCGCTGCACCGCGACTCAGCACCTCACGGCGTTGGACGAGAAGATCGCCGAATGGCATGACCGAAGGGGCAGCATCCGGCGGCAGAGTGACGCATGAGCGCATGTCTTGACGCACAAGCTGTAGAATGTACGACATGAGCGCCGAGGAGTGCGACACCAAGGTCACCGTGCGGGACCTCCAGCGGAACGCCGCCGCTGTCCTGCAACGGATCGAGCATGGCGAGACCATCACCGTGACTCGCCGTGGCAAGACCGTGGCCCGGATAGTCCCTCCGGACCCCGCCGAGGACGCCATCAACCGTGCCATCGCCGATGGCTACCTGGACCCCGCAGACCTCGCCCGAGCCCGCACGGCCGCCGAGTCGGCGCGCAGACATCCGGCGCCAACCGCCCCAGATGAGAAGCCCGCGACACAGGTGCTGGCCGAACTGCGCGAGGAGGACAGCGAGCGGTGACGAGGCTCATCTATCTCGACACCTCCGCCGCGCTCAAGCTCATCAAGCGAGAGACAGAATCCGATGCCCTCGCCGCCTGGCTCTCCACGGAGGGATCGGCCACCGTTCTCACCTGTGACCTCACACGGACAGAAATGCGACGGGCGCTCCACGCCCTCGGCACCTCCCCGGCCGTTCTGCGGGACGCCGAGGAGTGGCTGGAGGAGTGTGCCCTGATTCGGATGCCGCCCGATCTCTTCCGGCGAGCCGGGGATCTGAGCCATGGGAGCCGACTCCGCTCTCTCGACGCCCTGCACTGCGCCGCCGCCATGAAGCTGGGCGCGGCCTTAACCGCCTTCGTGGCCTACGACAAGCGGCTGGTCGAGATTGCCGCCTCCCTGGGGCTCCCGGTGAAAAGTCCCGGGCGGTAACGACCTGGACATCTTTTTCCGCAATGCGGACGGTGGCCGGGACCTGGCCAGATCACATGGCCAACAGGCTGTTGGACAACTGCCGCAGAGCCAAGTCGTGGCCTCGTGAGCAAGCTGGACGCCTACGGCGAGCTGGATCTACGCCGCCCCCAGTCGAGCACGGCTCTCACCCGCCTGCCTCACTACGTGGTCCAGGCGAACGGCTGAGCGCCCGGCCACTTTGGCAACAGGCTGTTGCCAAAATTGTGCAACAGGCTGTTGCACAATTGGCCAGGCATGGAGATAGCCGCCATGACCGCCCACCGCCTGATTCACGAACCCGGATACCTCGCCGCCGACTACGGGTGCACGAAGCTCGACGCCGGGCTGCTCCGGCATCGAGCCGCCCGAGGTGTTCACGATCAACGCCCACGGCCGCGCGGGCGGGGCCACCGCCACCATCAGGAGGGGCTTGATGCCGGTCACTGACACAGATCGGGGGCGAACACACCGGCCACACTGGTCTGTTCGCCCCCGATCTGCTGCTCAGCCCTTGACGTGCCGCACGAACGCCCCCCACGCGTCAGCCGACACGGCGATAACTGGGGAGGGGTTCTTGCTGTCCCGGACAGGAACGACCCCCTCGAAGCCGCGCGCGAACTCTATGCACTGTCCCCCATTGCCATTGCTGTAGCTGGACTTCTCCCACACCGCTCGGGAGATGTCGATGAAGGTGCTCATCGGGTGAAACCCTCCATGTATGTGCCGATCAGAGCGAGGGACTCGGCCCGAGGCAGAGCCTCGGCCCTGAGACGATCATGGATTTCGTCCACATGGGTGACCGACCCCAATTCGTCGGTCATCTGCCCCTGCATGATCGTGTCCGCGTACACCATGGTGGATCGGTCAGCGAACGTGAGCAGCGTGAAGCTGTCCACAGCCGGTGGCGTTGTGCCGAACGGCAGCACCTGGATGGTGACGCCGGGCGACTGGGCCTCCTTCAGCACGTGCTTGAGCTGGTCTTCCATAACGCGAGCGCTCCCGACCTGCGTCCGCAAACAGCTCTCGTGCAGTACAACCCACAGCAACCGCGGCTTCTCCCGGGCCAGCACGTCTCGTCGCTTCAGCCGGGAAGGGGCTTTGGCCTCGATCGCCTCGGAGGTCCAGCGCGGATTCTGAGCGCGGAACACAGCTTCGGCGTACTCCCGCGTCTGCAACAGGCCCATGATCAGGCTCGCGCTGTAGTCCAGGATGGAAACGGCCTCCTCCTCCAGCTTGGCGTAGGGCCGGAACCACGAGGGATGGCCACGCTTGACGATCCGTTCACGCAGACGCTCGAAGAGTCCGTTGCTGGCGAAGACCAAGTCGCAGCCGCTAGCGAGCTTCTCGCTGCATAGGAGGGCGCCAGCCTCCACCTTGCTGACATAGCTCTCCGAGTACTTGCCGGCAGACCTGCCCAGCTGCTTCTGCGTGATCTTCCTCCCCTTCCTGGCCTCCCGGACCTCGATTCCGAAGTGCTCAAGATCATTCAGATGCTCACCGGGTGCACCCACTCCCTTCGGCCTGACCTCCCACCATTCGACCGAGGCATCGTCAACTTCGCACCCATCGACATGAACCGAGGGGCATCAAGTCTGGTCAACCCTACCGACTTTCGGCCGAACTGGTAACCGCGCAAGCACGCAGCGTAGAACACCTGAGCGGAAGGACATCACCCATGGACACCGAGACGGCACGCCGCGAGGCGGCCGAGACGTGCGAGGAGCTGAAGCAGGCGCTCGACCGGCACGGCATCGTCCTGCCCTCGCTGGACGTGGACTTCGTCTCGTACGCCCGCTTCACGGGCCGCCCTCTCATCGAACTCGGCCGCGTCAACACGCGACGGCAAAGGCCCTCACGGCCGTGCTCAACCAGGCGGAGGTGGCTGAGCGGTGAACGCCCGAGCTGTCCGCCATCTACCCTCGTACGTATGGACGTTGGGGGTGCCGGGGTCGGCTTGCGATTGGCGTCGGGAGCGTTCCAGCCGCTGATCAGGCGGCTGTTCCCGCAACAGAGCCCGGGGGCGGGCCTGGTGGACAAGCCGGTGCGGGTGTCGGCGCTGGTGGCGTTCAAGGGCGAGAAGCGGACGCTGACCGAGAAGGATCTGCGCAGGCTGAGCGAGGAGCTCGTCCGGCGGGCCGTGCATGCCATCGGACGGCACGACGCGCCGTCCGACGACGAGGTGCTGATCGTCTCGGACGTGCTCGCCCGCTCCCTCGTCCGCCTCGGGGAGCTGGACATGGACGACGTGCAGGCCGTACGCCTCGGACACGACGGGCTGGCGGAACGCATCGGCGCACCGATCGACCTGTTTCACTCCCCCGGCACCTACGCCCTCTACCGGCGGCTGCTGGACCAGTGCTGCCTGCACATCCTCAACTTCTTCACCCAGCGCTCCACCTTCGTCGCCCGCACCCTCGTCGAGCAGAGCCGCCAGCTCGACCAGCTCACCAACAGGCTCGACCTGCTCGTCGAGCGCATCGGCCACCGGTCGTCCGAGGACGCGGCGTTCGAGAAGCGGTACGCCGAGTACATGCAGCGTGAGCACAGCAGGCTCACGATCTATGGCCTCGACCTCCACCAGGAGCGGGAGTGGCCACTGGACGACGCCTACCTCAGCCTGGAGGCCCGGGGCCGAGTCAGCGAAGATGCCCCACCTGTGCGCGCCGAACGGGCCCTCGCGGGTCAGGAGCGCGTCCTGCTGCGCGGCCTCGCCGGATCCGGCAAGACGACCCTCGTCCAGTGGCTGGCTGTCTCCACCGCCCGCCAGGACGCCAGCGACGGTAGCAGCATGACCCACCTCCTCGGCCGCGTGCCGTTCGTGCTGCCGATGCGCACGCTCACCCGTGAGGGCGGCAAGCCTCCTGGCCCGGAACGCTTCCTCACCGCCGTCGGCTGCCCTCTGGCGGCCGCCCAACCAGAGGGCTGGATCGACCGCGTGTTCTCCGCCCGGCGCGGACTGATCCTCATCGACGGCATCGACGAGATCCCCGAAGCCGAACGCGAGGACGTACGCCGCTGGCTGCGCCGCGTCAACGCCACCTACCCCGGCAACCTCTGGCTCGTCACCGCCCGCCCGTCCGCCGTGAGCGAGGACTGGCTGGAGGCGGAGGCGTTCACGGAGCTGACTCTCGCCCCCATGAACATCCGCGATGTCGAGGCGTTCATCCAGCGCTGGCACAACGCCGCCGACGCAGGTGATGAGATGTCGAACGCGCTACTGGACCTCGTCCACTCCCGGACCGACCTCAGCACCCTCGCCACCAACCCCCTGATGTGCGCGATGATCTGCGCCCTCCACCGGGAGCGGAACCGCTACCTGCCTCGCGGTCGCAAGGCGCTGTACGACGCCGCACTGATGATGCTGCTGGAACGCCGCGACCGAGAACGCCCCGACCGGCCGCGCGGTGGCGTGCAAGGCGTGGAGCTCGACGCGGAGACGCAGATTTCTCTGCTCCAGAAGCTCGCCTACTGGCTGGCCAACAACGGCCGGTCGGAGATGACGAAAGCTGTGGCGGCGTCACTCATCAGGCAAGCGCTGCCCGTCATTCACCAGGTCGGTGGCATGCACCGCCCGAGGGCCAAGCAGTTACTCCAGCACCTGCTCGAACGCTCAGGAGTGCTCCGCGAACCCGGCGCGGAATCGGTGGACTTCGTTCATCGCACGTTCCAGGACTACCTCGCCGCCCGTGAGATCGTCGAGTGGCAGCACTTCCCGGCGCTGGTGGCACGGGCGCACGAGGACCAGTGGGAGGACGTGGTGCGCATGGCCGTCGCCCACGCCCAGCCGCTCCAGCGCGGCGAGATCCTCACCGCGCTTCTCGAGCGCGGTGACTCGGAGAAGGAGCATCGCGTCCGCCTTCACCTGCTGGCGATGGCAAGCCTGGAGCATGCCACGCAGCTGCGCATGGAGATGCGCGACGAGGTCGTCGAGCGCGCCGTGAAATTTCTTCCGCCCCGTGACGGACACGAAGCCAAGACCCTGGCGGCCGCCGGATCAATCGTGCTGGAGCTGCTTCCCGGCCCGGAGAACCTGAGGCCGGAGGAGGCGGAGGCTGTGGTGGCCACGGCACTGGAGATCCCGTCGAGCGCCTCGCTGATCCGGCTGCGGGCCTTCCGGGAGCACCCGTCACGCGATGTCCAGGGTCTGCTCGCAAAGGGCTGGTCCCGCTTCGACACGCACCGGTACTTCGCGGAGATCACCTCACAACTGTCCCAGCGCGACAGGCTCCTGATGCCGGTCACGAACCGGGACGAGCTGGAGCTTCTCTCTTCTCTGCATGGTGTGCGCCGGGTGAGCGTGACAGGGGACTTCACCGCGGAGGACCTTGCCCTCGCGCTCGGCGAGCACGACATCACCGATCTCGAAATCATGAACAACACCCAGATCGGTGACCTGGAGCCTCTTCGCAACCTCGTTGGGCTGACATCGCTCTATCTCTTCCAGTGCCCCCATGTCACGGACGTCTCTCCCCTCGCCGCCCTGCCGATTCAGGACCTGGAGATCTTCGGTGAGGATGAGGTGAGTGGCCTTGAGCCCCTCTCAACGCTGCGATCGGTCATCGTGAAGTCGTATGTGCCGTGCGAACTGTCGGACCTTCCCCAGCAGGCGCCGCTCGAACGGATCAGCCTGGAAGCCGATGTGCCGGAGCTGGCGGACATCATGAACTGGCCTACTCTGACGGCACTCGACATCGATTTCCCGGCCGAAACGGAACTCGCGGAGCTGGATCCGCTGCGCTGGACAGTCATCGAGGATCTGCCCAGGTTGCGATCCCTCAGCCTGGACAGGCTGACGCTCCAACTCTTCGCAGCAGGCGGGGTGTGTCTACCCAAGGTCACTTCGCTGAGCGTGTTCGACAGCTACCGATCCCGGACTCTCCCAGAAGGGCTTCCCGAGGTCTTGCCGCAACTGCGCGAACTCACTATCGACGATCCCCCGGAGGACTTCGCCCCCCTCGCCGCGCTCCCCAAGCTTCGGAGGGTCCGCGTTCTCGAGCCCTGCAAGCGCGTCAACGTCCCCCCGCACATCGAGGTGACCGCCCCGCCCGCGCCCCGCTACTGACCGTCCGCGAGACCCGCCAGGTCCAGCTCCGCCAGCCGCTCCGGGTCCACCAGCGCGTGGATCTCCACGATCTTCCCGTCCACCACCGTGAACGCCATCACCGAGAACGGCCGCCCGCGCGGCGCCACGACCACGCCCGCCGTGCCGTTGATGATCGCCGGGCGAGCCCACGGCGATAGCCGCGCGTAGGTGACCGCCCCCTCGGCGACCGTGCGGGCGCCGCGCAGCACCTGCGACGCGCTGCGGCGGGCCGTGCCGCCGTCCGCGACCACCACGATGTCGGGGTGCAGCACCGCCACCAGCGCGTCGAAGTCGCCCTCCCGCGACGCCGCGAAGAAGGCGTCGACGGCCTCGCGCTGCCGCGCCATGTCGGGATCCGGCTGCTGTGGCGACGCCGTCCGCACCCGCCGGCGGGCGCGGCTGGCGAGTTGGGCCGCGCTGTTCGGCGTACGGTCCAGGACCTCGGCGATCTGCTCGAAGGGCACGGCGAACATGTCATGCAGCACGAACGCCAGCCGCTCGGCCGGGCCGAGCCGGTCCAGCACGACCAGCATCGCCAGGCCCACCTCGTCGGCGGCCAGCGCCGCCTCCTCCGGATCGGCCCGGCGCACGACCGGATCGGGCAGGCGCACCGGCGCGTCCTCCCCCTCCAGCGGCTCCTCGCGGCGCGAGGCACGCGAGCGCAGCATGTCCAGGCAGATGCGACCGACGACCGTGGTGAGCCAGCCGCCGAGGTTCGTCACGCCGCCGGTGTCGGCGCGCTGGTAGCGCAGCCACGCCTCCTGGACGGCGTCCTCGGCGTCGCTGAGCGAGCCCAGCATCCGGTACGCCACCGCCCGCAGGTGCCGCCGGTGTGCCTCAAAGAATTCTTCGTCAGCTGTCACGTTCTGCCGCCGCGCTCCGTCAGAGAGGTGTCGGAGAGGTTCGGAGACTTCCGAGAGGTTCGGAGAGGTTCCGAGAACCGCAGGACCGACGCAGCGTAACCCGGCATAACAAGGAGAACAGCCATGGGGCACGAGCAGCGCATGACCAACCCGGCGATCGTCCTCGACGCGCAGAAGCAGATCCACGCCCTGGTGCGGGCCGCCCAGAGCGGCGGCGTACCGGAGGACACCATGGAGCTGGTCCACCTCCGCGCCAGCCAGATCAACGGATGCAGCTACTGCGTCGACTACGGCGTGCGCGACGCCCGCAAGAGGGGCATGGCGGACGAGAAGCTGTTCGGGGTGTCGGCCTGGCGGGAGATGCCCTACTTCACCGACGCCGAGCGGGCCGCGCTGGCGCTCACCGAGGCCGCGACCCGGCTCAGCGACCGGTCCGACCCCGTGCCGGACGCGATCTGGGAGGAAGCCGCCCGCCACTACGACGAGAAGGCCCTGTCCTCCCTGATCCTGTGGATCGCCACGACCAACCTCTTCAACCGCATCAACGCCACGGTCCGGCAGGCCGCGGGCCAGACCCAGGTGGCCTGAGGGAGGGGAGCCCGGCCCGCCGGCCCCGGGCCGGGGCTCCCGGGCCGGGCTCCTCGGGCCGCCGCGGTGGCCAGTACGGTCTTCCCTCAGTGAGGTCGAGTGAGGTCGATCCGAGAGGGAAGCCGCCCGTTGACCACCGAGAGTTACTTTGAGCCCATCGCTGGTGACCGCTACAAGCCCACCTCCCACACGAGCGGCGCGTGGGACCCCGCCGAACAGCACTTCAGCCCGCTCGGCGGCCTCGTCGTCCACGCCATCGAACGCCACCTGGCCGCGCGGCCGGACAGGCCGGACACGAACAACAGCCTGGCCCTGTCCCGGATCAGCTTCGACATCCTCGGGCGCCTCGCCCTCGACGAGTGCGAGATCCGGGTGGAGACCATCCGGCCCGGCCGCACCATCGAGCTGATCGAAGCCGTCGCGCTCATCGCCGGCCGCGCCGTCGTGCGCGCCCGCGCCTGGCTCCTCGCCTCCGCCGACACCACCGCCGTCGCGGGCGGCGCCGCCGACCGGCTCACCCCTCCCGACGCCGTCGCTCCCTGGCCCCTGACCCCCACCTGGCCCGGCGGCTACGTCGCCTCCCTGGACGTCCGCCCGCTCGCGCCCCCGCAGCCGGGCCGCACCACGGCCTGGGTCTCCACCCGCCTCGCCCTGGTCGCCGGGCAGACCGCCGGCCCGCTCGCGGCGTACATCGCCCTCGTCGACACCGCCAACGGCATCGCCGTACGCCAGCCACCCACCGCCTGGATGTTCCCCAACGTCGACCTGACCATCCACCTCCACCGCCAGCCCGAGGGCCGCTGGGTCGGGCTCGACACCACCGTCGTCTTCGGCGGCACCGGCCAGGGCGTCACCAGCAGCGTCCTGCACGACGTCAGCGGCCCCGTCGGACACGCGCAGCAGATCCTCACGGTGCGGCCCTTGGCGGCCGACTAGACCCATAATATCCAGTCTGTCTAGACTGATCTGTGGAGGTGGTCGATATGCGCTGGCAGGTGCAGACAGCCAAGCAGAGATTCAGCGAGGTGCTTCGGGAGGCCGCTACGGGTGAACCCCAGGTCGTCACCCGGCACGGGGAGGAAGTAGCCGTCGTGCTGGACATAAGAGAGTACCGGCGCTTGCGCGGCGAGGACGTGGAGTTGCGGGATGTGCTGCTTGAGGACATCGACGAGGTGAGCGACGAGTTCGCCGAGGCGTTCGCCGCAGACATGGAGGCCATCGTGGCCGCGCGCGACCTGCCGCGCGAAGTGGATCTCGGAGAGGACTAAGCCAGCGTGTATCTGCTCGACACCAACACCGTGTCGGAGCTGCGTAAGCGCCACCCCGACCCTTCTGTCGTCAACTGGATGCAGCAGACCCCGAACAACTCACTGTTCATCAGCCCGCTGGTCATCGGCGAAATCCGCAAGGGCGTAGAGCGGGCGCGCCGCCGAGAACCCAGGCAGGCAGAGGCCCTGGAGAGCTGGCTGCGCAAGCGCGTCATTGACCGGTTCACGGAGCGCATCCTCCCCGTGACCACTGAGGTGGCCGAGGTCTGGGGCCCGCTGAACTGCCCCGATCCCCTTCCTGTCATCGACGGCCTGCTGGCGGCCACGGCGCTGGTGCACGACCTCACCCTCGTGACCCGGAACGTGAAGGACGTCGAGCGCACCGGGGTGCGCCTGCTCAATCCATTCGAGGCGCCTTCGGCATGACTCTCGCCGACATGCTGGTAGCCCGCGCCGTCCATCCAGCCTTGTCCGCATGGAACTTGGGGGTACAAGCGCAGGCATCGGGCTGCGGCTGGCGTCGGGCGCGGTCCAGCCGCTGATCAAGCGGCTGTTCGGGCAGGGCGGCGGCCCGGGAGCCGGGCTGGTGGACACGCCGGTGCGCGTCCTGAACCCGGCCTCGGGCGCCAACCTCCATGCCCTCCCGTGCCATGTCGAGGTCAACGCCGGGCCCCCGCCCCGCTATTGACCGGCGTTCCAGCGCCCGTCTCCCCTACGCTCGGGAGGATGGACCCCACCGCGACCACCGCGCTACGCATCGCCAGCACCGCCGCCGCGCCGCTCGTCAAGCGGCTGTTCCGGCAGGAGGGAGCCGGAGCGGGGCTGGCGAGCGGGCCCGTGCGGATGGCCGCGCTCGTCTCCTTCCGGGGGGAGAAGCGCACGCTCGGGCCGGGCGATCTCCTCAAGCTCGCCAAGGAGCTGGTCAAGCGCGGCGAGCAGGCCGCCGGCCCCCGCGATCCCCGCCTCCCGGCGGACGAACGCCCCGCCCTGGCCGAGGCAGTCGCCCGCACGCTCCATGCCCTCGGGGACCTGGACATGGACGACGTGCAGGCCGTCGGCCTCGGGCCCGAGCGGTTCGCCGCCCGCTTACGCCGGCAGGCGGGGCCGGACGCCACCCGCGAGCTGTCGCGGGACGCGGCGCTCTTCCACGACCGGCTCGTGGACGCCGCCAGCGTGCACATCCTGCACTTCTTCACGCAGCGCTCGACGTTCGTCGCCCGCACCCTCGTCGAGCAGAGCCAGCGCCTGGAGGAGATCACCCGGCGCCTGCCGTCACCCGCCAACCCCGACGCGGCGTTCGAGGAGGAGTACGCCGCCAGCCTGGTGCGGCTGCACAGCCAGCTCACCATCGTCGGCGTCGACTTCACCAACTCGCCCGACACCTGGTCCCTCGGCGCCACCTATCTCGGCCTCGGCGCCGAGTTCCCGGCGGACGGCCCGCACCCACCCGTGCCCGTGCCCGTCGACCAGGCGCTGGCGGGTGCCGACTCCGAGCGGGTCATGCTGCGCGGCATCGCCGGCTCCGGCAAGACGACCCTCGTGCAGTGGCTGGCCGTCTCGGCGGCCGATCGGCGGCTGCCCGCCGCGCTGGCCCGCCGCCTCGCCGACCGCGTCCCGTTCGTGCTGCCGGTGCGGCGTTTCTCCGACGCCGACCTGCCCTCGCCCGCCGAGTTCCTCTCCGCCGCCCGCCACCCGCTGGCCGGCGCCGAGCCGACCGGGTGGGCCGTGCGCGTCCTGAGGGCCGGGCGCGGGCTGCTGCTGGTCGACGGCATCGACGAGGCGCCCGCCGAGCGGCGCGAGCCGATCCGCCGGCAGCTCGCCACGCTGCAGCGCACCTTTCCCGGCAACTTCTGGCTCGTCACCGCCCGGCCCTCGGCCGTGCGCGAGGACTGGCTGACCGCGCAGGGCTTCACCGAGCTGAGCCTGGCGCCGATGAACCGCGAGCAGGTGGCGCGCTTCATCCGCATGTGGCACGCGGCTGCGGCCGGCGACGCGGGCGCGCGCCGCGACGCCGCCCGCCTGCCGGAGTACGAACGCCGCCTGCTGCACGCCGTCAGCACCGGCCGGGAGCTGGGCCGCCTGGCCACCAATCCGCTGATGCTCGGGCTGATCTGCGCCCTGAACCGCGACCGTTACGGCATCCTGCCGCGGGGCCGCAAGGCGCTGTACATGGCGGCGCTGGCGATGCTGCTGGAACGCCGCGACCCGGAGCGGGAGGTGGATCCGGACGGGATCACGCTGCAGCGGGAGGCGAAGGAGCGGCTGCTGCAGAAGCTGGCGCACTGGATGCTGCTCAACGACCGCTCCGAGATCTCCCGCGACATGGCCGTGGACATCCTCGGCAGCCACCTGCCGGCCATACCGTCCGCCGGGGAGCAGGGCAACGCCGAGCAGCTCTTCAAGCACCTGCTGGAGCGGACGGGCCTGCTGCGCCGCCCGACGCCCGACACGGTGGACTTCGTGCACCGCACCTTCCAAGACTACCTGAGCGCGAGGGAGGCGGTGGAGCGGCACGACTTCCCCTTCCTCATCAACAACGCCCACCGCCCGGACTGGGACGAGGTGATCCGCATGGCGGTGTCGCTGGCCCGGCCGGACGAGTGCGCGATGCTGATGACGAGCATGATCTCGGCCAGGCCGCACCTGCGCTCCTCGGAGCGGACCTACCTGAAGCTGCTGGCGGCGAGCTGCGTCGACTTCGCGACCGAGATGAGCCCGCAGGTGCGGGAGGAGGTCCGGCGGCGGACCCGGTACCTGCTGCAGCGCAACACGGCGCTCGGCGCCCGGGGCCTGGCCTGGATCGGGCCGATCGTGCTGGAGCTGCTGCCGGACCCGGAGGGCGTGCCGGACGTGCGGGCGCTGCGGCTGGCGGAGACGGCGACGCGCGTCGGGGACGACGCGGCGATCGACTACCTGGCGCGGCTGCGCTCCCGCGGCTCGCTGAAGGTGCGGGAGGAGCTGGCGGGGGCGTGGCACCGCTTCGACACGCGGCGTTACGCCGACGAGGTGATCGCGCACCTCGATCCGGAGGGGCTGTACTTCACGGTGACGGACCCGGGCGAGCTGGCGGCGCTGCGCGCGCTGGGCGGGCGGGAGCGGGTGAGGGTGGCGGAGGGGCTCACCCCGGAGCAGCTGACGGGGGCGGAGGGGCTGGTGGCGGAACGCCTCACGCACCTGTACCTGCTGGCGTACGACGCGGGCCGCGACCTGGGCTGGCTGGCGGCGTTCCCCCGCCTGCGGGTGCTGCGGCTGGGCCGGGGGGTGGGCGCGGTGCGTGGTGTGCCGCCGGGCGTGCGGGTGGAGGGCGACGAGGGATAACGACGGCGCCCGGCCCCGGGTGGGGGTCCGGGGGCGGAGCCCCCGGACACGCGAGCGCCCCCACCGCGCAAGCGGTGGGGGCGTCGCTGCGTCGCGCTCGGTGCGAAGCGCTATGCGCTATGCGTCCTTCGACAGGTTCGGACCGCCGCCCGCGGCCTGCTCGACCGGCGGGGCGTCCGGCAGCGCGGACTTCTCCTCGCCGCGGAAGGTGAAGGTCTTGTCCTTGCCTTCGCCCTCCGTGCCGACGACCACGATGTGGCCGGGCCGCAGCTCGCCGAAGAGGATCTTCTCCGACAGCACGTCCTCGATCTCCCGCTGGATGGTCCGCCGCAGCGGCCGGGCGCCGAAGATCGGGTCGTATCCGTGCTTGGCCAGGAGCTCCTTCGCGTCCTGGCTGAGCTCGATGCCCATGTCCCGGTCCTTCAGCCGCTCGTCCACCTGGTGGATCATCAGGTCGACGATCTTGATGATGTCCTCCGGCGTGAGCTGGTGGAAGACCACCGTGTCATCGACGCGGTTCAGGAACTCGGGGCGGAAGTGCTGCTTCAGCTCGTCATTCACCTTGGACTTCAGCCGGTCATAGCCGGTGTTGACGTCGCCGGCGACGGCGAAGCCCATACCGAAGCCCTTGGAGATGTCCTTCGTGCCGAGGTTGGTCGTCATGATGATGACCGTGTTCTTGAAGTCCACGACCCGGCCCTGGGAGTCGGTCAGGCGACCGTCTTCCAGGATCTGCAGCAGCGAGTTGAAGATGTCCGGGTGGGCCTTCTCGACCTCGTCGAAGAGCACGACCGAGAACGGCTTACGCCGCACCTTCTCCGTCAGCTGGCCGCCTTCCTCGTACCCCACATATCCGGGCGGGGAGCCGAAGAGCCGCGAGACGGTGTGCTTCTCGCCGAACTCCGACATGTCGAGGGAGATCAGCGCGTCCTCGTCGCCGAACAGGAACTCGGCGAGCGTCTTGGACAGCTCGGTCTTACCGACACCGGACGGGCCGGCGAAGATGAACGAGCCGCCGGGGCGCTTCGGGTCCTTAAGGCCTGCCCGCGTGCGCCGGATGGCCTGCGAGAGCGCCTTGATGGCGTCCTCCTGACCGATGACGCGCTTGTGCAGCTCGTCCTCCATGCGCAGCAGCCGGGAGGACTCCTCCTCCGTCAGCTTGAAGACCGGAATGCCGGTGGACGCGGCGAGAACCTCGGCGATCAGCTCCTCGTCCACCTCTGCGACGACGTCCATGTCGCCGGACTTCCATTCCTTCTCCCGCTGGGACTTGGCGGTCAGCAGCTGCTTCTCCTTGTCGCGGAGAGACGCGGCCTTCTCGAAGTCCTGGGAATCGATGGCGGATTCCTTCTCGCGCCGAACGCCCGCGATCTTCTCGTCGAACTCGCGCAGGTCCGGCGGAGCGGTCATCCGGCGGATCCGCATCCGCGAGCCCGCCTCGTCGATCAGGTCGATCGCCTTGTCCGGCAGGAAGCGGTCGGAGATGTACCGGTCGGCCAGCTGGGCCGCGGCGACCAGCGCCGAGTCGGTGATCGAGACGCGGTGGTGCGCCTCGTACCGGTCGCGGAGACCCTTGAGGATCTCGATCGTGTGCGGCAGGGACGGCTCGGCGACCTGGATGGGCTGGAAGCGGCGCTCCAGGGCCGCGTCCTTCTCCAGGTACTTGCGGTACTCGTCGAGCGTCGTGGCGCCGATGGTCTGCAGCTCGCCCCTCGCCAGCATGGGCTTGAGGATCGAGGCGGCGTCGATCGCGCCCTCGGCGGCGCCCGCGCCGACGAGCGTGTGCAGCTCGTCGATGAACAGGATGATGTCGCCGCGGGTGCGGATCTCCTTCAGCACCTTCTTCAGGCGTTCCTCGAAGTCGCCGCGGTAGCGGGAGCCGGCGACCAGGGCGCCCAGGTCCAGGGTGTAGAGGTGCTTGTCCTTCAGCGTCTCGGGGACCTCGCCCTTGACGATGGCCTGCGCCAGCCCCTCGACCACGGCGGTCTTGCCGACGCCGGGCTCACCGATCAGCACCGGGTTGTTCTTGGTGCGGCGGGAGAGCACCTGCATGACCCGCTCGATCTCCTTCTCGCGCCCGATGACGGGGTCGAGCTTGGATTCGCGCGCGGCCTGCGTGAGGTTGCGGCCGAACTGGTCAAGCACCAGGGAGGTGGACGGCGTGCCTTCGGAGGGCGCGCCGGCGGTGGCGGCTTCCTTGCCGCCCGAGTAACCGGAGAGCAGCTGGATGACCTGCTGCCGCACCCGGTTCAGGTCGGCGCCGAGCTTCACGAGGACCTGGGCGGCGACGCCCTCGCCCTCGCGGATCAGGCCGAGCAGGATGTGCTCGGTGCCGATGTAGTTGTGGCCGAGCTGGAGGGCCTCGCGGAGCGACAGCTCCAGGACCTTCTTGGCCCGGGGGGTGAAGGGGATGTGCCCGGACGGGGCCTGCTGGCCCTGGCCGATGATCTCCTCCACCTGCTGGCGGACCGCCTCAAGCGAGATCCCGAGGCTCTCCAGGGCCTTAGCGGCGACACCCTCACCCTCGTGGATCAGGCCCAGGAGGATGTGTTCGGTGCCGATGTAGTTGTGGTTGAGCATCCGGGCCTCTTCCTGAGCCAGGACGACAACCCGCCGCGCGCGGTCGGTGAACCTCTCGAACATCGTTATCGCTCCTCAGAGCGGTCAGGCAGTAAAGGGGTCGGTCCCCTCCCTGTCCTTCCGCAGCTTAGTCCCGCAACGGGGGACCGCTCATTCCAACTGTCTACTCCTGTCCCCGGCCCCGCTGCCCCGAACAGGCGACGACAGTTACAACCCGATGGTGCGAGACGATGTTCCCGCAGGCCAAGCATTGGCACCCCAGATGGCTACGCCGTCGGCGAACGCCCCTGGCGGGCCGGGCCCGGACCACGGCACCGCCCCCCTGCACATCGATCGTGTCGATTAGAGACTTCTTACCCTTCCAGGCTGACACTCCATGCCCCAGCGCGGGGGCAGCTCAGCTACAGGCGAACACGGGCAACCACCACCCCAGGATGGTTACGCAACGCAGTCGTCCAATAACTCTCCATAACGCACCTCGGGGAGCCGCCCAATGGGTGCGGCTCCCCGTACAAGGGGCGCGGACCAGTCGCTCCGCGCCCGCTCGCCGGTCGGTCTCCGGCAGGTGCGGTCAGGCGTTCGTCAGAGCCTCGTCAGACGCCCGCCTTCTCGTACGCCTCGCGAATGTTGGCGGGAACGCGGCCACGGTCATTGACCTCGTATCCGTTTTCCTTCGCCCAGGCGCGGATTTTCGCGGTGTCCTGGCTGCTGGTGCCCCCGGCGGGAGCGGCCGCACGGCCACGCCCACGGGCTGCGCGGCCACCGCCGGAGCGACGGCCCGCCTTGACATAGGGCTCCAGAGCGCTGCGGAGCTTGTCCGCGTTTTCGGAGTTGAGGTCGATCTCGTAAGACTTGCCGTCCAGGGCGAACGTAACGGTCTCGTCTGCCGCGCCGCCGCTGAGGTCATCGAGGAGAAGGACCTGAACCTTCTGTGCCACCGGGCTACTCCTCTTTCCTAGTCACCGAATACCAATAGGTTCACTGTGGATGTAATCAAACCGCCATGGCGGGGAAAACACAAACCCTGGGTGGGGATTACGCGGAACCCCATAAGACACGATAGGACGATTCGGACATAACGCCCTCATCTTGGTCCGCATTGCACTGGGAAGATAATTCGCTGGGCCGGGACCATGTCCCACACCTGCCCGTTAGGCGACCGGCCACACGGGGATGATGTGGCCACGGTAGTCCCCGCGCGGCGGACAGTGACTTCAGGTTGACGTTTCCGGGCGCGGATGGCGCCTATCCGCCTCCGGCTTCGCCTTCCGGCCGGCCTTCCGCTTCACCCGGCGCTTCCTCTTCTTCACGCGCATCAGGTGTGATGACCGGCTCTTCGGAGGTCTCATGTCCGCGCTCGGACTCTTCGGGGGTGACGACCTGCACGCCGGGCACATCACCCACACGCAGCGCGTCGCGCAATGCCTCGGTCTGCTCCGGCGCCATCATCCCGAAGAAAGCCACGAGCGCGGCCGCGGGGTTGTCACTCTCTGCCCACGCGTCATTCATCAAAGCAGCCGAGTACGCCGCTCGTGTCGACACGGCCGCATATCGATAGGCCCGGCCCTCCTGCTCACGGCGCACCCAGCCCTTCTGCCGCAGGTTGTCGAGGACCGTCATCACGGTCGTATAGGCGATCGAGCGTTCCTGCCGCAGATCTTCAAGAACTTCCCGCACGGTGACGGGACGGTTCCACTCCCATACGCGGGTCATCACGGCGTCTTCCAGCTCTCCCAATGGCCGAGGCACAGGAGGAAGAATAGCCGTGGGGTGACAAAACGGACACCCGCACCGCCCGGGGCGGGCGGTGCGGCGGGGACGCGCGGGGACGCGCGGGGTCAGGCCGTGGGCCTGTCCCCGTCCTCCGGGGCGCGGGCGTCACGGGCACCCTGCGCCGCGCGGGCCGCGAGGGCCGCGTCGACGGCGGCGTCCTCCTTGTACTTGTTGGCGCCGCCCTGGGTCCGCACGATCGTCAGGATCAGCCAGGCGAAGGCGACGGCCATCACGGCGGGCGGGAAGAGTGCGGCGACATAGTCCACGGCGATCGGCCTCCTTGGTGCGGCACAGGGCCGCGCCCCAGCCTACTCACCGGCGTCCGGGGCTCCTCCACCGCCACCGCCCTGGTCCCTGTCGCCCGGCTCCGTCCGGGGCCGCTCGGGCTCCGGCTCGGGCACCGGCCCGGGCCCCTGCTTCTCTTCCGGGGGCGACGGCGGCCGGGACGGGGGACGCTTGCGGTGCGGGGGGAAGACCTCCGCCGGGGTCGGCACCGGGCGGCGCTTGTTCTCACCGTTCTCGCCTGTCGTAGCCATAAACCCGACATTAAGTGGTAACCAGACAAACGCGCACGATCCAGCGCCACCGGGCGTGGCGGCGCGGCGTAACGGGGCCGGAGGCGTCAGGAGCGCGAAACGTTCCGCTCGTAGACCAGGCGCAGGCCCACCAGGGTCAGCCACGGCTCGTGCTCGTCGATCACCGTGGACTCGCGCAGCACCATCGGCGCCAGCCCGCCCGTCGCGATCACCGTCACGTCGTCCGGGTCGTCCGCCAGCTCCCGCGACATCCGCTCCACCATGCCGTCCACCTGGCCCGCGAAGCCGTAGAGGATGCCGGACTGCATCGACTCCACCGTGTTCTTGCCGATGACGTGCCGGGGCCGGGCCAGCTCCACCTTGCGCAGCTGCGCGCCGCGCATCCCCAGCGCCTCCACCGAGATCTCGATGCCCGGCGCGATCGCGCCGCCCGCGTACTCGCCGCGCGCCGAGACCGCGTCGTACGTCGTCGCCGTGCCGAAGTCGACGATGATGCACGGCCCGCCGTACAGCTCCACGGCCGCCACGGCGTTGATGATCCGGTCCGCGCCGACCTCCTTGGGGTTGTCGGTGAGGATCGGCACGCCCGTCTTGACGCCGGGCTCGACGAGCACCGAGGGAATGTCGCCGTAGTAACGCCGGGTGACCTCGCGCATCTCGTGCAGCACCGACGGCACCGTGGAGCAGATCGCGATGCCGTCGATGCCGTCGCCCAGCTCCTCGCCGAGGAGGGGGTGCATGCCCATCAGGCCCTGCAGCAGCACGGCCAGCTCGTCGGCGGTGCGGCGCGCCTCGGTCGAGACCCGCCAGTGCTCGACGATCTCCTCGCCGTCGAAGAGACCGAGCACGGTGTGGGTGTTGCCGACGTCGATGGTGAGGAGCATGGTCAGCGGGCCTTCAGGTCGAGGCCGATGTCGAGGATCGGCGCGGAGTGGGTGAGGGCGCCGACGGCCAGGTAGTCGACCCCTGCGTCGGCGTAGGCGCGAGCCGTGGCGAGCGTCAGGCGGCCCGAGGACTCCAGCGCGGCGCGCCCGGCGACCAGCCGCACCGCCTCGGCGGTCTGGGCGGGCGTGAGGTTGTCGAGCAGGATCAGGTCGGCGCCCTCGGCGAGCACGGGCTCGATCTGGTCGAGGCGGTCCACCTCCACCTCGACGGGAACGCCGGGGAACTCCTCGCGGACCCGCCGGAACGCCTCGGCGACGCCGCCGGCGGCCACGATGTGGTTGTCCTTGATCAGCGCGGCGTCCGAGAGCGACATGCGGTGGTTGACGCCGCCGCCGCAGCGCACGGCGTACTTCTCCAGGGCGCGCAGGCCGGGGGTGGTCTTGCGGGTGTCGCGGACGCGGGCGCGGGTGCCGGCCAGGGCGTCGGCCCAGGCGCGGGTGGCGGTGGCGATGCCGGAGAGGCGGCAGAGGAGGTTCAGCGCGCTGCGCTCGCCGGTGAGGAGGTCGCGGGTGCGGGCGGTGACGGTCAGCAGCACCTGGCCGGGCGCGACGCGGTCGCCGTCGGCGACGTGGCGCTCGACCTCGAACTCCTCGGTGGCGACGACGGACAGCACGGCCTCCACGACGCGCAGCCCGGCGACGGTGCCCGCCTCGCGGGCGGTGAGGTCGCCTGCGGCGACGGCGTCCTCCGGCACGGTGGCGACGGTGGTGATGTCGGTGCCCTGGTCGAGGTCCTCCTCGATCGCCAGGTGCGCGATGTCCTCCACCTGGACGGGGTCGAGCCCGTCGGCGGCGAGCTCGGCGGCGAGGCCGGGGTCGAGGCCGCACTCCAGCGCGTCGAGCGTCGCCTGGCCGTCCGCCGCGCCGTCCCCCGCGCCGCAGGCGCAGCCGTCGCCGCAGCCCGCGGGCTCGGCGTCGCCGGGCCGGGTGCCGACGGGCAGCAGGGTCAGGTCCACGGGCTGGGGCTGCGGGCTGGTCACGGGCTCTCCCGGGTGGGCGGAAACGCGGTGGTGTCGGTGGTCCGGATGTCGAGCGTAGAGCCCCGCATGCGGACGATGAGATGGCGCTGCCAGGCGGCATCGTCCCGCTCCGGGCGGTCCTCGCGCCAGTGGCAGCCACGGGTCTCCTCGCGCCGCCGCGCGGCGGCGACCAGGACCCGGGCGACGAGGTGCAGGTTGGCGATCTCCCAGGTGTCCGTGCCGGGCTCGGCGGGCTTGCGGCCGTCGCCGCCCGCGACGATGGCGTCCAGCGCCCGCGCGGCGGCGGCGAGGCTTTCCTCCGACCGCAGCACGCCGGCCCCGGCGGTCATGATGCGCTGGATCTCGCCCCGGGCCTCGGGAGGCAGCAGCCACTGGCTGTCCGGGACGGGGGCTCCGCCCCCGGACCCCCGGCCGCCCCCACGGGGGACGACGGCGCTCGGCCCCGGGGGGGGTGCCGGGGTGTGGGCGGCAACCGGGGGCCGGGGCGGAGCCCCCAGGGGCGGGCGGG
>NZ_JBQQCA010000052.1:0-55401 GCF_052246635.1 Streptomyces sp. 6N223 | reverse complement strand
GGGGAGTGGGCATTCCGAGAACCTTCAGCAGGTTTATCTTATATGTGGTGATATTGACCTATGGGCCCGTGGTGCGTCACGGCGACGCGCGCGGGGGTATGCCGCCGCGAGGTTTCCTGTGTGAGGGCTGAGGGTGAGCGACGATGGCGCACCGTGGCGATGCCGTTGTGGCTACGCTCACCGTGGACCCGGGCGGCACCGTCACGGGCTGGAGCGACGGCGCCCGCCGCCTGTTCGGCCATCCGGCGCAGGAGGCCGTGGGCCGCGCCATCACCGAGCTGCTCGCCGCCGACGCCTCCGACGAGGCGTGGCGGGCCCTCGCCGGGGAAGTCGTGTGGGGTGGAGCCGTCACCCTCCGCCGCCGGGACGGCCGCCGCATCGTCAGCGGCCTGCGGGCGTACCCGGCGCTGGACGCCGAGGGCAGGCCCAGCGGGTTCCTCCTGGCCATCGCCTCGGAGCCGGCCATGTTCGGCGAGGGCGATCCCCACCGGGCCCAGGAGCGGCTCGCCCTGCTCAACGAGGCGGGCGCGCGCGTCGGCACCACCCTCGACGTGCTCCGCACCGCCGACGAGCTGGCCGAGCTCCTCGTGCCCCGGCTCGCCGACTTCGTCAGCGTGGACCTGCTCGACTCGGTCTTCCGCGGAGAGGAGCCGACCGCCGGCCGCATCGACGTCGGTGCCGGGGTCGTCCTGCGCCGGGTCGCGCACCGGTCCGCCGACGAGGAGATCGAGCCCGTCATCGACCGGGGCGAGGCCGAGACCTACCCGCCCGACTCACCGCTGGCCCGCTCCCTGGCCGCCGACCAGCCCCTGCTGAGCGGCCTTGACGATCCCGCCTTCCTCCGGTGGCTGGAGAGCAACGACGCCAGAAGCACCCTCGTCCGGCGCACCAACACCCACTCCTGTATGGCGGTGCCGCTGCGGGCCCGCGGGGCCACGCTCGGCGTGGCCGTCTTCTGGCGCTGGTCGCGGCCGGAGCCCTTCGAACACGACGACCTGGTCCTCGCCGAGGAGCTGGCCGGCCGCGCCGCCGTCGCCATCGACAACGCCCGCCGCTACACCCGCGAACGCACCACCGCGCTCACCCTCCAGCGCAGCCTCCTGCCCGCCACGCTCCCCCCGCAGGCGGCCGTCGAGGCCGCCTTCCGGTACCTGCCGGCCTGGTCCCAGGCGGGCGTGGGCGGCGACTGGTTCGACGTGGTCCCGCTCTCCGGCACCCGCGTCGCCATGGTCGTCGGCGACGTCGCCGGCCACGGCGTCCACGCCTCCGCCACCATGGCCAGCCTGCGCATGGCGGTGCGCACCCTCGCCGACGTCGACCTGCCGCCCGACGAGCTGCTGACCCACCTCGACGGCCTGGTCACGCACCTCGCCTCCGACCACGGCTACCCCGGCGACCCCGGGGAGGTCGAGCAGCGCGGCGGCGAGTTCCCCGCCACCTGCCTGTACGCCGTCTACGACCCCGTCTCCCGCCGCTGCACCCTCGCCAGCGCCGGCCACCTCGCGCCCAGCGTCCTCTACCCCGACGGCACCGTCACCACCGTCCGGCTCTCCCCGGGCCCGCCGCTCGGCGTCGGCGGCCTGCCCTTCGAGACCACCGAGCTGGAGCTGCCCGAGGGCAGCCTGCTCGTCCTCCACACCGACGGCCTGGTCGAGACCCGCGAGCACGACATCGACGCGGGCCTCGCCCGGCTGCGCCAGGTCCTCGCCTCGCCCGCGCCCTCGCTCGACGTCACCTGCGACACCCTGATCAAGGAGCTGCTGCCCGAAGACCCCGCCGACGACGTCGCGCTCCTCGTCGCCCGCACCCGCGCCCTCCACACCGACCAGGTCGCCACCTGGGGCGTGCCCGCCGACCCCGAGCTCGTCGCCGACGCCCGCGCGCAGGCCACCCGGCAGCTCGCGGCCTGGGGCCTGGAGGAGGCGTCGTTCATCACGGAGCTGGTCGTCAGCGAGCTCGTCACCAACGCCATCCGCTACGGCGCCACCCCCATCCAGCTCCGGCTGATCCGCGATCGCACCCTGATCTGCGAGGTCTCCGACGGCAGCAGCACGGCCCCGCACCTGCGCCGCGCCCGCACCTTCGACGAGGGCGGGCGGGGACTCCACCTCGTCTCCCAGCTCTCCCAGGGCTGGGGCACGCGCCAGACCACCAGCGGCAAGACCATCTGGGCCGAGCAGCCCCTGCCCACGGCCGACGGGCACGGCGCCGCGTGGGAGGTGCTGGGGTGAATGACCGGCTCAACGACCGGCTCAACGACCGGCCCAACGACCGGACGAACGCCGGGCCCGCCGCCGCCCGGACGCGCGCCCTCGGACTCGTCTTCCCGCCGGCCGATCACAGCTACACCGCCATGCAGCTCGACTTCATCGGCCGCGTCGCCGAGGCCGCCCAGGCGCACGACTACGACGTGCTGCTCACCACCGGCAAGGAGGTCGATGACCCCCCGTTCCAGCGGATCCTGACGGACCGCCGGGTCGACGGCCTGATCCTGATGGAGATCCGCCTGGAGGACGCCCGCGCCGAACACCTCACCGCGCTGGGCTTCCCCTTCGTGAGCATCGGGCGCCCGCGCCGGGAGGACTCCTGGTGGGTGGACATGGACTGGGCGGCCCTCGGCCGCGGCTGCGTGCGGCACCTCGCCGAGCTGGGCCACCGCAGGATCGCCTTCGTCAACCGCTCGGAGGCGTTCTTCCGCATCGGGTACGAGTCCGCCCACCGCGGGCTCGACGGCTACAACCAGGGCATGGCCGAGCTGGGCGCGGAAGGCAGGGCGTACTTCTGCGGCGACGACGACGCCGCGGGCCGGGCGTGCCTGGAGCGGATCCTGCGGGACGACCCGGGCACCACGGCGGTCGTGTCGATCAACGAGGCGGCCCTGGGCGGCATGTACCGGGCCCTCACGCGCGCCGGCCGCGTCGTGCCCCGCGACTTCTCGGTCGTCCACCTGGCGGCCGGGCCGTGGGCGGAGTCGGTGACCCCGCCGCTCACGGCGGCCGACTACCCCGTCGACGACATCTGCCGGATCGCCGTCCAGCTGATGATGGAACGCCTCCGGGCCCCCGACACCCCTCCCCGCCACGTGCTGCTGAAGCGCTTGATCACCCTGCGTTCCAGCACGGGCCCGGTCCGCCCGGTGCCGGGCGTTCACCCGTGACCACGGCCGGGTCCGCGCCGTGCCCCTGTCCCCGGACCCGCCCCGTCGGGCCCCTGGTTGACGTGTCCACGGCGTTACGGCTAGCGTCCCGGTGAAACGAGCGTATCGGGTCAGAGTCGAACGTATTCGACACCAAAACCGCTCAGACTTCGCCCACGACTCCGGCCCGGCCACCACCACGCGAGGGCAGCCCAGCCGACCGTGCCCCCCATCCGTCGCCACCGCCCGGTCACGCCCCCGGGGCGCGAGCTGTCCCGACCCCCACAGAAGGGACGACCGTGAAGAGCCGCATGCACAGACTCCTGACCGCCCTGGCGGCGGTCCTCCTGGGCCTGGCGGCCCTGCCCGCCACCGCCCTTGCCACCAACGCCGGCGACGGCGCCGGCGAGGCGGCGGCGGAGCGAGGCCGCCCGCAGGTGACCGCCGCGCAGGAGACGGTGGCCGCCATGCAGCCCGGCTGGAACCTGGGCAACAGCCTCGACGCCACCGGCTCCGACGAGACCTCCTGGGGCAACCCGAGGATCACCCCGGAGCTGATCAGCAACGTCGCGGCGCAGGGCTTCAAGAGCATCCGGATCCCGGTGACCTGGGGCCAGCACCAGGGCGGGGCCCCGAACTACGCGATCGAGGCGGCGTACCTCGACCGGGTCGAGGAAGTCGTGAACTACGCGCTGGACGAGGGGCTCTACGTCCTGATCAACATCCACCACGACTCCTGGCAGTGGGTCCACCAGATGCCCACCCAGCACGACACCGTGCTCGCCCGCTACTCCGCGATCTGGACCCAGCTCGCCGAGCGCTTCCGCGACGCGCCGCCCGAGCTGCTCTTCGAGAGCGTCAACGAGCCGCAGTTCGAGGGCAGTTCGGGCGCCGCCCAGGAAGCCGAGCTGATGGACGAGCTCAACACCACCTTCCACACCATCGTCCGCGACTCCGGCGGCAACAACGCCGACCGCGTGCTGGTGCTGCCCACCCTCCACACCTCCTCCGAGCAGGCCCTGGTGGACGAGCTGGCCGCCACCATCGCCGCCCTGGACGACCCCAACATCGCGGCCACCGTCCACTACTACGGCTTCTGGCCCTTCAGCGTGAACATCGCCGGCTACACCCAGTTCAACGAGGAGGTCCAGGCCGACATCACCAGCTCCTTCGACCGCGTTTACGACTCCTTCGTCTCCCAGGGCATCCCGGTCATCGTCGGCGAGTACGGGCTGCTCGGCTTCGACACCGACATCAACGCGATCGAGCACGGCGAGATGCTGAAGTTCTTCGAGTTCTTCGGCTCCTACGCCCGCGAGAAGCAGCTCACCACGATGTGGTGGGACAACGGCCAGCACCTCGACCGCACCGCGTTCGAGTGGCAGGACCCGAGCCTGTACCGGCAGATCCAGTCGAGCTGGACGACCGACTCGGCGACGGCCTCCAGCGACCAGATCTTCGTGCGCGCCGGCCAGGAGCCGGAGGACGCGACGCTGACGCTGAACCTCAACGGCAACAGCCTGACCTCGGTCGCCAACGGCTCCGAGGAGCTGGTGCGCGGCGAGGACTACACCGTCAGCGGCGACCAGCTCACCATCGCCGCCGCCACGCTGGGCCGCCTGACGGAGGGCCAGGGCCAGGGCGTCAACGCCGCGCTGACGCTCCAGTTCGACGGCGGCGTGCCGTGGGACGTGAACGTCATCACCTACGACACCCCGGTTCTGGAGGACGCCGACGGCACGGCCAGCGGCCTGACCATCCCGGCGGCGTTCAACGGCGACCAGCTGGCCACCATGGAGGCGGTCTACGCCGACGGCACCAACGCCGGCCCGCAGGACTGGACCCCGTACAAGGAGTACGCCTACACCTTCTCGCCCGACTACGAGGCGGGACAGATCACCCTGAAGCAGGAGTTCTTCGCCGAGACCAGGGCCAACTCCACCATCAACCTGACGTTCCACTTCTGGAGCGGCGAGACGGTGGCGTACACGCTGACCAGGTCCGGCAGCACCGTCACCGGCTCCGCCGGCTGACGCCCGAGCCACGGCAGCGGCCGTGTGCGGTGACCTCACCGCACACGGCCGCTCGCGCCGTCGCTGACCACCGACCGCCAGCCGCTGCGCCCGCTCGCCCAGGCCCCCGGGGGGAGCTCGCCGCCGCACTCGTCGTCCGCGGCAGCACCGCGCCGCCACCCGTCACCCGGCGGTCCGCAGGAAGCCGACGACGCGCTCGCCGACCTCCTCCGCCCGCTCCTGCTGGGTCCAGTGCCCGCAGCCCGGCAGCACGGCCACCTCTCGCAGGCCGGGCACGGCGGCGTACATCGGCTCCAGCGAGCCGAAGCGGTACGCCGAGTCCCGCTCGCCGGCCACGAACAGCACGGGCTGCTCCACCGGCAGCGTCTCCACCTCGGGCAGCTCGTGCCAGTCCGCGTCCAGCGCCCGGTAACGCCGGAGGGCGCCCGCGAAGCCCGTGCGCGCGAACTCGGCGGCGTAGACGGCGAACGCCCCCTCCGCCAGCCAGTCGCACCAGCCCGAGACGGGCCCCGGGTCGGGCAGCGGATCGAGAAGGCCCGAGCCCTCGGGGGTGCGCAGCAGCCACTCCTCCGCGAGCACGGCACTTCTATCCATAACCCCCTGGGGGTTATGGTGGGGGCATGCCTAAGATCAACGTGTATCTGCCCGACGAACTGGCCGAGGCGGTCAAGGCCGCCGGCGTGCCGGTCTCCGCCGTCTGCCAGCGCGCCCTGGAGAACGCCGTGCGGCGCGTCACCGCCATACGGGAGACCGTGCTGGGGGACGTCGACGCCGAAGAACCGAGCGGCGCGCTGGCCCACTTCACCCCAAAGGCCCGCGCCGTGCTGGCCCTCGCCATCGAGCGGGCCCGCGAGGACGGCGCCCCGCGCATGGCGACCGGGCACCTGCTGGCAGCCATGCTGCAGGAGGGCACCAACCTGGCCCTCCACGTGCTGCGCGCCATGGAGATCGAGCCCGGCGACGTGGCCCGCGACCTGGACCGCCAGTGGCCCGAACGCCGCGAGCCCGCCCCCGAGGACGCCGACCCCCGGCGGTTCGACGGGCCCGCCGCCGCCGCGCTGGAGCTGACCGTCACCGAGGCGACCTCCCTCGGGCACAACTACGTCGGCTGCGAGCACCTGTTGCTCGGCCTGGCCACCGAGCCCGACGGTGTCGCGGGCGGCGTCCTGCGCGGGCTGGGCGCCGAGCCCCGGCTCGTACGCCGCGCCGTCACGGCGGCGCTGGCGGGCTACGTCCACCTGCGGGCCCAGCAAGGCCAGCAGGCGGCGCCGCAGGGAGGCGAGGCGCTGGCGGCGATCGTCCGCCAGGAGATCGCGCCCCTCGGCGAGCGCATCGCGCGGCTGGAGGAGCACCTCGGCCTGACCCCCGGCCATGACTGACGGGGACTGGCGGCGGCTGCTCCTGCTGGCCGCCCTGGTCTTCCTGGCGACGGGGGTGCTGTGGTGAGGCGCGTGCTGATGCTGGCGACCGGCGACACCCTCGCCTACGTCCGCGACCCGGACCGGCCGCGCGTCGCCGCGGGCGCCGAGCTGCTGGCGACCGTTCCGGCTGACGCTCGCCCGGCGCGGGTGATGGTGGAGGTCGAGGACGTGCTGGCCGAGCCGAGCTGGGACATCTCGACCGCGACCATGCTCCGCCTGGGCCGCCGGGCCCGGTCCGCGCTGCTGGACGACGGGTTCGACGGGGTCGTCATCACCCACGGGCCCGACACGGTGGAGGAGACGGCGTTCCTCGTCGACCTGATGGCGGGTCAGGCGACGTGGCGCGGCGGCATCGTCCTCGCCACCGCCGTGCGCAGCCTCGGCGAGCTCTCCGCCGACGGCCCGCGTAACCTCGCCGCCTCCCTCACGGCCGCCGTCGACCCGGCGCTGCGGGGCGCGGGCGCCGTCGTCTGCGTCGACGACCGGCTGCACGCCGCCCGCTGGGTGACGTACGCCGACGCCACCGGCGTGGCGGGCTTCACCTCCGCGCCCCACGCGCCGGTGGGCCGGGTGGCGGGCGGGCGCGTCGAGACGGTCTCGGCGCCGCCCGCAAGGCCGCCGGAAGGGGTGGGGGAGTGGGCGGAGCCGGAGCCGAACGTCGCCCTGATCGCGACCCATCCCGACGTCGAGCCCGCCCTGCTGACCACGGTCGTGGACGCCGGGGCCCGGGGCGTCGTGCTCGCGGGCACCGGCCGGGGCAACATCCCCGTCGGCCTGCTCACGGCGGTCGCCGAGCTGACGGAGTGGGACATCCCCGTCGTCGTCGCCTCGCGCTGCCACACGAGCGCGGCGCCGCTGGAGGACGGCCCGCTCGACATCGGCCTCGCCGCCAAGGTGGGAGCGATCGGCGCCCGTGGCCTGGCCCTGCCGAAGGCGCGCCTGGCCCTGATGGCCGCGCTCGGCGCGGGCGGCGGAGTGGCCGCCGCCCGCGCCTGGTTCGCGAGCCTGTGACCGTGCCGGCCCGGCCCGGCCCTGCCCTCAGCCCGCCCCTTCCAGGATCGCGGTCACGCCCTGCCCGCCCGCCGCGCAGAGCGAGATCAGCCCGCGAGACCCCGTTTCCCGCTCGTGCAGCAGCTTGGCGAGGGTGGCGACGATGCGTCCACCCGAGGCGGCGAAGGGGTGGCCGGTGGCGAGCGAGGAGCCCGCGACGTTGAGCCGCGCGCGGTCCACCGCGCCCAGCGGCTTGTCCCGGCCCAAGCGCCGCTCGCAGAACGCCGGGTCCTCCCAGGCGGCCAGCGTCGCAAGCACCTGGGAGGCGAACGCCTCGTGGATCTCCAGCAGGTCGAGGTCGGCCAGCGTCAGCCCGGCGTCGTCCAGCAGCCTCGGCAGGGCGTAGGCGGGGGCCATCAGGAGGCCGTCCTCGCCGGGCTCCCCGTCGAGGAAGTCCACGGCGCCGGTGCGCGCGTGGGTGACGTACGCCAGCACCGGCAGGCCGCGGGCGGCGGCCCACTCCTCGCTGGCCAGCAGGACCAGCGCGGCGCCGTCCGTGAGGGGTGTGGAGTTGCCCGCCGTCATCGTCTCGCCGTAGACGGGGCGGAGGCGGGCCAGCCGCTCGGGGGTGCTGTCCGGCCGCAGGTTCTGGTCGCGGGCGAGGCTCCGGAAGGGCGTCACCAGGTCGTCGAAGAGGCCGCGTTCCCAGGCGGCGGCCAGCCGCCGGTGGCTGGCGGCGGCGTAGGCGTCCTGCTCGGCGCGCCCGATGCCCCAGGCGGCGGCGGTCAGCGCGGCGTGCTCGCCCATCGACAGGCCGGTGCGGGGCTCGGCGTTGCGCGGGACGTCCGGCGCCACGTGCCGGGGCCGCAGGCGGCCGAGCGCGCGCAGCCGCCCGCCGAGGGAGCGCGCCCGGCGGGCCGCGAGGATGACGCGGCGCAGCTCGTCGTTGAGCCCGAGCGGGGCGTCGCTGGTGGTGTCGACGCCGCCCGCGATGCCGCTGTCGATCTGGCCCAGGGCGATCTTGTTGGCGAGGAGGATGACGGCCTCCAGGCCGGTGCCGCACGCCTGCTGGACGTCGAACGCCGGGGTGCGGCTGTCGAGTTCGCTGCCGAGGACGGTCTCGCGGGCCAGGTTGAAGTCGCGGCTGTGCTTGAGGACCGCCCCGGCGGCGAACTCCCCGATCGTCTCGCCGCGCAGCCCGAACCGGTCCACGAGACCGGCCAGCGTGGCGGCGAGCATCTCCTGGTTGGACGCGGTGGCGTACGGGCCGTCCGCGCGTGCGAAGGGGATGCGGTTGCCGCCGACGATCGCCACCCTTCTCGCTCCCCGTCCCAGTCCCACTCTCACCCTTCTCACTCCTCCCGCCGTGATTTAACTTCTCGGTAGACTTACTCCTTGGTAAGGAGGAATGCAATGGCCGACCGGTAACCTCGCGTCACGAGTACGCTGCGGGCATGACCATGACCAGCGCGCACGAGGTGGTCGCGGCCTACTGGGCCGCGGCGGAGGCCAGGGACTGGGACGCGTTCGGCGCGCTGCTCGCCGACGACGTGGTCTACCGCGGACCGCAGACCAGGGAGCAGGTGCGTGGCCGGGACGCCTACATCCGCTTCAACGTGGAGGGCTTCCCCTACGACTGGCACGTCGCGGTGCGGCGGATCGTCGGCGAGGGCCGGCATGCCGCGAGCTGGATCGACTTCACCGGGCCGGAGGGAACGCAGCCGGGCCTGTGCTTCTTCGAGCTCGGGGACGACGGCCGGATCACCCGCATCACCGACTTCTGGCCCGATCCCTACGAGCTGCCGGCCAGCCGCGCCCACCTGGTTGAACGCTACTGATGCCGCTCCTGGCCCGCCGGGGCCCAGGCCTCGCCCGCCAGCACGTTCCGCATCCCCACCCACACCATGTTCATCAGCCGCGTCGTGACCCGCTCCGGCGACTCCCCGGGGTGCCGCTCCATCCAGTCCGTCAGCGAGTCGGCCGCCCCGACCAGGGCGTGCGCCACGAAGTCGGCGTCCTCCGCGCCCAGCCGGGTGGCGGCCCGCGCGCGGCCCTCGGAGATGCCGTCGCCGATCAGCCCCGTGACCTCCGCCATGACCGAGCGCCGCGCCGCGACCAGCTCCGCCGCTATCCGCTCGCTCTGCTCGGGGGCCTGCCGGTGCAGCACCACCCAGCTGTCCCGGTGCTCCGCGACGAAGCCGAAGAACGCCGTGAGCCCCGCCGACAGCCGCTCCTCCGGCGCGCCCCCGGCCCGCGCCGCCTCGCGGAAGGCCGCCACCAGGCGCTGCGACTCGCGCTGGATGCAGGCGACGAACAAGCCTTCCTTCGAGCCGAGGTAGAGGTACACCATCGGCTTGGAGATCCCGGCCAGGTCCGCGATCTCGTCGACGACGGCGGCGCGGTAGCCGCGCTTGGAGAAGACCGGCAGCGCCGCGTCGATGATCTCCTGCTCGCGCACGCTGCGGGGCAGGCGGCGCCTCGGCCGGTCGGGGTGGTCGGAGGGGTCGGAGGGGTCGGTGTGATCGGTGTGATCGGTGTTCTCGGGCACCTTGTCAGGCTACTCACGCGGCACCTAATCTCACTCCCCGGTAAGTCTACTTTCCGGTAAGAAGCATGGGACGGGAGCGGGATGGACGACCTGGGCGGCCTGGACGGCCTCGACTTCGCGCGCGTGACACCGGCCGAGTTCGCCGCGCTCGTCAGGAAGCTCTCCGCCAGGGAGATGGCCGAGCTGATGCGCGGCGAGCTGCGCGCCCGCGTCCTGGCGGAGATCTTCGGCCGGATGGAACACGTCTTCCGCCCCGAGGCCGCCGGCTCCCTCGCCGCCCTCATCCGCTGGGAGGTCACCGGAGACGCCGACGAGCCCACCGAGGTCTGGGAGACGACGATCGCCGACGGCGCCTGCACCGTGCGGCGCGGCCCCTCGGACGCCACGCCGCGCACCACCTTCACCCTGGCCGACACGGAGTTCCTGAAGCTCGTCTCCGGCAACGCCAGCCCGGTCGTGATGTTCATGACCCGCAAGGTGAGGATCGGCGGCGACATCGGCCTGGCGAGCGGCCTCACCCGGATCTTCGACATCCCGAAGGCGTGAGGAGCAGGCGTGAGGAGGAGGGCAACGACATGACCGGTTTCTCCCTCGACCTGACCGAGGAACAGCGCGACCTGCGGGACTGGGTGCACGGCTTCGCCGCCGACGTCGTACGCCCGGCCGCCGCCGAGTGGGACGAGCGCGAGGAGACCCCCTGGCCCGTCATCCGGGAGGCGGCCAAGATCGGCCTGTACGGCTTCGAGTCGCTGGCCGAGATGTTCGGCGACCCCACCGGGCTGTCGCTCCAGATCGCCAACGAGGAGCTGTTCTGGGGCGACGCCGGCATCGGCATGGCCCTGTTCGGCACCTCGCTCGCCGTCGCCGGGATCTTCGCCGCCGGCACGCCCGACCAGCTCGCGGAGTGGGTGCCGCAGTGCTTCGGGGACGCCGGCGACCCGAAGGTGGCGGCGTTCTGCGTCTCCGAGCCCGAGGCCGGCTCCGACGTCTCCGCGCTGCGCACCCGCGCCCGGTACGACGAGGCCCGCGACGAGTGGGTGCTGCGCGGCCAGAAGGCGTGGATCACCAACGGCGGCATCGCGAACGTCCACGTCGTCGTCGCCTCCGTCGACCCCGAGCTCGGCGCCCGCGGCCAGGCGGCGTTCGTGGTCCCGCCCGGCACCCCGGGCCTGGCCGGCAACCGCAAGATCAAGAAGCTCGGGCTGCGCGCCTCGCACACCGCCGACGTCTTCCTCGACGACGTGCGGGTGCCCGGCCACTGCCTCCTCGGCGGCAGGGAGAAGCTCGACGCCCGGCTGGCCACGGCTCGCGAGATGGCCCGGGCGAAGGCCGCCGTGGGCGCGCGGACCAGGGGGCAGGCGGCGATGGCGACGTTCGAGGTCTCCCGCCCCACCGTCGGCGCCCAGGCCCTGGGCATCGCGCGCGCCGCCTACGAGTACGCGCTCGACTACGCGGGGCAGCGCGTGGCGTTCGGCCGCCCGATCATCGACAACCAGGCGGTGGCGTTCGCCCTGGCCGACATGCGCACCGAGATCGACGCGGTGCGGCTGCTGATCTGGCGCGCGGCCTGGATGGGCCGCAACGAGCGTCCCTTCACGGCGGGCGAGGGCTCCATGGCCAAGCTCCGCGCGGGCGAACTCGCGGTGAGCGCCACGGAGAAGGCCGTCCAGATCCTGGGCGGGGCGGGCTACAGCCGGGAGCACCCGGTGGAGCGCATGTACCGGGACGCCAAGATCTACACGATCTTCGAGGGCACCAGCGAGATCCAGCGCCTGGTCATCGCCCGCGCCATCGCCGGCCGCCACATTCCGTGATAAAGCCCCGATCCCGGCGGCCGCGGCCGGCGGCCGGCGACCGGCGGCGAAAGAGGCTCTGGGACGCGGCGCGGGCGTTTGGTAGGTTCATCAGAGTTACCCGTGACACTCAGGTTTGTTGGGGTGAAATGAACACCGCGTTGGCGCTCGGCGGGCCGAGCCGATGGCGCTGAGCCCTGCGCGCCTGTTCGTCGTGGCGCTCGCCATCCTGGCGCTGACGCTCGGCGGGCGCGCCGTGGCAGCGGAAACGCCACACACGGCCGCGCCCTGTGACCACTGTGTCCAGGACGGACGCCAGCACTGCACCGTTCCGAAGAACGAGGCCGTGCGCGACACCTCGCCCCACAAGGAGCACCGCCACGCGCCGGGCTGCGGGCAGCCGCACGCCCCCGCCTGGTGGGCGGCACAGCCCGCCGACACCTCCCGCCTCACCGGCGAGCCCCCCGGCGCGCCGGATCTTCACGAGCTGCAACGCCTGCGGGTGTAGGGGCCCCGGAAAGCGAAGCGAGTCAAGCGAGCGAAGCAAGCGATGCAGGCGAAGAAGACCAGGGAAGCGAAGGAGAGGCCATGAGTTCTCGAGCGAAGGCCAAGGACGAGGCCCGCCGAGCGCGCGTCGCGGAGATGCGGCGCGCCGAGCTGGCGCGCAAGCGCCGAATACAGATCATCAGCGTCGTCAGCGTCACCGTGCTCGTCGTGGCGGTGATCGTCGGGGCCGTGGCCCTGACCGCGGGCTCCAACGACGACGACTCCGGCGGCGGGGGCGGCGGGGAGCAGGCCCAGGCCGGCGACATACGCGGCGAGAAGGTCTGGGAGGACCTGGGCCGGACTCACGTGAGCGGGGACGTGGAATACCCGCAGAGCCCGCCCGTCGGGGGCGACCACCACCAGATCTGGGCCGACTGCGACGGGACGGTCCACGACGAGGAGCTCGTCGAGGAGGAGGCCGTGCACTCTCTGGAGCACGGCGCGGTGTGGGTCACCTACACCGACCAGGTCGGCGACAAGGACGTCCAGGAGCTGACCGACCGGGTCTCCTCGACCCCGTACTCGATGATGAGCCCCTACCAGGACCAGACCTCGCCGATCACGCTGACCGCCTGGGGCCACCAGCTCGGCGTTGACAGCGCCTCGGACCCGCGGGTCAAGGAGTTCTTCAAGACCTACGTGCAGGGCGAGCAGACCCCCGAGGTGGGCGCGGCCTGCACGGTGCCGCAGTGACCGGCGCGCGGCTGGCCCGGGGGTGGTGGGCGGCCGCGGCCGCCCTCGGGCTGGTCGCGCTCGCGCTGCTGGGGACGCGCGCCCTGGCGGACGGCGACGACGACGGGGGTGACGGCGGTGAGCCGGCGGTGCCCGCCGCCGACTCGGCGGACGTCGGCTTCTCCCGGGACATGGCCGTCCACCACCAGCAGGCGGTGGAGATGTCCTTCATCGTCCGCGACCGCACCGACGACCGCGAGGTGCGCAACCTGGCGTACGACATCATCAACACCCAGGCGAACCAGCGCGGCATGCTGCTCGGGCTGCTGACCTCCTGGGAGATGCCGCTGTCCTCCTCGGAGCCGCCCATGACGTGGATGGACCACGACATGGCGGACATGGGCTTCGAGCCGCACGACGGGGCTCTCATGCCGGGCATGGCCACGGACGCCCAGATCGAGGAGCTGCGCGAGGCGGAGGGCCGGGAGGCCGAGGTGCTCTACCTGCGGCTGATGACCGAGCACCACCGCGCCGGCGTGGACATGGCCGAGGGCGCCGTCGCGTCGGCGGAGGACTCCGTCGTCGTCCGGCTCGCGGAGGGCATGGTCGAGGGCCAGGAGTCCGAGATCCAGCTCATGGCCGACCTGCTCGACGAGCGCGGCGCGGGCGCCTCCGGCGGCGGGCCGTCGCAGGAGAACGAGCACCGGCACTGATGCGCGCGAGGCGCGCGGAACGCGGCGGCTTGGCGGGTCCGATGCCCTCGGCGTCGGACCCGCCGGCCATGCGCGGCGCCCTCGGCGTCGCGGCGCCGCCGGTCTGTGCGGGCCGTGCCCTGTGCCGCCCGCTGGTGTGCCCGCCTCCGCCCTCCGCCCTTGGCCGAGACTGCCCACGCCAGCGGGGTGCGGACCCGCGCCGGGACTGCGAGCTGCCCGACGGCGCGGCCGGGTCGACCGCTCAGGCCGCCTCCGCGACCGCCAGGTCACGGGCGGCTCGGCGGTGTCCGCTTCGGTCAGTGGCAGCCGCCGCCGCAGCAGCTCGCCGCCGGGGGCTCGGGCTCCTCGGCCGCGGCCAGCTCGTACCCCGCCTCGGTGACGGCCGCGGCCACCGCGGACCGCTCCAGCGGGGCCTGGCTCGCGACGGTCACCAGGCCGCTGGCGAGGTCGACCTGGACGTTCGCGACGCCGGGGAGCTTGCCGACCTCCTCGGTGACCGAGCTGACGCAGTGGCCGCAGGTCATGCCGGTGACGGTGTAAGTGGAGAGGGAGGTGGAGGTGGAGGTGCTCATGGTGGTGTCTCCGTTTCTGGCGAGGCGGGCGGCGTGGCGGTGCGCCGAGGCGCAGCTGACCCCAAAACTAAATACCCCTAGGGGGTATAAGTCAAGCAGCGATTCTCCGAGCGCGGTTCTCCACTGCCCGGCGGGCTCGGTCTACAGGCGCAGGATGACCAGGGCGATGTCGTCGGTGGCCCCGCCCTGCGGGATCAGGTCGGCCAGCAGGGCGTCGGCGAGGGTCTCGGGATCCGCGCCCAGGTGGCGGGCGAGGGAGTCGGCGAGCCGGGCCAGGCCCGCGTCGATGTCCTCGCGGCGGCGTTCGATCAGCCCGTCGGTGTAGAGCACGAGGGTCGCGCCCTCGGCGAACACGGTCCCGGCCTCGGGCCGGGGCACGTGCTCGGGGCGGGCGCCCAGCGGCGGGTCCGTGGCCTGGTCGAGGAAGACCACCGCGCCGTCCGGGCGCTGCAGGGCGGGGGGCAGGTGGCCGGCGCTGCTGTAGCTGAGCCGCCGGGCGTCCCAGTCGATGAAGACCTTCACCGCCGTGGCCGACTCCGCGCCCTCGACCGAGCGGGCGTACAGGCCGAGCACGTCGAGCGCCCGCGCCGGGCCGTCGGCGACGCGGGCGGCGGCGCTCAGCGCGCTGCGGAGCTGGCCCATGACCCCGGCGGCGGCCAGGCCGTGGCCGACGACGTCCCCGACGGCCACCGCCACGCGGTCGCCGGGCAGCTCGATCATGTCGTACCAGTCGCCGCACACGTTCAACGCCCCGACCGCCGGGCGGTAGCGCACCGCCACGCGGTGGCGGCCCACCGGCCTGAGGGCGGGCAGCATCGACTCCTGCAGGGTGAGCGCGACCTCCCGTTCGCGGGTGTGGGCGCGCCGCAGCCGCTCGTTGACCTCCTGCAGCTCCCGGGCGCGGCCGTACAGCTCGGCCTCCAGCACCGTGGCCCGGTCACCGTAGCGCCGGCCGTGGGCCCGGATCAGCTCCGTGACCTCCTCCGCCCGGTGCAGCACCAGCGCCACCTGCCCGTCCGGCCCGAAGACGGGCATGTTGACCAGGCTCCAGTACCGCTCCTCCCACTCGCCCGGCCGGTCGGGATGCTCCAGGTCGTAGCGCAGCAACGCCGTGGCGTCGCGCTCCCCCGTGGTGGCCACCCGCCGCAGCGAGCGGTACACGTCGCCCCTGGCGCTCGCGGCGGGGTCGTCGGGGTTCTCGGGGAAGGCGTCGAACACGTAGCGTCCGATCAGCTGGTCGCGGGTACGCCCCACCAGCTCGAGATACGCGTCGTTGGCGTCGACGTACACCAGCTCCGTGGTGAACAGCGCCAGCCCGCCCGGCACGGCGCGGAAGACCGCCTCGAAGTCGATCCCGGGGATCCCGGAGATCTCGGAAGTCCGGGAAGTCTTCATGATCGCCACCCACCCGCCCGCGACGCCGCGTCGAGGATGCTCGCCACTCCCACAGTAGGCACACCCATCACAAGAAGCAGGTCAGGAGCGCGGCGGTCCCGGCGGCGCGCAGGTCCCCGCGCCGCGCAGGTCCCCGCGCCGCGTAGGCTCGGTCGCCATGGACAACGCCGGTGATCCCCGGGCGCGGCCGCGCGAGCGGCTCGTGGCGTTGGGGGAGGAGCTGATCGACATCCACGAGGGGCTGCGCGGCGAACTGGCCCGGCTGCGCGAGGACCTCGGGGCTGGCCGGCCGCGGCGGCTCAAGGCACACTGCCTGGCGTTCTGCTCGGCGCTGACCGCGCACCACACGGGCGAGGACGGCGGAGCGTTCCCCGCGCTGGCCAGGGAGTTCCCCGAGTTGCGCCCCACCCTCGACAAGCTGGTGGAGGACCACGAGCTGATCAGCGTGATCCAGGACCGGCTGGAGCGGCTGCTGGACGGCGTCGCGGAGGAGCCGGACGCCGCCGAGGCCGCGCGGGTGCGGGGGGAGCTGGACGGGCTGGCCGCCATCCTGGAGTCGCACTTCGCCTTCGAGGAACGCCGGATCGTCGCGGCCCTCGACGCCCTCCCGCCCGAGGCGGGCACCGCCGCGAGCCTGCTCGGCGTCCCGGCCCGTCACGGCCGGGCCCGGCCCGGCCCGCTCACGCGCGACTGACGGGCGGCCCGAGCACGCGGTCGAGGTAGGCGTTGACGAAGACGCCCTCCGAGTCCCACGTGCCATGTCGCAGGTCTCAGATCTCAGGCCACGAGGCCGTTGACGTAGCGCTCGATGTTGCTGTACCCGCTGGCGTCCGTGTCGGCGGCGTCGGCGGCGTCGTCGGGGTTGAGGCCCTCGGCGGTCTCCCAGTCGTCCGGCATGCCGTCGCCGTCCGCGTCGGCCGGCGGGGTGCCGCCCTCCAGGCTGCCGAAGCCGCCGATGCTCTCCGGGTCGGTGATGATGGCGCCGGTCTGGTTGATCACGTCGTTCACCAGGCGGGTGTCGATGGCGTCGCGCGAGAGCGAGGCGCCCGCGCCCGCCACCACCGTGTCGTACGCCTCCTGGGCGGTCTGGACGGTCACCGGCGGGAAGTCGAAGGGCTCGTCCATGATGGTGGCCGGCCCGAGGTCCTCGTCGGTCGTCTCCCGGCCGTCGACCTGCCCGTTCACGTCGCCGTCGAAGTAGTTCCCCGCGGCGTAGATCTGGTAGTTCGCGTTGGCGCGGGTGAACGGGTCGCCGGTGGTCGAGGGCCCTGCGATGAAGTAGTTCCCCTCCGCGTTGGCGTTGGATATGCCCGCCGAGTCGCCGAGGATGTAGCCGTCCGAACCCCAGTTGTAGATCACGCTGTTGACGAACTGCAGACGGCCCTTGGACTTGGGGTTGCGAGTCTTGTTGTGGATATACAGGTTGTGGCTCAGCGTCACGCCGTCGCTCTGCACCAGGCCGCCGCAGGAGTGCGGGTCCAGGCCCTCGGAGATGATCGAGTGCTGCACGGTGACGTTCGTGCTGTTGTTGATCGAGAAGTTCTCGTCGCGGCCCCAGGACGCCGACACGTGGTCGAAGACGATGTTGCTGGCGCCGTCCATCGTCACGGCGTCGCGGTTCTGGTCGGGCGTCAGGCCGTGGCGGAACCGCATGTAGCGGACGATGACGTTGGACGAGTCCGAGAAGGAGACCTGATATCCCCGGGTGGCCACGCCCTCGCCCGGTGCGGTCTGTCCGGCGATGGTGATGTCGCTGGCGACGTGCAGCGGCTCAGCGAGTTCGATATAGCCGCCGACGTCGAAGACGACGATGCGCGGGCCCTCGCTCACCGCGTCCCGGAAGGAGCCCGGGCCGGAGTCGTCGAGATTGGTGACGTGGTATATCTCCCCGCCCCGGCCGCCGGTGGCCTGCGCCCCGAACCCCTCGGCCCCGGGGAACGCCACCGGAGCCTGGGCCGTGCCGTTGCCGCCCGGGGCCGGCGAGCCCTCCGCCGCCGTGATCGGCAGCAGCGCGCCCGACACGGCGACGGCCGCGACCACCCCCAAGGCGTTTCCGGCGTTGCTCCACCCGCGTGACACGCCCGTCACTCCCTTCCGACGACAGAGTCCCTCGCCTCTCCCGACCTGTTGTCGCATCCGGGCACGGGAAGGTTGCCGCCGGGCGGGCGCCACCGCCGGGGCGCCGCCGCCGCCACCCGTTCACCCGCCAGCGGTGGCGGCCGGGCCGGTGCCCGGCGACGCTCGAGCCAGCGCGCCGCCTCCGTGGCGCGCTCACGAGACCCACGGGAGTTGTCAGTCGTCATGAACAGGAATGCCCTCGCCTCCCTCGTGGCCCTCGGCCTCATCGTCACGCTGGCCCTGAACCCGTCGTCCGGTGCACTGGCCCACCCGGCTACCGACGCCGGCACGGAGGAGATCTGGACGCACTTCGGCTCTCTCAAGGGGGCCACCGCCGCCTACCGCGACGTGGCCGCGGCGGAGGCCGACGGCTACGTCCGGACCTCCGACTGCGTAGCCGGCAAGGGGATCCACTACCTCCGCACGGTCGCCGAGGGCCCGGACGAGCTCGACATCGCCCGGCCCAACGCCCTCGTCTACGCCCCCCGGGCCGACGGCAGCCTGGAGCTCCACGGGATCGAGTACGTCTCCAGGACCCCGGCCACCCTCTTCGGCGTCCCCTTCGAGCTGTCGAAGGCCGTGTACCACTACACGCTGCACGTGTGGCTCTGGGAGAAGAGCCCCGAAGACCTCTTCGCCGCCGACAACCCGCGCATCACCTGCGAGGCGTGAGGTGTGAGGGCCGAGGCGTCAGGGGCGAGGGGCGAGGGGCGAGCCGGGGAGGGCTCCCCGCGATTCCGTGCCACGCTGGCGGCAGCGGGCGCGGGAGCGCGGGGCCGAGCGAGGGAGACGGGCCATGGCGATGTTCGGTGGTCGGGGGAACGGGCGGCTGTCGAGGATCCCGCTCGCCCGCGACGAGCCGATCGAGCGCTGGCAGCGGCGGCTGGCCGAGGCCGGCCTGCGGTTGGTGGAGATCAAGCAGACCGACAGCGGGATCTACCAGACGCTCGCCGGCGACGACGCTGAGCAGGCCAAGGACTTCCTGCGGCACGAGACCGTGGAGAAGGAGCAGTACTACATCGTCGTCGAGACCCCGGACGGGAACTGGGGCGCCGACATCAACGGCCTGTTCCTCGAAAACCTGCGCCCCTGGCAGACGGACACCGCGACCGCCGAGTGCCGCGGCCAGCTCAGGGGCCTGATCGGCGGCGGCGAGGGCATCGCCGCCGCCGCCCACGGCTGGGTCGACAACTACCTGGTCCAGGTGGGCTGCGGACGCTGCGGCCACGAGTGGATCGACGGCATCCGCTTCCGCGACGCCACCCTGGTGCGGTGCCCCGCCTGCCACGCGCGCAACCTGGTCGACTCGGGGGCGGTCACCTACACCGAGTTCGGCTGATGTCGGACCGACCGACCGCCTTCACGCGGGCTTCTCCCACACCGACACGTGCTTCCCGCTTTCGCTGGTGAACGGCTCGCGGCTCCAGTCCGCCCAGCGGTCGCGCAGCCGCAGCCCGGCGATCCGCGCCATCAGATCCAGCTCGGACGGCCACACGTACCGGAAGGGGATCGACCGGAAGGAGCCCCGGCCATCGGCGGTGACGTCGACGTAGTTCGAGCTCATCGCCTGCGTGGCGGTGTCGTACACGTCGTACGCCCAGCCCGTGTCGCTCACGCGGAACGGCACGACGCTGTGCCCCGGCGGCAGCCTGCGCAGCTCGGGAACGCCGACCTCGATCACGAAGACGCCGCCGGGCGCGAGGTGGTCCGCCACATTGCGGAAGCAGGCCACCTGCGCCTCCTGCGTCGTGAGGTTGTTGATCGTGTTGAAGACCAGATACGCCAGCGAGAAGGTGCCCGCCCCCTCCACCCGCGTCGTGGCGAAGTCCCCGATCACGACCGGGATCGCGTCCCCACCGGGCTTGTCCCGCAGCCGCGCCACCATCGCCCGCGACAGGTCGATCCCGTGGACGCCCACGCCGCGCGCCGCCAGCGGCAGCGCGATGCGCCCCGTCCCGATCCCCAGCTCCAGCGCTGTGCCCTCACCGGCCAGCTCCGCGAGCACCCCGACGGCCGCGTCGATGGCCGCCGGGTCGAACGCCCCGCCCGACGACTCGTCGTAGGTCGCCGCGATGCTCTCGCCGAAGAAGCCGTCGTTCACATCATCGCTGTCCACGTTGACCACCGGCCGACCGTACCCCGCGCCGCCACCGCGACGCTCCCGGATTTCGCCGGGCGTCGTCGTGTCCCTCAAACACCACTCGTCGAGTCGGCGGACAGGCCGCGCCCCTCGTTCCGGGCCGGTGTGGCTACTGCGTCACCTCGTCCTCGCCGGGCCCGCCCGAGAGGGCGTCCGTGCCCGGGCCGCCGAGGATGATGTCGTCGCCGTCGGCAAGCAAACGCCATGGCGTCGGTTGATATCCGTGCGCATGGCTTTCACGACGGAGTGTCGACGGGCAGCCCTGCGGCACGTGCGGCGTCGGCCAGCCGCTTGTCGTAGGTAATGAACGAGGTGAGTTGCGGACGGATGGACAGGGCTGTGCCCAGGTGGATGGCGTCCAGACTTCGAACAGTCGTCGGCCGCACGGTTTGGGCCAGGATGCGGATGGCCGGGGCCATTTCCACCATGTCGATCAAGTCCAGGATCGAGGGGAGTCGTGTAACGGAGTGTGGGGCGTGACGCGCCAAGGCCCGGAATGACTCGATCTCCACTAGGACCGAACTGGTCCAGCCCGTCTCCGCTCGCTCGTCCAGCCAGTCCCTCAGCGCCTGCGACTCGGCTTCGGCGTGGACGAGTTTGACGACTGCGGCGGAGTCGAGATAGATCATCAGCGCTCTTCCCCGCGCTCTCGGGAGATCTCTGCGGCGACATCAATGCCGTCGGGTTCGCCCAGCGGCATGCGCAGAGCCGCACGTCGCATGGCGACCGCGCGTTCCCTGCGCATGGCGGTTTCCAGCACAGCCTGGCGGATGGCGGCCGATCGCGAGCTGCCATCATGGGTGAGGACGTCGAGAGCGTGCTCGGTTTCGGCATCGCTGCGGATGGTGATTGTGTCAGCCATACGACCAATGTAAGACAAAACGTCTTACGCGGCAAAGGGTGCGCCGCCGAGGGGCGAGTGGAATGGGGGGCGCGGTGGCAGCCTCTCGCTGTCCTCCCAGGCGGCAGACCAGCCTCCGGTGACGTGCCGTGCATGCGCGGCTGCAGGGAACACGAGTATCTGGGAGTCTGCCCCTAGACGCCGCCCTGGCAGCCCTGCCGTAGGCACGTCTCGCGCGGTGAACCACGAGGGGCACGGCTCGGCGCCGCGCCCCTCGCTCCGGGCCTGCCTGTTCCGTACGGCCTACTGCGTGACCTCGTCCTCGCCCGGCCCGCCCGAGAGGGCGTCCGTGCCCGGGCCGCCGAGGATGATGTCGTTGCCGCTGTTGCCGTAGAGGGTGTCGTCGTCGGGGCCGCCCGAGACGAGGTCGGCGCCGCGGCCGGCCCGCACCTCGTCGTCGCCGGAGTTGGCGTAGATGGTGTCGGCGCCGTCGTACGCCTCGATCATGTCGTCGCCGCGGCCGCCGTAGAGCTCCTCGGCGGAGGCGTCGCCCATCAGGTGGTCCATGCCGTCGCCGCCGTCCAGGACGGCGTCGCCCATGATCATGTCGTCGCCGTCCTCGCCCATCACCATGTCCGCGGTGTGGGCGTGGAGTTCGTCGTTGCCGGGGCCGCCGTGGACGGCCGCGACGCCGGGGTCGCTGGTGAAGATGCTGTCGTCGCCGTCGGCGAGGAAGGCGTGGATGTCGTCGGGGAGGGTGCTGTCGGTGGGCAGTTCGCAGACGACGAAGGTGTCGTCCTCCGGGTCGAGATATCTGCAGTGGTCGCCGGGCTGTATCGCGGCCTCGTCGTTGAAGCCGATCTCCCGGACGTCCTCGCCGACGGCCATGGCGGTGATGTAGAGGTCGTTGACCTGACCCTCTCCGGCCATATACATGATCGACTGGTTCTCCCAGTCGGCGCTGACCATGGCCATGGTCTGGGCGTTGGCGGGGGTGGCGGCGAGACCGGAGGCCAGCAGCGCCAGGGCGCCGGCCGTGACGGCGGTGCTCGCGGTGATGGTGGTCCGTGACGTGGGCATGGGGTGCGTCCTCACCTCAAGGTGTCAAGGAGTTCATGGAGTTCATGGAGTGCCATGAGTGGGCTGTCATGGCTGGGACAACACAGTGGCGCAAGTGGCTCGTTCGCGCCAGATCCCCACAGGCCGCTTCGACGCAACACCTCGAACGCGGTCTACCAGGTCCGCCCCCCGGCCGCGCCGCCGCGCGCTGCGCCGGCTCCTCGGCGCCTGGCCGGCGCCCGACCGGCGCCGAACCGGCGCGGCCGGGACGGTCAGCCGCCCGCCGCGCCCGGCGTCAGCAGGTGGCGTATCCCCGCGAAGTGGTGCCGCATCGCGTCCGCCGCCGCCGGGCCGTCGCCCGCCTCCAGGGCTGTGAGGATGTCCTGGTGGCGGGCGTGCGTGACGTGCGGATCCTGGTGCACCTCCCGCAGCTCCTCCCGCACCCGGTGCAGCGCGGCCCAGAAGGCGTCCAGCACCTCGCTCAGCAGGTGGTTGCCGAGGGAGCGGTAGAGCGCGATGTGGAACGCCCGGTCGGTCGCCGCCGTGACGCGGCCCTCGGTCGCCGCCTCCCGCTTCATCGTCTCCACCAGCTCGCGCAACGCCGCCAGGTCCGCCTCGGGCACCCTTCCGGAGACGCTGCCGATGAGGCCGGACTCCAGCGCCTCGCGGACCTCCAGCAGCTCGTACAGGCTCGGCTCCCCGTGGCGGTGGCGCACGGCGGCGCGGAAGACGACGCCCTCGACGAAGGAGTCCAGGCTCAGCGACCCGACGAAGGTGCCGAAGCCGTGGCGGATGTCCACGATGTTCACCGCCTGGAGGGCCTTGAGCGCCTCGCGCACCGAGTTGCGGCTGACGCCGAAGTGCCGCATCAGCTCGCTCTCCGTGGGAAGCGCGTCCCCGGGGGCGAGGCGGCGGAGCAGTATCAGCTGCTTGATCCGCTCCTGCACCTCGTCGGACATCACGCGCCGGGCCATGGCCGTCCCTACCTTTCCTCTCCCCCCGACACCGTCTCTTGACCTTAAGTTCACCTTGGTCTCCCGGACATAGGACATGGGATGTCCCGCTCGGGCAAGAGGCGGCAAGAGGCGGCGAGTGGTGGCAAGAGGTCTTGACCACTCATCAGGTCCCTCTTACCGTCGGTGCATCACTCGGACGTAGAACGTAGGACCTCCCACGACCAGCGACGTGGCCGGTCTCCCTGCGGCACGGGGGCGACGGGGTGCGGCGCGGCACCACCTGTCTGGAGCGGCATCGTGAGCGACGTTGTCAACGGATTCAACCGCAGGGCGTTCCTCAGGCTCTCGGGCGCGCTGGGCGCGGCGGGCGCGATCGGCGCCGGCCTCGGCGCGTGTTCGGGGCCGGAGTCCACCACCAGCAGCGACGACGAGGACGGGGTCCAGACGCTCACCGCCGTCATCGGCTACGGCAACGATCAGAGCTGGGACCCGACGATGACCGCGTCGGCGTTCTCGATGGCGGCCAACAACCACATCTACGAGGGCCTGCTGGATACCGATCCCATCACCCGCGAGCCATACGCGGCGCTGGCCACGGCGATACCGGAGGACCTGAACGCCACCACCTGGGCGTTCACCCTGCGCGAGGGCGCGGTGTGGCACGACGGGCAGCCGGTCACGGCCGACGACGTCGTCTTCACCTTCGACCGCATCCTGGGGGAGGAGACGGTCACCCTGGCCCGCTCCTTCTTCGTCACCTGGCTGGACGGCGTCCGCAAGACCGGCGAGCGCAGCGTCGAGCTGGACCTGCGCTTCCCCTTCCCGGACGCCGCGCCCCGGCTGACCATCGCCAAGATCCTGCCGAAGCACGTCTACAGCGCGGACGGCGCCTGGGACGAGCTCGACGGCGGCCGGCTGGTCACCGGCTCGGGACCCTACCGCCTCACCGCCCACCAGCCGACGACGAACAGCGAGTTCGAGGCCTTCAAGGACTACAACGGCCCGCGCAAGGCGGCGTTCCCCAAGATGAACTGGCTGACGATCGTGGATGGAGCGCCGCGCGTGGCGGCGATATCCGGGGGCAGCGCGGACGCGCAGATCGCCGACAACATCCCGTACGCCAACGTCGACCAGCTCCGCAACGACGGCCTCACGGTCGAGGGCGGCGCGGGCATGAACCACATGTTCCTGATGTTCAACACCGGCAACCCGCCCTTCGACGACGTGCGGGTGCGGCAGGCGCTGTTCTACGCCATCAACACCGAGCAGATGATCGAGGTCGGGCTGCGCGGCTACGGCAAGGCGCCGACCTCGTTCCTGAATGAGGGCAACGCAGCACACCAGCGCGCCGTCACCGTATACACGTACGATCCCGACCGCGCCCAGCAACTCCTCGACGAGGCGGGGGTCACCGGCCTGCGGATCAACCTGATGGCCGTCAACGTGAGCTGGATCGTGGACTGCCTGCCCACCATCAAGGAGTCCTGGGACGCGATCGGCGTCAATACCACGCTGGAGCCGCAGGACACATCGGCGCTCTTCACGAAGATGGATCAGAACCAGGACTACCAGGTCGTGGCCGCCGCCTCCAACCCCAACCAGTTCGGCCTCGACGCCGACCTGATCATGCGTTACAACTACACCGCCGGCGGCGGGTGGATGGGCTACACCCGGTGGGACGGCACCAACGACGCGAAGGCGCTGTTCGACCTGATGGACCAGGCCACGCGGGAGCAGGATCCCGAGCGCAAGCTGCGGCTCACCCACGAGTACCTGGACGTCATCGCCGAGCAGGCGGTGCTCTACCCGGTCGTGCACAACGAGCTGCTGACCGCCTGGGACCCCGAGCGCATCACGGGGGTCGAGCCGCAGCCCTACCCCGGCATCAACCTCCTCCAGGCGAAGCCGGCCTGACGCCGCAGCCGCAGGCCGACCAACCATGGCTGTCATCGCACGCATGCTGCTGCGTCGCGTCGCGACGCTCATCCCGCTGACGCTGGGCATCGCCCTGTTCGTCTTCCTCGTCATGGAGTTCTCCGACACCGACCCCGCCGCCGCGTACTTCATGGGAGGCAACCCGACGCAGGAGCAGCTCCACCAGTTCCGGGAGGAGAACGGCCTGCTCGATCCGCTCCCGGTGCGGTACGTGGCGTTCGTCGGCGACCTGCTGCGCGGCGACATGGGCACCAGCGTGCTGGGCCAGGAGCCGGTCGTCGACCAGGTCACGACGGCGCTGCCGCTGACCATGCAGCTCACCTTCCTGGGGCTCGGCCTCGGCGTGGTGCTGGCGCTGCTGCTGGGCGTCACCGCCGCGATCTACCGCGACCGGCTGCCCGACCAGCTCATCCGCGTCGTCTCGCTCACGGGCGTGGCCGCGCCGAGCTTCTGGATCGCGCTGCTGATGATCCAGTACCTGGCGGTGGAGCTGGGGTGGTTCCCGACCAGCGGCTACACCAACCCCGGCGACTCCCTCACCGGCTGGCTGGAGACCATGACCATGCCGGCCGTGGCGCTGTCGCTGCCGGTGGCCGCCGCGCTCACGCGCATCGTGCGCACGGCGGTGGTGGAGGAGCTGGACAAGGACTACGTGCGCACCGCCATCGGCAGCGGCCTGCCGCCGGTCGTCGTGGTCGGCCGCAACGTGCTGCGCAACGCCCTGATCAACCCGCTCACGGTGCTCGGGCTCCGCGTCGGGTACCTGATGGGCGGCGCGGTCGTCATCGAGACGATCTTCGGCCTGCCCGGCATGGGCAAGCTGATGATCGACGCCGTGCGCAACGGCGACCCGGCCGTCGTGCAGGGCGTGGTGCTGACGACCGCGGTGATCTTCGCGGTGGTCAACTTCGTGATCGACATCCTCTACCTGCTGGTCAACCCCCGGCTGAGGAGCGCTGACTGATGGCATCGCTGCTGACGCGCAAACGCCTCGCGGAACGCCTGTCGCGGCCCGGCGCGTACCGGATGGGCGGGCTGGGTGGCGTACGCCGGGGGCTGCGGCGGCTGCCGGTGATGTCCCGGGCCGCGCTGGGCGTGCTCCTGGTGGTGGTGCTGACGGCGGTGTTCGCCCCGGTGCTGACGCCGCACGACCCGCTGGCGCTGTCGGCCGACCCGCAGGGGCCGTCGGCGGACCACTGGATGGGGCAGGACAGCCAGGGGCGGGACATCCTCAGCCGGCTGATGTACGGGGCGCGGCTCTCGCTGGTCATCGGCCTCGGCGCGACGCTGCTCGGCCTGGTGGCGGGCGCGATCCTGGGGTCCATCGCGGCGACCTCCCGTAAGGCGGTGGACGAGGCCGTGATGCGCTGCCTGGACGTGGTGATGGCGTTCCCCGGCATCGCGCTGGCCGCCGTCCTCGTCTCGGTCTTCGGCGGCGGCATCCCGGTGCTGATCTGCGCCATCGCCTTCCTCTACACGCCGCCGATCGCGCGCGTGGTGCGCGCCAACGTCATGGCCCAGTACGGCGAGGACTACGTCACGGCGGAGCGGATCATCGGCGCGCGAACGCCGTTCATCCTGATCCGGCACGTGGCGGTGAACTGCGCGGCGCCGGTGCTGGTCTTCTGCACGGTGCAGGTGGCCGAGGCCATCGTCTTCGAGGCGTCCCTGTCCTTCATCGGCGCGGGCGTGCGCCCGCCGGACCCGTCCTGGGGCAGCGTCATCGCCGACGGCAAGAACATGGTGCTGCTCGGCGGCTGGTGGGCCACGGTCTTCCCCGGCCTGCTGATGCTCGTCACCGTGCTGTCCCTCAACATCCTCTCCGAGGGCATCTCCGACGCCTGGGCCGCGCCGGCGGCCCGCCCGCTGACCGGCGGCGTCGGGACGGCGGACGCCGCGCCGGAGGTCACGGCTGCCGCCGGGGGAGCGCCGTCGGTCGAGGTCCCGGGCCCGGACCCGGCCAGCGGCGATGGCGAGCCATCACTGTCGCCCGGCGCAGCCGGAGCCGAGGCGTCGCCGCAGACGCGCGGTGGCGCCGGGCGTCCGCCCCAGGACGACGGCGAGGGCGTGCCTGGCGCGGCCGGATCCGTAGCCGATGCCGAACCCGAAGCGAATGCCGACGCCGACGCCGACGCCGAGGCGGACGGCGCCGAGCTGGCGCCGCCCGCGTCGCCGGAGCGCGGCCTCGGTACCGACCGGAGGCCGACGTCGGCTGACGGCGCTGACGGCGCTGACGGCGCGGATCTCCCCGACGCCGCTCCGACCGAGCCGGCGGCCGCATCGCCGGTCGCGTGGCCCGCTGCCAAGGGCGGCGGGGCGGCGGGCGCCTCCGTGCGCATTCCCGCGCAGCTCTCGGGGGTCCAGGGGGCGGAGCCCCCTGAACTGAGGAAGGGGCGGGGCGGGGGAGAACCCCTCTCGCTCCCGCCCGGCCTCTCCGAGGCCGGCGCGCGGCTGCGCGAGCGGGCGCGCCCGCCCGTGACGGGCGCCCCCGTGCTGTCCGTGCGCGACCTCCGCATCGGCTTCGACCGTCACCACGGCGGCATCGACGTCGTCGACGGCATCAGCTTCGACGTACGCCCCGGCGAGGTGCTCGGCCTGGTCGGCGAGTCCGGCTGCGGCAAGTCCCTGACCGCCCTCACCGTGATGGGGCTCCAGCCGCGCGACGCCCGCGTCCACGGCAGCATCACCTTCGACGGCCGCGAGCTGCTCGGCATGCCCGCCCGCTCCCGCCGCCGCCTGCTCGGCCACGAGATGGCGATGGTCTACCAGGACGCCCTCTCCTCCCTCAATCCCGCCATGACCATCCGCGCCCAGCTCAAGCAGCTGGTGCGGCGCGGCGGCAAGCGCACCCCCGAGGAGCTGCTCGGACTCGTCGGACTCGACCCCGGCCGCACCCTGCGCAGCTACCCGCACGAGCTCTCCGGCGGCCAGCGCCAGCGCGTGCTGATCGCGATGGCGCTCTCGCGCAGCCCGCGCCTCATCGTGGCCGACGAGCCGACGACCGCGCTCGACGTCACCGTCCAGGCGCAGATCATCGAGCTGCTGCTGCGGCTGCGCGCCGAGCTGGGCTTCGCCCTCGTCCTCGTCTCGCACGACCTGGCGCTGGTCGCCGACGTCACCGACCGGGTGGCGGTGATGTACGGCGGGCAGATCGCCGAGACCGGCATCACCCACGAGCTGGTGGCCGCCCCGGCCCACCACTACACGCGCGGGCTGCTCGGCTCGGTGCTCTCCCTGGAGTCGGCCGCCCCTCGCATGACGCAGATCCGCGGCGTGGTGCCCTCGCCCGCCGACTTCCCGCCCGGCTGCCGGTTCGCCGACCGCTGCCCGATGGCGAGCGAGGTCTGCGCGACCGAGGTGCCCACCGTCCCCGCGCCGGGCGGCAACCACTCGGTCGCCTGCCACCACCCCGTCCTCACCCCGGAGAGGGAGGCCGCACGGTGACCAAAACGGTGACCCGAGAGACCGGGGAGACGAGGAACGCCGCCCTGCTGACCGTCGAGGACGCGCACGTCGTCTACGCCGCCCGCAGCGGACACCTCTTCCGCCCCGACCGGGTCTACGCCCTCACCGGCGCCGACCTGGCCATCGCCCCCGGCGAGACGGTCGGCGTCGTGGGCGAGTCCGGCTGCGGCAAGTCCACCCTCGCCCGCGTGCTGGTCGGCGTGGAGAAGCCGACCAGCGGCACCATCGCCTACCGCGGCCGCGACCTGTGGGGCATGCCGTCCGCCGAGCGCCGCGCCGTCATCGGCCGCCACCTGGGCATGGTGTTCCAGGACCCGGCCACCGCCCTCAACCGGCGTATGCCCGTACGCCGCGTGCTGCGCGACCCGCTCGACGTGCACCGCCACGGCACCCCGGCGCAGCGCGAGGAGCGGGTGCGGGAGCTGATGTCGCTGGTGGGGCTGCCCGCCCAGCTCGCGGACGCGCTGCCCGGGCAGCTCTCGGGCGGGCAGCGGCAGCGTGTGGCCATCGCCCGCGCGCTGGCGTTGGAGCCGGAGCTGGTGATCGCCGACGAGCCGACCAGCGCGCTCGACGTCTCCGTCCGCGCGCAGATCCTCAACCTCCTGCTCGACCTGCGGGAACGCCTCGGCCTCGCCATGGTCTTCATCTCCCACGACATCCAGACCGTGCGCCGGATGAGCGACCGGGTCATCACCATGTACCTCGGGCGGATCGTGGAGGAGGCGCCCGCCGCCGAGGTGACCGACCGTGCCCGGCACCCGTACACCCGCGCGCTGTTCTCCGCGACGCCGGGCCTGCTGGACCCGATCGACCCGATCCCGCTCTCCGGGCCCGTGCCCTCCGCGACGCGCCCGCCCTCCGGCTGCCCGTTCCGCACCCGCTGCTGGCGGGCGGACGCCGAGTGCGCCGCCACCATGCCGGACGTCACCGCGAACGGCGACGCCGAGGGCGGCGCGCACCGATTCCGCTGCCACCACCCGGTGGCCGGTGACGAACCCACCCGCACCCTCGTTCTCGAAGCGACCCGCACGACACCAGCACCATCAGCACCACCGGAGCATCCATGACCCTGCCCGCCCGCCTCGGCGGCGTCATCCCGCCCGTCTGCACGCCCCTGAACCCCGACGGCGAGGTGGATGACCGCTCCCTCATCCGGCTCGTGGACCACCTGAGGGACGCCGAGGTGGACGGCCTGTTCGTGCTCGGTTCGACCTCCGAGGCCGCCTTCCTCACCGACCGGCAGCGCCGCACGGTGGTGGAGACCGTCGCCGGACACCTCGGCGGCGCGCTGCCGCTGCTGGCCGGCGCCATCGACATGACCACGCCCCGGGTGCTGGACCACGCCCGCGAGGCTCTGGCGGCGGGCGCTGACGCCATCGTCGCCACCGCGCCCTTCTACGCCCCCACCGGCCCGGCCGAGACCGAACGCCACTTCCGGCTGCTCGCCGAACGCACCGGCGCGCCGCTGCTCGCGTACGACCTGCCGAGCGCCGTGCACACCAAGCTCGCGCCGGAGCTCGTGCTGCGGCTGGCCGCCGACGGCGTGCTGGCGGGGCTGAAGGACTCCAGCCCCGACCAGATCGGCCTGCGCCGGGTCATCACCGCCGCCCGCGCGCACCACGGCATCCGCGACCGCGACTTCGCCGTGTTCACCGGCTCGGAGAACACCGTCGACACCGCCCTGCTGATGGGCGCCGACGGCGTCGTGCCGGGCCTGGGCAACGTCGACCCGCACGGCTTCGTCCGGCTGGTGCGGCTCTGCGCCGCCGGCGACTGGGAGCGGGCGCGCGCCGAGCAGGAGCGGCTGCTGGCGCTCTTCGCGATGGTGCGCGGACGGCCCTCCGCCATCGGCGCGTTCAAGGCCGCGCTGCGGCTGCGCGGCGTCATCGCCCACGCCACCACCGCCGAGCCCCAGCGCCCCCTGACCGACGCCGACGTCGAAGAGGTCGCCAAGCACCTCGCCACCGCCGGGCTGCTCTAGGCGGTGTCCGGGCTGCTCCAAGCCATCAGCATCCCCCTCCCCTTCCCACCTCTCCCCTCTCAGCCCAGCTCCCGCAGCGGCAGGCGCCGCAGCTCGATCGACTCGTACGGCCCGGCCTCGCCCGTCTCGTACAGCACGCCCACGGTCTCCTCGTCCACCAGCACCAGGTCCGAGTACGCCGCCGGCCGCCCGGACAGCGTCGCCACCTTCCGGTAGGTGCGGCCCCCGTCGTCACTGCGCCACACCGCCATGGCCTCGCGCGCCTCGGGGTTCGACGGGCCCGAGAAGAACACCGCGTCGCCGACCGCCAGCACGCTCCCCTGCACCACCGGCACGTCCGCGAGCGTCGGCTGCGGCGCGTACGGCGCGTCCAGCGTCTCGCCGCCGTCGCTGGAGTAGGCGTCCATGCGCCCGCCGGGGGCCGTGCCGTTCTGGTCGCGGCAGGTGAAGTAGAGCCGCCCGTCGGGCAGTTCGGCCGCTATCGACTCGTTGGCGTTGACCTCCCCGTCGTAGTCGCCGTCGACGAAGCCGGTCCGCCAGTTCGCCCCGCCGTCGTCGCTCAGCAGCGCGTGCCCGCCGTAGTACCTGTCCTCCTCTCCCGTGTCGGCCGAGCCCTCCTCCGGCCGCGTCGAGTGGTTGGCGGGCACCACCAGCCGCCCGGCGTGCGGCCCGCGCGTCAGCGCCACCGCGTGGCCCGGGCCCGTGGCGTACCAGCGCCAGCCGGCCGGCTTCACCGCCTCGGTGATCTCGCGCGGCGGGGAGAAGCTCAGCCCGCTGTCCTCGCTGGTCTGCACGAAGACGCGCCGGGACTGCTCGGGGGGCACCTCGCCGCGCATGATCTCGCCCTCCTCCGCCGTGCCGCCGTTGAAGCAGGTGACCAGCACCAGGCGGCCGGTGGCCGGGTCGACGACGGGCGCCGGGTTCCCCCGGGTGTCGCCGCGGCCCGAGGCGACCAGGGTGATCGGGCCCCAGCTCAGCCCGCCGTCGGTGGAGCGCCGCACCACCACGTCGATGTCTCCCGTGTCGGCCGAGCCGCCCACCCGGGCCTCGGCGAAGGCCAGCAGCGTGCCCTCGGGCGTGGTGACGGCGGCGGGGATCCGGAAGGTGTCGTACCCGCCCTCGCCCGAGACATAGGGCACGGAGAACGACGGCGCGGAGGTCGGTGACGACGGCGAAGACATGACGCGGCTCCCTTGGCGCGAACGAGGCCTTGATGACAAGGCGTTGACGACAGGCGTTGACGACAGGCGTTGGAACGGAGGCGTTGCGTCCGGACGTAGGAGGTGGGATGTCTGGACGGACGATAGGGCCCCGCCCGAGGGCCCACAAGACGGTCACCTCCCGGCTCAGACCACGGCGGCCACCGCCTCCGGGATCGGCGTCTCGCCGCCCACCAGCTCCAGCGTCAGGCCCGCCGTGCGCGGCTCGTCCAGCAGCGCCAGCAGCACCGCCGCCACGTCGTCCCGCGAGACCGCCCCCCGCCCGATCGTCTCGACCGGGCCCAGCCGCACCCGCCCCGTGCCCGGCTCGTCCGTCAGCCGCCCCGGCCGAAGGACCGTCAGGTCCAGACCGGACCGGCCGCGCAGCTCCGCGTCGGCCGCACCCTTGGCCCGCAGGTACGCGGCGAAGACCGGATCGGTGCCCGGCGGCGGCTCCCCGTCCACGCCGATGGCCGAGACGACGAGGAAACGCCGCACCCCGGCCCGCTCCGCCGCGTCCGCGAAGAGCACCGCCGCCGCCCGGTCCACGGTCTCCTTGCGCGCCGCGCCGCTGCCGGGCCCCGCGCCCGCCGCGAAGACGGCGGCGTCCGCGCCCCGCAGGTGCCGCGCCACCTCCTCCGCCCCGGCCGACTCCAGGTCGCAGACGACCGGCTCGGCGCCCGCTCCCAGCAGGGCGCCGGCCTGCCCGGGCCTGCGAATGAGCCCGGCGACCTGGTCGCCGCGCCCCGCCAGCAGCCGCTCGAGCCGCCGGGCGATCTTTCCGTGTCCTCCAGCGATGACGATGCGCATGTCCCCGACCGTACGCCCGGCCACTGACAGTCGCGGTGAATCCACGTTAGGTGAACTCGCCGGTGGCCTGCCGGGGCAGCGCCGCCGACGCGGCGGCCGGCGTCCCGCCGTACTCCCGCACCGCGCTCGTCCGCGACACGATCCGCCCCCCGTGGATCACCACGCGGCTGTAGGCGAGCGAGAGCGCCCCCGCCAGGCCCTGCCCGCGCACCGCCAGCAACTCGGCCGGGAACCCCGCCTCGACGCGCACCTCGGGCAGGCCGAGCGCCGCCCTGGCCCCGGCGCTGACGGCCCGGTAGGCGTCGTGCGGCGCGAGCCCGCCGAGCGAGGCGAGCAGGTAGGCGGCCTCCAGCGGGTCGCCGCGCCCCACCGGGTTGGCGGCGTCCAGCAACGCCCCGCTGCCCGCCGCCACCCGTACCCCTGCGGCGTCCAGCAGCCGCACCAGCGAGCCGGTCCCGGACGCGCCGTCACCGGAGCCGCCCCCGCACCGCCCCTGCGGCAGGCACACCACGGTGACCCCCGCGGCGGCGAGCCGGTCCGCGGCGCGGGCCGCGGCCTGAGGCGCCAGCCGCGCCAGCCCCGCGCACGGCCCGATGGTGACCGCCGAGCGGCAGGCGGCGACCGCCGAGGCCAGGCGCGCCAGCCGGGCCGGGTCCGCCGCGTCCGTGTGCAGGTCCAGGGCACACCCCTGCTCGTCGGCGATCCGCAGCAGTACCTCCACGAACCCGGCCGGGTCGGGGTCGAGATCGGGCGCGCCGCCCAGCGCGCCCGCGCCCATCTTCGCCGCCTCCGTCAGCAGTGCCCGGTCGTCCGCGCCGCCCCGCCCGGTCAGCAGCCGGGGCACGGCCACGGTGGTGATCCCGGCCAGCCCTCCCAGCGCCCGCCCCGCCTCCAGCGCCGCCTCCAGCGCGGCCAGCCCGTGGACGTCGCCGACGCGGACGTGGGTGCGCTGGGCGGTGGCCCCGTGCCCGAGCTGGATCAGGGCCGCCTCCGTCACGCGGCGCCGCAGCTCACCCGGCGAGAAGTCCGGCGCCCCGGTGGCGCCGCCGGTCAGCGCGGTGTCGTGGTGCGCGTGGGGCTCGGCGGGCGCCGGCAGCAGCAGATAGCCGCTCAGGTCCAGCCGCGTAACGCCTGGCGAGACGCCTGGCGTAAGGCCTGGCGTGACGCCCGCGGCCGTGCCCGCCAGGCTCCCCGGCGTCCCCACGGCCTCGATGCGTCCGCCGCTGATCCGGACGTCGACGGTGCGGCCGTCGGCGAGCCGGGCCCCGCTGAGGACGAGGGCGGTGGCGTCGGCGGCCAGGCTGCGGTCAGGCACGAGGCGAGCGTACGGGGCGTGTGGGGCACTGGTGGCGAAGGGGAAAATAGTCGTACCGCCGGCGACGGCCGCGTCGCGCCTCGTCCCGTATGGCGTTGTTGGGGCGGCCCTTATGGATTTCTCCTTCGCCGCCCGAGCGTGTAATCTCTTCAGCGCTCGCCCCAATAGCTCAGTCGGCAGAGCGTCTCCATGGTAAGGAGAAGGTCAACGGTTCGATTCCGTTTTGGGGCTCTGGGGTGCGAACCACCTCATGGCGGCGTAGCTCAGTCGGTAGAGCAAACGGCTCATAATCGTTGTGTCACCGGTTCGAGTCCGGTCGCCGCTACGCCAAGTAGCCGATTGCGGGGTCCGCCCTGACGATCGGCTACTCTTTCTGCGTCCACCCCCGTCCATATAAGCCGTCCGCCGAGGAGCGCTCCGTGGCTGCCACCGACGTCCGACCGAAGATCACGCTGGCCTGCGTGGACTGCAAGGAGCGCAACTACATCACCAAGAAGAACCGGCGCAACGACCCGGACCGTCTGGAGATGAAGAAGCACTGCCCGCGCTGCAACGCGCACACGGTGCACCGCGAGACGCGCTGACCGGGCAGGCGAACGCCGATGGCGCTCGATGAGTCCTTCGTCGGCCGCACGTACCCGGCCGACGAGCCCTACGAGGTGGGGCGGGAGAAGATCCGCGAGTTCGCCTCGGCGATCGGCGACGACAACCCCGCCTACACCGATCCGGACGCGGCCAAGCAGCTCGGGCACCCGGACGTGATCGCCCCGCCCACCTTCGTCTTCGCCGTCAGCTACGGCGCCGTCCAGCGGCACGTCCTGACCGACGAGGAGCTGGGCCTGGACTACGACCGGGTGGTGCACGGAGACCAGAAGTTCGCCTACTCCCGCCCGGTGCGGGCGGGCGACCGGCTGCTGGTGACCACCACGATCGAGTCGATCAGGTCCATCTCGGGCAACGAGATCCTCGGCATCCGCGGTGAGGTGCACGACGCCTCCGGCGAGCACGTCGTGACCGCCCTCACCAAGCTGGTGGTCCGCGCGAAGGACGACGAGGACGACGAGAGCAACGCGGGGGAGGAGACGGCGTGACGGCGCGCATCGCGTACGCCGACGTGGAGGCCGGCGCCGAGCTGCCGGCCCGGACGTTCCCGGTGAACCGGGCGACCCTCGTGCGTTACGCCGGGGCCTCGGGCGACTTCAACCCCATCCACTGGAACGAGCGCTTCGCCCGCGAGGTCGGCCTGCCCGACGTCATCGCGCACGGCATGTTCACCATGGCCGAGGCCGCGCGGGTCGTCACGGACTGGACCGGCGACCCCGGCGCGGTCGTCGAGTACGGGGTGCGCTTCACCAAGCCCGTCGTCGTCCCGGACGACGACGCGGGCGCGCTCATCGAGGTGACGGGCAAGGTCACCGCCAAGCTGGACGACGACGCCCGCACCGTCCGGGTGGACCTCACCGCCCGCAGCGCGGGCGAGAAGGTGCTCGGCGCCGCACGCGCGGTCGTACGCCTCGCCTGACGGGTGACAGAGGGCCGGGGACGCCGACGAGACCGGCGGGATCGGCAGGATCCGGGATTGACGTAGTTAGTGATTGGGCACTAACTTTCTTCTCATGGCACGAGAGAGCGCCCGGATGAGCGCGGAGGAGCGGCGCGAGAGCGTGTTGCGCGCCGCCATCACCGAGTTCGCCCGCGGCGGGTACGCCGGCACCTCCACCGCCGCCATCGCGCGCCGCGTGGGGGTCTCGCAGCCGTACCTCTTCCGGCTCTTCCCCGACAAGCGGGCGATCTTCCTGGCGGCGGCCCGGCGCTGCACCGAGGAGGTCCGGCGGGGCTTCGAGAGCGCGGCCGAGGGGCTCGACCCCCAGGGGGCGTACGAGGCCATGTGCCGGGCGTATACGGACCTGATAGCCGACCGCGACCGGCTGATGCTCCAGATGCAGATGTGCGTCGCGGTGCACGTCGCGGAGGAGGCCGGGGACCGGGAGTTCGGGGAGGAGATCCGCGAGGCCTGGGCCGGCATGTGGGACTCCGTCCGCCTGATGCTCGGCGCCGACGAGGGGCTGGTCGGGTCCTTCTTCGGCAACGGCATGTTCATCAACACCGCCCTGGCGCTCGGCTTCCCCGAGGGCCACCGGGTCTGGACCACCTGCGACATCTTCAACATGGACGACGGCAAGGGCGGCTGACCGGCCGCGTTCCCCTCCCCTCGCCACCCCTCTCCACCCCTCTCCACCCCTCTCCACCGTTCCCCTCCGCTTCACTTCGCTCCGCTTCGGCGCACTCGTGTGTCGCCGAAAGTTATTGACCAATCACTAGTTTCGAGAATGAAGGCACAGAGGCCATGAAGGCAAACGCCATGCCAGACCAGGAACCATCACCGAGCACCAGCCGGCGCGCCCTCGCCGTGTGGACCATCGTCGTCACCGGCGTCGCCAGCTTCATGGCCGCCCTGGACAACCTCGTCGTCACCACCGCGCTGCCCGTCATCCGCGACGACCTCGGCGGCAGCCTCACCGACCTCGAATGGGTGGTCAACGGCTACACCCTGCCGTTCGCCTGCCTCCTGCTCCTCGCCGCCGCCGTCGGTGACCGCTTCGGCCGCCGCCGCGTCTTCATCCTCGGCATAGCCCTCTTCACCGTCGCCTCCGCCGTCGCCGCCCTGGCCGACACCACCGGCCAGCTCATCGCCGCCCGCGCCGCTCAGGGCGCCGGCGCCGCGATCCTCATGCCGCTCAGCCTCACCCTCATCTCCGCCGCCGTGCCCGCGGAACGCCGCGGCACCGCCTTCGGCATCTGGGGCGCGGTGCAGGGCCTGGCCGTGGCGGGCGGCCCTCTGGTCGGCGGCGTCATCACCGAGCACATCGCCTGGGAGTGGATCTTCTGGCTCAACGTCCCCCTCGGCATCGCCCTGCTGCCGCTGGCCCGCCTCCGCCTCGCCGAGAGCCGGGGCCCCAACAACCGCCTCGACCTCCCCGGCACCGTGCTCGCCAGCGGCGGCCTCTTCGGCCTCGTCTACTCCATCGTCCGGGGCGCCGAGCACGGCTGGACCTCCGGCCCGGTGCTCGCCGGCTTCGCGAGCGGCGGCGCGCTGCTGGTGGCGTTCGTCGCCTGGGAGCTGCGCACCGCCAACCCCATGCTGCCGATGCGCTTCTTCCGCTCCCGCGCCTTCAGCGCCATCAACGCCGCCAGCCTGCTGATGTTCGCCGGCATGTTCGGCTCGATCTTCCTGCTGACCCAGTTCCTGCAGCTCGTCCAGGGCTACGCCCCCACCGAGGCCGGGCTGCGGATGCTGCCGTGGACCGCCATGCCGATGGTGGTCGCCCCCCTCGCGGGCGCGCTCACCGACCGCATCGGCGGGCGCCCGATCGTCGCCACCGGCATGGTGCTGATGGCCATCGGCCTCGGCTGGCTGGCGTTGCTCAACGACCCCGGCGTCAGCTACCCCAGCCAGATCCCCGCCTTCGTGCTGTGCGGCACCGGCATGGCGATGTTCTTCGCGCCCAGCGGCGCCATGGTGATGGGCGCGGTGCACGAGTCCGAGCAGGGCATCGCCTCCGGCGTCAACAACGCCCTGCGCGAGGTCGGCGGCGCGCTCGGCGTGGCCGTGCTCGCCTCCGTGTTCTCCGCGCAGGGTGGCTACGAGACGCCGCAGGCGTTCAGCGACGGGCTCGTGCCCGCGCTCTGGGTCGGCGTGGCGGCGCTGCTGCTGGCCGCGGTGGCCACGCTGGTCGCGCCACGGCGCGGCCGCGCCCGGCCCCGCACGCCTGGCGCCCCTCGTCCGAGCCGCGACAAGGTGCTGGTCCCGTGAGGCTGATTCGCCGATCCGCCCACCGGGACCTGGCCCCCCGGAACCCCGGGCGGGTGGGGCGGCGACGTGCGGGCCGTGGCCCCACCCACCCGGGGGCGCCCACCGGCTCGGCGGGTGGGGTAGCGGCGCCCGCCCGTATCCTGAGCGGGTGCAGGAGACCCGGAACGCCCCCCTCGCCCCGCTGACGACACTCCGCCTCGGCGGACCTGCCGCGCGGCTCCTGACCGCCGTCACCGACGACGAGGTCATCGCCGCCGTCCGCGAGGCCGACGACGCGGGCACCCCCCTCCTCCTCATCGGCGGCGGCAGCAACCTCGTCATCGCCGACACCGGATTCCCCGGCACCGTCGTCCGCATCGCCACCACCGGCTTCCGCCTCGACGGCACCCGCCTGGAGCTCGCCGCCGGCGAGGACTGGTCGGCCGCCGTCGCCCGCACCGTCGAGGCCGGGCTCGCCGGGATCGAGTGCCTGGCGGGAATCCCCGGCAGCGCGGGCGCCACCCCCATCCAGAACGTCGGCGCGTACGGCCAGGAGGTCTCCGCCACCGTCACCGAGGTCGTCGCCTACGACCGCGCCGCCCGCGCCACCGTCACCCTCCCCGCCGCCGACTGCGGCTTCGCCTACCGCCACAGCCGCTTCAAGGCCGACCCCGGCCGCTTCGTCGTCCTCCGCGTCCGCTTCGCCCTCGACGACGCGAAGGGCCTCTCCGCCCCCATCCGCTACGCCGAGGCCGCCCGCACGCTCGGCGTACGCCCCGGCGCGCGCGTGCCGCTGGCCGACGCCCGCGAGGCCGTGCTGAAGCTGCGCACCGGCAAGGGCATGGTGCTCGACCCCGAGGACCACGACACCTGGTCCGCCGGCTCCTTCTTCACCAACCCCCTCCTCACCTCCGCCGAGCACGCCGCCTTCCTCACCCGCGTCGCCGAACGCCTCGGCACCGACGCCGCCCCGCCCGCGTACCCGGCCGGCGAGCCCGGCGGCGAGGGACTGGTGAAGACCTCCGCCGCCTGGCTCATCGACCACGCGGGCTTCCCCAAGGGCTACGGCACCGGCCCGGCCCGCATCTCCGGCAAGCACACCCTCGCCCTCACCAACCGGGGGAGCGCCACCACCGCCGACCTCCTCGCGCTGGCCCGCGAGGTCCGCGACGGCGTGCGGGCGGCGTTCGGCATCACCCTCGTCAACGAGCCGGTGACCGTCGGCGTCAGCCTCTAGGACCCGAGCCAGCCGTCGATCTCCACCAGCAGCTTCTCCCGCACCTCGGCCGGCGCCGCGCTCGCCCGCACCGACTGCCGCGCCAGCTCCGCCAGCTCCGCGTCCGTGAAGCCGTGGTGCAGCCGCGCGATCTCGTACTGCGCCGCCAGCCGCGCCCCGAACAGCAGCGGATCGTCCGCCCCCAGCGCCATCGGCACCCCCGCCTCCCACAGCGCGCGCAGCGGCACGTCGGCGTACTCCTGGTAGACGCCGAGCGCCACGTTCGACGCCGGGCAGACCTCGCAGGTCACCCCCGCCTCGGCCAGCCGGGCCAGCAGCCGGGGGTCCTCGGCCGCCCGCACCCCGTGGCCGATCCGTGCCGCCCGCAGATCGTCCAGGCAGTCCCGCACGCTGGCCGCCCCCGCCAGCTCTCCGCCGTGCGGGGCGGCCAGCAGCCCGCCGTCCCGGGCGATGGCGAAGGCCCGGTCGAAGTCGCGCGCCAGGCCCCGCCGCTCGTCGTTCGACAGCCCGAAGCCGACGACCCCCCGGTCCCGGTAGCGCACGGCCAGCCGGGCCAGGGTGCGGGCGTCCAGCTGGTGCTTGGTGCGGTTGGCCGCCACCAGCACCCGCATCCCGAGCCCCGTCTCGCGGGCCGTGGTCTCCACGGCGTCGAGGATGATCTCCAACGCCGGGATCAGCCCGCCGAGACGGGGCGCGTACGAGGTCGGATCGACCTGGATCTCCAGCCAGCGCGAGCCGTCCCGCAGATCCTCCTCGGCCGCCTCCCGCACCAGCCGCTGGATGTCCTCAGGGGCGCGCAGGCAGGAGCGGGCGATGTCGTACAGCCGCTGGAAGCGGAACCAGCCGCGCTCGTCCGTGGCGCGCAGCCGGGGTGGGCCGCCGCCGCTGAGCGCCTCCGGAAGGTGCACCCCGTACCTGTCCGCCAGCTCCAGGAGCGTGCCCGGCCGCATCGAGCCGGTGAAGTGCAGGTGGAGGTGGGCCTTGGGCAGCAGCCGGATGTCGCGAGCGCTTTCCACACGTTCCATCCGAGGATGGTGCCCCACCGGCCCAGAGGGCGGGAAATCAGCCCTTTGCCTCCGCTGTCTCCGCTGTCTCCGCCAGCAGCTTCTGCATCCGCGAGACGCCCTCGACGAGGTCCTCGTCGCCCAGCGCGTAGGACAGCCGCAGGTAGCCCGGAGTGCCGAACGCCTCGCCCGGCACCACCGCCACCTCGGACTCCTCCAGCAGCAGCCCGGCCAGCTCCAGGCTGCTCTCCGGGCGCCTGCCGCGGATCTCACGGCCCAGCAGCCCGCGCACCGACGGGTAGGCGTAGAAGGCACCCTGCGGCTCAGGACACGTCACGCCGTCGATGTCGTTCAGCATCCTGACGATCGTCTCGCGCCGCCGGTCGAACGCCCGCCGCATCCGAGCCACCGCCTCCAGGTCGCCGGAGACCGCGGCGAGCGCGGCGGCCTGCGAGACGTTGGCGACGTTGGAGGTGGCGTGCGACTGGAGGTTGGCCGCGGCCTTCACCACGTCCTTCGGGCCGATCAGCCACCCCACGCGCCAGCCGGTCATGGCGTACGTCTTCGCCACGCCGTTGACCACCACGCAGCGCTCGGCGAGCTCGGGCACGGCCACGGGCATCGAGGTGAAGCGCGCCTCGCCGTAGACCAGGTGCTCGTAGATCTCGTCGGTCAGCACCCACAGGCCGTGCTCGGCGGCCCAGCGGCCGATCGCCTCCACCTGCTCGCGCGGGTAGACCGCGCCCGTGGGGTTCGAGGGGGAGACGAAGAGCAGCACCTTCGTGCGGGCGGTGCGGGCCGCCTCCAACTGCTCGACGCTGGCCAGGTACCCGGTGGTCTCGTCGGTCACCACGTCCACCGGGACGCCGCCCGCCAGGCGGATCGACTCCGGGTAGGTCGTCCAGTAGGGGGCGGGCACCAGCACCTCGTCGCCCGGGTCGAGCAGCGCCGCGAACGCCTCGTAGATCGCCTGCTTGCCGCCGTTGGTGACCAGCACCTGCGACGCCTCGACCTCGTAGCCGGAGTCGCGCAGCGTCTTGGCGGCGATGGCCTCGCGCAGCTCGGGCAGCCCGCCCGCCGGCGTGTACCGGTGGTAGCGGGGCTCGCGGCAGGCCGCCACCGCCGCCTCGACGATGTAGTCGGGCGTCGGGAAGTCGGGTTCGCCCGCGCCGAAGCCGATCACCGGGCGCCCGGCGGCCTTGAGGGCCTTGGCCTTGGCGTCCACGGCGAGGGTGGCGGACTCCGCGATGGCGCCGACCCGGGCCGAGACCCGGCGCGTGGGCGGGGGTGCTTGTGGAGAAGTCGCGTGCTCGCTCATGGGGGCATCATCACAGACGGCCGTCGGCCATGGCACACGAGTTGTCGCGGTTACGCGATCGACGGACGACGCACCGACCACGTACACTCATGCCTCGTTGGTCCTCACCCACCGTCCTCGGGTAGGTTGAGGGCACGCCTAGGGTCGTAGCTCAATTGGTAGAGCACTGGTCTCCAAAACCAGCGGTTGGGGGTTCAAGTCCCTCCGGCCCTGCTGCACGCACAGCCGTCCGGGCGTGCCGGGCGGCTTATGACCATGACCGGGATCAGGTGAGGACGAGTGGCTGGGATCACGGACTCCGTAGAGACGCCGGAGCCCCGGGGAGAAAACGCCGGTCGCCGGGGCAGGCGCGCGAAGCGAGGACCACTGGGCAGGCTCGCCCTGTTCTACCGCCAGGTCGTCGCCGAGCTGCGGAAGGTCGTCTGGCCCACCAGGCGCCAGCTGTCGACCTACACCACGGCGGTGATCGTCTTCGTCGTCATCGTCATCTGTCTCCTGGTCGTGCTTGACTGGGGATTCAGCCGGGGCGTCGAGTGGATCTTCGGCTGATCACGTACCACCCCACCACCGGAAAGCCAGGAAGAAGCAGCTACCGTGTCTGAGCCGTCTGACCCGAACCTCAATGCCGTGCCCGCCCCCGAGGGCGAGGACACCGAGCGCGACATCGTCGAGGCAGCGGACACCGTTGACCAGGCAGAGGCTGCCGAGGCCGCGGCGGGCACGCCCGCCGAGGAGGCCGCGGTGACCGAGCCGGCCGCCGAAGCCGAAGAGGCCGAAGCAGCCGAGCAGGCTGCTGAAGAAGCCGAGGAAGCGGACGCCGAGGAAGCGGAAGCGGCGGAAGCGGCGGCGGAGCCGGTCGACCCGGTGGCCCAGCTCCGCGAGGAGCTGCGCACGCTGCCCGGCGAGTGGTACGTCGTGCACACGTACGCGGGGTACGAGAACCGCGTCAAGACCAACCTGGAGCAGCGAGCGGTCTCGCTCAACGTCGAGGACTACATCTTCCAGGTCGAGGTGCCGCAGGAGGAGGTCGTCCAGATCAAGAACGGCGACCGCCGCACCATCAAGCAGAACAAGCTCCCCAGCTACGTCCTGGTCCGCATGGACCTGACGAACGAGTCCTGGGGCGTGGTGCGCAACACCCCGGGCGTCACCGGATTCGTGGGGAACGCCTACGACCCGTATCCGCTGACCCTCGACGAGATCGTGAAGATGCTCGCCCCCGAGGCCGAGCAGAAGGCCGCCGCCGAGGCCGCGGAGGGCGGCGCCGCTGCCGCGGGCCGCAAGGTCGAGGTCCAGGTCCTCGACTTCGAGGTCGGCGACTCCGTCACCGTCACCGACGGCCCCTTCGCCACGCTCCAGGCGACGATCAACGAGATCAACCCCGACTCGAAGAAGGTCAAGGGCCTGGTCGAGATCTTCGGCCGGGAGACCCCGGTCGAGCTGAGCTTCGACCAGATCCAGAAGAACTAGCCGGTCCCGGGCCGAACCCAGCCGGGACCATCTTCCGGAATCCCGCCGGCCCCGGCCGGATTTTGGCCCCATCCCCGCACCCGCTACCGTGGTGCGGTATGCCTCCGTCCGGACGATGGCACGTCCCGGAGGCGTTCCTCTCGAACCACTCATGGCACTCACGAAGGACCCGGAGACAGCATGCCTCCCAAGAAGAAGGTCGCGGGGCTGATCAAGCTCCAGATCCAGGCCGGCGCGGCCAACCCGGCCCCGCCCGTCGGCCCGGCCCTGGGCCAGCACGGCGTCAACATCATGGAGTTCTGCAAGGCGTACAACGCCGCGACCGAGTCGCAGCGCGGCTGGGTCATCCCGGTGGAGATCACGGTCTACGAGGACCGCTCGTTCACCTTCATCACCAAGACGCCGCCGGCCGCCAAGATGATCCTCAAGGCCGCGGGCGTGGAGAAGGGCTCGGGCGAGCCGCACAAGACCAAGGTCGCCAGGATCACCCGCGCCCAGGTGCGCGAGATCGCCACCACCAAGATGCCCGACCTGAACGCCAACGACCTGGACGCCGCCGAGAAGATCATCGCCGGCACCGCCCGCTCCATGGGCGTCACCGTCGAGGACTGATCACCCCTCGACGACACACCTTCCACCGTGGCAGGGCCCGGCGCTGGCCCGGACCACGACTCCGACACCACTTCACACGGGAGCAGCAGTGAAGCGCAGCAAGAATCTCAGGAGCGCGGACGCCAAGGTCGACCGCACCCGCGTCTACGCCCCCCTGGAGGCCGTCCGCCTCGCCAAGGAGACCTCCGCCGCCAAGTTCGACGCGACCGTCGAGGTCGCCATGCGGCTGGGCGTCGACCCCCGCAAGGCCGACCAGATGGTCCGCGGCACGGTGAACCTGCCGCACGGCACCGGCAAGACCGCCCGGGTCCTGGTCTTCGCCACCGGTGACCGCGCCGCCGCCGCCGAGGCCGCGGGCGCCGACATCGTCGGCTCGGACGAGCTGATCGCCGAGGTGGCCGACGGCCGCCTCGACTTCGACGCCGTCGTCGCCACCCCCGACCTGATGGGCAAGGTCGGCCGCCTGGGCCGCGTGCTCGGCCCCCGCGGCCTGATGCCCAACCCCAAGACCGGCACCGTCACCCCGGACGTCGCCAAGGCCGTCACCGACATCAAGGGCGGCAAGATCGAGTTCCGGGTCGACAAGCACTCCAACCTCCACTTCGTGATCGGCAAGGTCTCCTTCGGCGAGCAGCAGCTCGTGGAGAACTACGCCGCCGCGCTGGACGAGGTGCTGCGGCTGAAGCCGTCGGCGGCCAAGGGCCGGTACCTGCGGAAGGCCACCATCACCACCACGATGGGCCCCGGCATCCCGGTCGACACCAACCGCACCCGCGACCTCCTCGCGGAGGAAGCCGCCGTCTGACGTCTCCGGCTCTCCGGCGTTCGCCTGTCCCCGTTCTGTCACAGAGCGGGGACAGGCGTTTTTGTTACCGGGGCAGCACGTTACGGTGACGTTGTCCGCAACGCGTCCTCATCCGCCCACAGTTCGGGGGAGTTCCTCATGCGTCCCTCTGTCAAGGCCGCCCTGACCGGCGCCACGATCGCGCTCCTGGCCACGGGAACGGCGGCGTGCAGCGGCTCGGACTCCGGCTCCGACGGGCGGAGCACGGGGAACGCCGACAGCGCCGACAGCGCCCAGAACGCCGGCGGCTTCGGCGGAGACGCCACCCAGGCCGTCCAGGCGCTCGTCACCGCCGCCGAGACGACCGAGGAGATAACCTCCGCCGACTTCGAGGCCGTGACCACCTCGCCCGGCTCGGGCGGCGAGGAGGTGGAGATGTCCGGCTCGCTCTCCTGGGGGGAGAGCCTGGCCATGGAGATCAGCATGAGCGGCGACCAGCTCCCGCTCGGCGGGGACGTGTCCGCCACGCCCGGCGAGGTGTCCGTGGTGTGGCTCGACGGCGTCATGTACATGGACATGGGCGCCGAGTTCGCCGCCGAGTTCGGCCGCGGCTGGATGCGGATGGACCTGATGGACATCGCCGAGCAGACCGGCGACGAGGCGCTGACCGGCGCCATGTCCCAGGGCCTGGACGAGACCAGCCAGGACCCGGCCCAGCAGATGGCGCTGCTCCTCGAATCGCCCGACATCGAGCTCGTCGGCGAGGAGACCCTGAACGGCGCGCCCGTCGACCACTACCAGGGCACCATCTCCATCGAGGACGCCCTGGCGTCCGGCGACGGCGGCGCGGACCTGCTCACCGAGCGGCAGCGCGAGGAGATCACCGAGAGCATGCGCGACCTGGGCACCGACTCCTACGACATCGACGTCTGGGTCGACGAGAACGACTTCCCGGTGCGCATCCGGCAGTCCTACGAGTCCGACCTCGGCCCGGTGGAGTCCGAGGTGACCTACAGCAACCTCGGCACCGAGGTCTCCGTGGCCGCCCCGCCCGCGGACGAGACCGTGGACTTCATGGACCTCCTCGGCCGGCTGGAGTCGGGCCTCGGGTCCGGGATGTAGCTGATTTGGCTAACGCCAGGCCGTTCGCGTAGTCTCCTTCCGAAGCCGAAGACCGCTGGTTGCCGGCGTGTGCTCCCTCCCGGGGGGCGTGCGACGGCCGAAGGATCCGCCGAGGGCGGGCGACCCGCGCAGGTGACATGGAAGACGAGGGCCCCCTCGGGGGTTCCACGCCCTGTGCGCCTGCGCCAGGGCGTTTCGTTTGTCCGGCCCCTTCCGTGCGGTCCGCATCAACCGGAAACACCCGGAACCGGAAGGAGGGCACAGGTATGGCGAGTCCCGACAAGGTCGCGGCCGTCGCGGAGATCAAGGAGAAGTTCGAGAACTCCTCCGCGGCCCTCGTCACCGCGTACACCGGCCTCACCGTGGCACAGCTCAAGGAGCTGCGCCGCTCGCTCGGTGAGAACGCCCAGTACCGCGTGGCGAAGAACACGCTGACCAAGATCGCCGCCAACGAGGCCGGGGTCACCGGGCTCGACGAGTTCTTCACGGGCTCGACGGCCGTCGCCTTCGTCACCGGTGACCCGGTGGAGGCGGCGAAGGGTCTGCGCGACTTCTCCAAGGACAACCCCGCCCTGGTGATCAAGGGCGGCGTCCTGGACGGCAAGTCGCTGACCGCCGACGAGATCGTGAAGCTCGCGGACCTGGAGTCTCGCGAGGTGCTGCTGGCCAAGCTGGCCGGCGGCATGAAGGCGTCCATGGCCAAGGCCGCGGCGACCTTCCAGGCCCCGCTGTCGCAGTTCGCCCGCACCGCCGACGCGCTGCGCGAGAAGGTCGAGCAGCAGGGCGGTGGCGCGGCGGCCGAGTGAGGCTGCTCACAGCGCCAGCCGATCCCGGCGCCGTGCGCACCGGATCACCCAGACCATCCCAGCCCACCAAGACCAAGTGGAAGGACCGCCACCATGGCGAAGCTGAGCCAGGACGAGCTGCTGGAGCAGTTCGGCGAGATGAGCCTCATCGAGCTGTCGGAGTTCGTGAAGGCCTTTGAGGAGAAGTTCGACGTCAAGGCCGCCGCCCCGGCCGCCGTGGCCGTCGCCGCTCCGGGCGCCCCGGGTGCCGCCGCCGAGGCGGAGCCCGAGAAGGACGAGTTCGACGTCGTCCTCACCGGCGCCGGCGACAAGAAGATCCAGGTCATCAAGGTTGTGCGCGAGCTGACCTCCCTCGGCCTGAAGGAGGCCAAGGACCTGGTGGACAACACGCCGAAGCCGGTCCTGGAGAAGGTCAACAAGGAGGCCGCCGACCAGGCCAAGGAGAAGCTGGAGGCCGTCGGCGCCGGCGTCGAGGTCAAGTGATCCGGGCGGGTGCCCAGCAGGGCCCTGCCTGATGCCTACCGGGGGCGATCACCCAGTCGGGTGGTCGCCCCCGTCGCCGTGGCGACCGCCTCCGCGCGCCGAGGGGGCCGGGGGTATGGTGATCTCCGTCGGCCGTCGCCACCCTCACGGGGTCCCGGAGACGGGGCCTTGACGAACCGCGGCGGGCGCGCGATTCTCAGGTCGTCTCAGATGACCGTCGGGCGGTCGTCGGACGCCGCTCGCCAGATCGATCCATGATCCGAGGCATGGATTCGCGGCGAAGCGGGAAGTGATGCGGCAGACGGGTCCGCGCCCGGTACCGAGGCGGCTGGGAGCGGAGCGCGCGAACACCGAGGGTGGCTCCTCGATGATTGATAGCGGCATTGGACATCAGTGGGTCTCATGGCTACACTGACCCTTTGCGCTGCCTATTAGCTGTCCCCTGCCCGTCACCCAGGGGGGCCGGTATGCGCGCAGAGAGTCCGAGCCCTCGGAAGGACCCCCTCTTGGCCGCCTCGCGCAACGCCTCGACCAGTATCAACAACGGCACCAGCACCGCACCACTGCGTGTCTCCTTTGCGAAGATCAAAGAGCCCCTTGAGGTTCCGAACCTCCTTGCGCTGCAAACTGAGAGCTTTGACTGGCTTCTCGGCAATGACGCCTGGAAGGCCCGCGTCGAGGCAGCGCTGGAGAGTGGACACGACGTGCCCAGGACGTCGGGTCTGGAGGAGATCTTCGAGGAGATCTCCCCGATCGAGGACTTCTCCGGCTCCATGTCGCTCACCTTCCGTGACCACCGTTTCGAGCCGCCGAAGAACTCGATCGACGAGTGCAAGGAGCGCGACTTCACCTACGCCGCGCCGCTCTTCGTGACCGCCGAGTTCACCAACAACGAGACCGGCGAGATCAAGTCCCAGACGGTCTTCATGGGCGACTTCCCGCTCATGACCGACAAGGGCACCTTCGTGATCAACGGCACCGAGCGCGTCGTGGTCTCGCAGCTCGTGCGCTCGCCGGGCGTCTACTTCGACAGCACCATCGACAAGACCTCCGACAAGGACCTGTTCTCCGCCAAGATCATCCCGTCCCGGGGCGCCTGGCTCGAGATGGAGATCGACAAGCGGGACATGGTCGGCGTCCGCATCGACCGCAAGCGCAAGCAGTCCGTCACCGTGCTGCTCAAGGCGCTGGGCTGGACCTCCGACCAGATCCTCGAGGAGTTCGGCGACTACGAGTCCATGCGCGCCACCCTGGAGAAGGACCACACCCAGGGGCAGGACGACGCGCTGCTCGACATCTACCGCAAGCTCCGGCCCGGCGAGCCGCCGACCCGCGAGGCCGCGCAGACGCTGCTGGAGAACCTGTACTTCAACCCCAAGCGGTACGACCTGGCCAAGGTCGGCCGTTACAAGATCAACAAGAAGCTGGGCGGGGACGAGCCCCTCGACGCGGGCGTGCTCACCGTCGAGGACATCGTCGCCACCATCAAGTACCTGGTGAAGCTGCACGCCGGCGAGACCGAGACCACCGTCGGGGGCGGCCGGACGATCGTGGTCGAGACGGACGACATCGACCACTTCGGCAACCGCCGCCTGCGCAACGTCGGCGAGCTCATCCAGAACCAGGTCCGCACCGGCCTGGCCCGCATGGAGCGCGTCGTCCGCGAGCGCATGACCACGCAGGACGTCGAGGCGATCACGCCGCAGACCCTGATCAACATCCGCCCGGTGGTGGCGTCGATCAAGGAGTTCTTCGGCACCAGCCAGCTGTCCCAGTTCATGGACCAGACCAACCCGCTCTCCGGGCTCACCCACAAGCGCCGCCTGAACGCGCTGGGCCCCGGCGGCCTCAGCCGCGAGCGGGCCGGCCTCGAGGTCCGTGACGTGCACCCCTCGCACTACGGCCGGATGTGCCCGATCGAGACCCCCGAGGGCCCGAACATCGGCCTGATCGGCTCGCTCGCCGCCTTCGGCCGGCTCAACGCCTTCGGCTTCGTCGAGACCCCGTACCGCAAGGTCGAGAACGGCATCGTCACCGACGAGGTGCACTACCTCACGGCCGACGAGGAGGACCGGTACGTCATCGCGCAGGCGAACGCCAGGCTGACGGACGACTACCGCTTCGCCGAGCCCCGGGTGCTGGTCCGCCGCCGTGGCGGCGAGGTGGACTACGTGTCGGGCACCGAGGTCGACTACATGGACGTCTCGCCGCGCCAGATGGTGTCGGTGGCCACGGCCATGATCCCGTTCCTGGAGCACGACGACGCCAACCGCGCGCTCATGGGCTCGAACATGATGCGCCAGGCGGTGCCGCTGATCCAGGCCGAGGCGCCGCTGGTCGGCACCGGCATGGAGTACCGCTGCGCCGTGGACGCCGGGGACGTGATCAAGGCCGAGCAGGACGGCGTGATCACCGACGTCTCCGCCGACTACGTCTCCATGCAGCACGACGACGGCACCCACGTCACCTACCGGCTGGCGAAGTTCCACCGCTCCAACCAGGGCACCTCCTACAACCAGAAGGTGGTCGTCGAGGAGGGCCAGCGGGTGCAGGCCGGCGAGGTCATCGCCGACGGCCCCTCGACCGACCGCGGCGAGATGGCCCTCGGCAAGAACCTGCTGGTGGCGTTCATGCCGTGGGAGGGCTACAACTACGAGGACGCGATCATCCTCTCCCAGCGCCTGGTCCAGGACGACGTCCTCTCCTCGATCCACATCGAGGAGCACGAGGTCGACGCCCGCGACACCAAGCTGGGCCCGGAGGAGATCACCCGCGACATCCCGAACGTCTCCGAGGAGGTCCTGGCCGACCTCGACGACCGCGGCATCATCCGCATCGGCGCCGAGGTCGAGGCCGGCGACATCCTGGTCGGCAAGGTCACCCCGAAGGGCGAGACCGAGCTGACCCCGGAGGAGCGGCTGCTGCGCGCGATCTTCGGCGAGAAGGCCCGCGAGGTCCGCGACACCTCCCTCAAGGTGCCGCACGGCGAGACCGGCAAGGTCATCGGCGTCCGCGTCTTCGACCGCGAGGAGGGCGACGAGCTGCCGCCCGGCGTCAACCAGCTGGTCCGCGTCTACGTGGCGCAGAAGCGCAAGATCACCGACGGCGACAAGCTGGCCGGGCGCCACGGCAACAAGGGCGTCATCTCCAAGATCCTGCCCGTGGAGGACATGCCGTTCATGGAGGACGGCACCCCGGTGGACATCATCCTGAACCCGCTGGGCGTCCCCTCCCGGATGAACCCCGGACAGGTCCTGGAGATCCACCTGGGCTGGCTCGCCTCCCAGGGCTGGACGATCGACGGCGACGACGCGGAGTGGAAGGAGCGGCTGCGCTCCATCGGCGCCGACGACGTCGCAGCCCGCACCAACGTCGCCACGCCGGTCTTCGACGGCGCCCGCGAGGACGAGATGGCCGGTCTCTTCGAGTCCACCATCCCCAACCGCGACGGCGACCGGCTCGTCCTGCCCTCGGGCAAGGCGCGCCTGTTCGACGGCCGCTCCGGCGAGCCGTTCCCCGACCCGATCTCCGTCGGGTACATGTACATCCTCAAGCTCCACCACCTGGTCGACGACAAGCTGCACGCCCGCTCGACCGGCCCGTACTCCATGATCACCCAGCAGCCGCTGGGCGGTAAGGCGCAGTTCGGCGGCCAGCGCTTCGGCGAGATGGAGGTGTGGGCGCTGGAGGCGTACGGCGCCGCCTACGCCCTGCAGGAGCTGCTGACCATCAAGTCCGACGACGTCACCGGCCGCGTGAAGGTCTACGAGGCGATCGTCAAGGGCGAGAACATCCCGGAGCCCGGCATTCCGGAGTCCTTCAAGGTGCTCATCAAGGAAATGCAGTCGCTCTGCCTCAATGTGGAGGTGCTGTCCAGTGACGGTATGTCCATCGAGATGCGTGACACCGACGAGGACGTCTTCCGCGCCGCGGAAGAGCTCGGCATCGACCTGTCCCGGCGCGAGCCGAGCAGCGTCGAAGAGGTCTGACGGGTCTGGCCGGAGGCGGCACCAGCCTCCCCCGGCCTTCCCCGCGGGACCCCGACAGACCATTGACTGACACGACCCTGAGAGGGATTGACGAGAGTGCTCGACGTCAACTTCTTCGACGAGCTGCGGATTGGCCTGGCCACGGCTGACGACATCCGGCAGTGGTCCCACGGCGAGGTCAAGAAGCCGGAGACCATCAACTACCGCACCCTCAAGCCCGAGAAGGACGGACTCTTCTGCGAGAAGATCTTCGGCCCGACGAGGGACTGGGAGTGCTACTGCGGCAAGTACAAGCGCGTCCGCTTCAAGGGCATCATCTGTGAGCGCTGCGGCGTCGAGGTGACCCGCGCCAAGGTGCGCCGTGAGCGGATGGGCCACATTGAGCTGGCCGCGCCCGTCACCCACATCTGGTACTTCAAGGGCGTCCCCTCGCGCCTTGGCTACCTGCTGGACCTGGCGCCCAAGGACCTGGAGAAGGTCATCTACTTCGCCGCGTACATGATCACGTACGTGGACGAGGAACGCCGCACCCGCGACCTGCCGTCGCTGGAGGCCCACATCTCCGTGGAGCGCCAGCAGATCGAGCAGCGCCGGGACGCCGACCTGGAGGCCCGCGCCAAGAAGCAGGAGGCCGACCTGGCCGAGCTCGAGGCCGAGGGCGCCAAGGCCGACGTACGCCGCAAGGTGCGCGAGGGCGCCGAGCGGGAGATGAAGCAGATCCGCGACCGGGCCCAGCGCGAGCTGGACCGCCTGGAAGAGGTCTGGAACCGCTTCAAGAACCTCAAGGTCCAGGACCTGGAGGGCGACGAGCTGCTCTACCGCGAGCTGCGCGACCGCTTCGGCACCTACTTCGACGGATCGATGGGCGCCGCCGCGCTGCAGAAGCGGCTGGAGAACTTCGACCTGGACGAGGAGGCCGCCCGGCTGCGGGAGATCATCCGCACCGGCAAGGGCCAGAAGAAGACCCGCGCCCTGAAGCGGCTGAAGGTGGTGTCTGCGTTCCTGCAGACCTCCAACAGCCCCAAGGGCATGGTGCTCGACTGCGTCCCGGTGATCCCGCCGGACCTGCGCCCCATGGTGCAGCTGGACGGTGGCCGCTTCGCCACCTCCGACCTGAACGACCTGTACCGCCGCGTCATCAACCGCAACAACCGCCTGAAGCGACTGCTCGACCTCGGCGCGCCCGAGATCATCGTGAACAACGAGAAGCGGATGCTCCAGGAGGCCGTGGACGCGCTCTTCGACAACGGCCGCCGGGGCCGCCCGGTGACCGGGCCCGGCAACCGGCCGCTGAAGTCGCTGTCCGACATGCTCAAGGGCAAGCAGGGCCGCTTCCGCCAGAACCTGCTGGGCAAGCGGGTGGACTACTCGGCCCGCTCGGTGATCGTCGTCGGCCCGCAGCTCAAGCTGCACCAGTGCGGCCTGCCCAAGGCGATGGCGCTCGAGCTGTTCAAGCCCTTCGTGATGAAGCGCCTGGTCGACCTGAACCACGCGCAGAACATCAAGTCCGCCAAGCGGATGGTCGAACGCCAGCGCACCGTCGTGTACGACGTGCTGGAGGAGGTCATCGCGGAGCACCCCGTGCTGCTCAACCGGGCGCCGACGCTGCACCGCCTCGGCATCCAGGCGTTCGAGCCGCAGCTGGTGGAGGGCAAGGCCATCCAGATCCACCCGCTGGTGTGCACGGCGTTCAACGCCGACTTCGACGGCGACCAGATGGCGGTGCACCTGCCGCTGTCGGCGGAGGCCCAGGCCGAGGCCCGCATCCTGATGCTGTCCTCGAACAACATCCTCAAGCCCGCCGACGGCCGGCCCGTCACCATGCCCACCCAGGACATGGTGCTGGGGCTGTTCTTCCTCACCACCGACGAGGAGGAGCGCGAGGTCAAGGGCGAGGGACGGTCGTTCTCCTCGACCGCCGAGGCGATCATGGCGTTCGACGCCGGGGAGCTGTCGATCCAGGCCAAGATCGACATCCGCTTCCCGGTCGGCTCGGTCCCGCCGCGCGGCTGGACCCCGCCGGAGCCCGAGGAGGGCGCCGCCGAGTACCAGCCCGGTGACACCTTCCGGCTGCGCACCACGCTGGGCCGGGCGCTGTTCAACGAGCTGCTCCCGGAGGACTACCCCTTCGTCGACCAGACCGTGGGCAAGCGGCAGCTCTCCCAGATCGTCAACGACCTGGCCGAGCGCTACCCCAAGGTCATCGTCGCCGCCACGCTGGACAACCTGAAGGCGTCGGGCTACTTCTGGGCCACCCGCTCCGGCGTCACCATCGCTGTCTCCGACATCGTGGTGCCCGACGCGAAGCGGGACATCCTCGCCGCCTACGAGGCGCAGGACGAGAAGGTCCAGAAGCAGTACGAGCGCGGCCTGATCACCAAGGACGAGCGGACCCAGGAGCTGATCGCCGTCTGGACGAAGGCGACCAACGAGGTCGCCGAGACCATGAGCGAGAACTTCCCGAAGACCAACCCCATCTTCATGATGGTGGACTCGGGAGCCCGCGGAAACATGATGCAGATGCGTCAGATCGCGGGTATGCGCGGCCTGGTGTCCAACGCCAAGAACGAGACCATCCCGCGGCCGATCAAGGCGTCGTTCCGCGAGGGCCTCACGGTGCTGGAGTACTTCATCTCCACGCACGGCGCCCGCAAGGGCCTGGCCGACACCGCCCTGCGGACCGCCGACTCCGGGTACCTCACCCGGCGTCTGGTGGACGTCTCCCAGGACGTGATCATCCGCGAGGAGAACTGCGGCACCGACCGCGGCCTGAAGCTGGAGATCGCGGCCAAGGGCGCGGACGGCGTGCTGCGCAAGGCGGAGAACGTCGAGTCCAGCGTCTACGCCCGCTGCCTGGCCGAGGACGTGGTGGTCGACGGCAAGGTGCTGGCCCCGGCCGGCACCGACCTCGGCGACGTGCTCATCGACGAGCTGGTCCTCCACGGCGTGGAGACGGTCAAGACCCGCTCGGTCCTCACCTGCGAGTCGGCGGTCGGCACCTGCGCCATGTGCTACGGGCGTTCGCTGGCCACGGGCAAGCTGGTGGACATCGGCGAGGCGGTCGGCATCATCGCCGCCCAGTCGATCGGCGAGCCCGGCACCCAGCTGACGATGCGCACCTTCCACACCGGTGGTGTGGCCGGTGAGGACATCACGCAGGGTCTGCCGCGCGTGGTCGAGCTCTTCGAGGCCCGTACGCCCAAGGGCGTGGCGCCGATCTCGGAGTCCTCGGGCCGGGTGCGGATCGAGGAGACCGAGAAGACGAAGAAGGTCGTCGTCACGCCGGACGACGGCTCCGACGAGACCTCCTACGCCGTCTCCAAGCGGTCCCGCCTGCTGGTGACCGAGGGCGACCACGTCACCGTCGGCCAGCCGCTGACGGTCGGCGCGGCCAACCCGCACGACGTGCTGCGCATCCTCGGACAGCGCGCCGTGCAGGTCTACCTGGTCAACGAGGTCCAGAAGGTCTACAACTCGCAGGGCGTGTCGATCCACGACAAGCACATCGAGATCATCGTCCGGCAGATGCTGCGCCGGGTGACGATCATCGAGTCCGGCGACGCGGAGCTGCTGCCGGGCGAGCTGGTGGAGCGCTCGAAGTTCGAGACGGAGAACCGGCGCGTGGTGGCCGAGGGCGGCCACCCGGCGTCCGGCCGTCCGCAGCTGATGGGCATCACCAAGGCCTCGCTGGCCACGGAGTCGTGGCTGTCGGCGGCGTCCTTCCAGGAGACGACGCGGGTGCTCACCGACGCGGCGATCAACGCCAAGTCGGACTCGCTGATCGGCCTCAAGGAGAACGTGATCATCGGCAAGCTCATCCCGGCCGGCACGGGCCTGTCCCGGTACCGGAACATCCGGGTCGAGCCGACCGAGGAGGCGAAGGCCGCGATGTACTCGACCGTCGGCTACGACGACATCGACTACTCGCCCTTCGGCACGGGCTCCGGCCAGGCGGTGCCCCTGGAGGACTACGACTACGGTCCCTACCAGGGCTGACGCCCGGGAAACCCACGGCGGCCGCCGCGTCCCTCCGGGGAGCGGCGGCCGCCGGCTTTCGGGGCACTCAGCACTTACTAGCGGATGTCGGCGCCGAGCTCGTCCGGGGCCCGCCCGGAGGCCAGGTACTCGGGCATGGCGTCCTGCCGCATCGCGTCCCACAGGGGCGCCGCCGCGTTCTCGTCCAGCAGGACCACCGACTGGCCGTCGATGTAGTCCGTGCCCGTCACCGGGGCGTTCATGAAGTGGACGTCGGAGGAGCGGATGCCGCGCATGTCCCACAGCAGGCCGCGCAGGTCGCCGTTGCTGAGCTGGTCGTCGACGCTGATCACGTCGCCGACCGTGTTGAGCAGGCCGTTGAGCCGTCCGGGGTTGGCCAGCGTGCCGGCGCTGAGGGTCCGGGTCATCAGCGCCCGCAGGAACGCCTGCTGGCGGCGGGCGCGGTCGAAGTCACCGCCCGGCAGCGACTTCCGCTCCCGGACGTACTCCAGGGCCTGCGCGCCGTCCATGTGCCGGCCGTCCAGGTCAACGCCGCCGACCGTGTCGGTCAGCTCGCGGAACCCGGACCAGTCCATGACGGCGAGGTGGTCGACGCGGATGCCGGTGAGGTTCTGGACCGTCTCCACCATCAGCGGCGGGCCGCCCCAGGAGTAGGCGGCGTTCAGCTTGGCGTCGCCGTGACCGGGGATGTCCACCCACGTGTCGCGGGGGATGGAGACCAGGGAGGCCGTCTCGCGGTCCCCGGAGACCTGCAGCAGCATCATCGTGTCGCTGCGCGCGGCGCCCGCCTGCCACGCGGGGCCGGGCTCGGGCGTGAAGTCGGCGTCGAGGCCGACGAGGAGGTAGACCTGGGCCTCGCCCGCGACGCGCGGCGGCTGCTGGCCCTCGGGCAGCGTGGGCAGGGCGTCCGGGATGCGTTCGATGGAGTCCAGCGCCTGCTCGGTGCGCCAGTAGAGCCAGCCGGCGCCGGTGAGCAGCAGGACGAGGAGCCCGGCGAAGGAGGCGAGCAGGACGCGAGGCCACCGCCGGCGGCGCGGCGGCGGCGTGCCGCCACCGGACTCGTCGGACTCGTCGGCCTCGGCCGCGTCGGCTTCGCCTTCGGCGGCCCGGGAACCGCCCCCGGCCCCGGAAGCGGAAGGGGTGGGCGGG
>NZ_JBQQCA010000051.1:0-55509 GCF_052246635.1 Streptomyces sp. 6N223 | reverse complement strand
GGCGGCGCCGGCCGCGACCGCCCGGGCGGCAGGACTGCAAGCTGAACAATCGAGGCTAGCGGGCACGAGATCCCGTGTGGACAACCTCCAGCGCCGTGTACTCCGCCCGCCCCTCGTCGGCGCGGTCGGGCAGGAGGAGCAGGGTGCAGGCGCGCTCGATGCGAGCGTCCAGCCGCTCCCAGGCCCCGAGGGAGCCGAGCAGGGCGGCCGGGTCGGCGTGCGACCGGCAGGCGGCCCGGGCGAGGCAGGCCGCCGCCCATGCGTTCTCGTCGGCGTCCGGTGCCGCGGCCGAGAGGCGCTTCGCCGCGTCGGGCAGCCCGGCGGCGGCCGCCAACTCCGCGGCGGCCGCGCGGGCGTAGGCCGCGTACACGTCGCCGGGCACGCCGTCGGCGAAGGCTCGCGAGACCAGCGCCTCGGCGTCGGCGAACTCGGCGGTGTGCAGGGCAAGCCGGGCCTCGACGAACGTGACGGCGGCCGGCAGCACCCCGCCGCCGGCCACCTCCGTGATCCGCGCCCGCCACAGCGCCAGCGATGCGTGCTCCCCGAGCAGGCCGTACGCCAGGAAGGTGCAGGCCACCGCCGGGGCCATCCAGAGCGGGGCCGGGCGGCCGGCGAGCTCCCACTGGTCCCACATCCGGCTCGCGTGCTCCACCGCCTCGTCCAGCCGGCCGGTCAGCACCAGCGGCGGAACCAGCCGGCTGGCCGTGATGTGCGTGTGGCGCAACAGGTCGTCGTCCAGGCCCGCCCGCGCCGCGGCCAACCCGCCGGGCAGGTCACCGATCATCATCGCGTAGGCGCACGCCCGGCCGAGGGTGTTGCAGATCTCCGGCGCGTAGTACGGGTCGTCGCGGTCCATCAACGGCAGCAACGCCAGCCGCTCCCGGGTGATGCGGTAGGCGTCCCGCAGCCGTCCGGCATGCAGCGCCGCCGTGCCCGTCGCGCAGAGCCCGGCGCTGATCAGCGCCGGATCGCCGGCCGCCCGCGCGGCCCGGACGGCCTCGGCGGCCAGCGCCGGGTCCGGGCTCGCGTCCCCGGCCAGCCATGCGGTCGCGGTGGCCAGGACCGCCGCGACCACCGGATCATCGGCGGCACCGGCACCGGCACCGGCCGCGATCGCCTCGTCCAGCAGCCCGTGCAGGCGGTCGCGGGGGATCGGCGTCTCGAACGCTTCGGGGTAGCGGGCCGCGGTCTCCACCGCCCGAGCCAGATCGACCGCCCGCTCCGCGCCGCCCTCACGCGCCGCCGCGGCCAGCAGCAGCTCGAAGACATGCTGGTTGGACGTGGTGCTGACGTGCGCGCAGCCGGCCGCCGTGCGCAGGTCGCGGGCCGCCTCGGCGGGCGTGGTCGCCCGGGTGGCGGCAAGCCGGTAGTGCCCGAAGGACTCCATGAGGTACCGCCGCGCGTAGCTCAGGTGCGCCAGCGACGCGGCGAGCCGGTGGGTCACCGGATCGGGCTCGGGCGCCGCCGCGGCGATGGCCGCCCGCAGGTCGGCCGCGGTGGCGTCGAAGTCGTCCCGCCACGCGCCGTCGAGGCGGCCCTCGAGCGCGAACGCGGTCTCGGCCGCCCAGCGCAGATGGCGTTCCCTGGTCGAGGCGCCCTCACCGGCGAGCTCCAACTGCTCGAGCGCGAAAGCCCGGACCGTTTCGAGCAGCCGCCACCTGCTCGGCGTGCCCCTCAGGTGCACCACCAGGGTCTTGTCCACCAGCCGGCCGAGCAGGTCGGTCGCCCCGGCCCGGTCACCGGCGATGGCGACCGCGGCGGCCACGTCGAACGCCCCGGCGAACGCGCCGAGCCGGCGAAACAGCGCCTGCTCCTCGGCGTCGAGCAGCTCGTAGCTCCACGAGATCACCGCGCGCAGCGAGCGGTGCCGCTGGTCGCCGCCCCGGCCGCCGGACAGCAGGCGCAGCGCGTCCTCCAGCGCGGCGAGCAACCCGGTGGCGCCCAGCGAGGCGCTGCGCGCGGCGGCCAGCTCGATCGCCAGCGGCATCCCGTCCAGCCGGGCGCACAGCTCCGCGATCACCTCCGGCTCGGCGACGAACTCCGGATCCGCGGCGAGCGCCCTGTCGCGGAAGAGCCGTTCGGCGTCACCGGCCAGCGGCAGCGGCGCGATCGGCACGGTGCGCTCGCCGGGGATGCTCAGCCGCTCGCGGCTGGTCACCAGGATCCGGGTTCCCGGGCAGGCGGCCAGGATACGTTCGGCGAACGCGGCCGCCTCCTCGATCACGTGCTCGCAGTTGTCGAGCACCAGCAGCGACCGGCCGCCGCCGAGCCGCGCCGCGACCGCCTCCTCGAGCGGCTGGTGCGAGCCCTCGGTCACACCGAGCGTGGTCGCCACCGCCCGGGCCACGAACCCCTCCCGGACCGGGACCAGATCCACGAACGCCCCACCGGACGGAAACGCCGGCCCGGCCGCCTCGGCCACCGCGACGGCCAGCCGGGTCTTGCCGACGCCACCCGGGCCGAGCAGGGTCACCAGGCGGGCGTCGTCGATCGCGGCCAGCACCGCGGCACGCTCCGGCTCCCGCCCGACGAACGTGGTGGTCGCCGCCGACGGCAGGCCGGCGAGGCGCCCCGGCTCCCGCCCGCCGGCGCCGGCCTGCCGGGCCAGCTCGGCCAGAGCCCACCGGTCGCTGAACCCGTACTTGCGCAGCAGCGACGACACGTGGCTCTCCACCGTGCGTACCGAGATGTGCAGGCGGTTGGCGATCTGGGCGTTGGACAGGCGCGCCCCGATCGCGGCAAGCACCTCCGCCTCCCGCTGGGAGATCCGGCCGGTGCCGGGCAGCTCAGCCACAGCCGCGTCATCCCCTCACTCGTAGCCGTCTCCGCGAACCCATCCGTGGACCCATCCGTGGTGGACGGCGGCTGGCACGGATGCCCCGGGATCCCGGTCGGACCGATGCTGGACACAGCCGACCCCGAAGGAGGGCGTCATGACCACCCTAATGTCCAACCCGATGTCGAACCTGGTGTCGAACCCGGTGTCGAACCCGCGCAGCGAGCTGGACCAGCTGATCGTCGCGGTGCGCCGGGCCGTCGCCCGCAACGCGGACTGGCGGCAGACCGCGGTTTTCGTGGCCGACGCCCTGCGCCGGCACATGCCGCCGGCCGACCTGCTGCTCACCCCCGCGCAGCGGATCGGCGAGCGCGGCACCCACAGCAGCCAACGCCTGCACGTCGAGCCTGACGGCTCGTTCTCGATGGTGGCGATCGTGTGGCAGCCGGGGGCGGTGACCAGGATCCACGACCACGTGACCTGGTGCGTGTTCGGCGTGCTGGAGGGTGTCGAGCACGAGGATCTGTACACGCTGTCCGAGGACGGCACCCACCTGCTCGAGGCCGGCGTCAACCCCAACCTGACCGGCGAGGTCAGCGCGTTCGCCCCGCCCGGCGACATTCACCGGGTGCGCAACAACTCCGAGACCACCGCCGTCTCGCTGCACATCTACGGCACCGATCTCTCCCGCATCGGTTCCAGCGCGCGGCGCTGGTACGACCTGCCGGTGCGGGGCTGACAGCGGTGTACGCCCTGGTCGGCGCCGCACCGGTGGCAACCGGCGGCGCGGCCTCCGGGACCCGCACGACGAAGAACGTGACCAAGAAGGAGCACTGGCATGACGATCCAGCGGATGGACAACGTCAGCATTGTTGTCGACGACCTTGAGGCCGCTACCGCGTTCTTCCTTGAACTCGGCATGGAGCTGGAGGGCGAGGCGACAGTCGAGGGCCGGTCGGTGGACCGCATGGTCGGCCTCGACGATGTCCGGGCCGACATCGCGATGGTGCGGACGCCGGACGGCCACGGACGACTGGAGCTGACGAAGTTCCACTCGCCGACGGCGGTCGGCGCTCAACCGAACGCACCGGTGAACACGCTGGGCATCCGCCGCATCATGTTCGCCGTCGACGACATCGACGACATCCTCGCCCGCCTGCGCGCCCACGGCGCCGAACTCGTCGGCGAGGTGGCGCAGTATGAGGACAGCTACCGGCTCTGCTACGTCCGCGGCCCCGAGGGCATCCTCGTCGCGCTGGCGGAGCAGATCGGCTGACGGGTCCGTGGCGGCCGAACTGGACGTCGTCGATGGCATCCCGGACGAGTATCTGGAAGCGAGCGGCACCTACAAGATGACGCCCGAGCAACGGGTCGAGTGGGAGGCGGAGGTGCGTTCGCTCTACCGCGACGGCATGGTCCGGATCGTCGTGACCCCGACGTGGGCGAAGCTGATCGACTTCGAGACGACCCTGCCGAGCCCGGTCGAGGAGCTGATCCGGCAGCGGGAGGAACGCCAGCGCGCCTGAGCGCCGCGCGGTCGCCCGCGCCTCACACCCCACCGCGCGGTGGGGTCTGCCCGGAGCCGAAGGCGTTCTCAGCGGTGTGTCGGGGCGCCGCTCGTCACTGGCCCACCAGGCCGGGATGGAGGGTCTTGGTGAAGACCACGCCGCCGCCGAGCTCGCGCAGGCGGACCGTCAGCTCGCCGCCGTCGCCGTCGATCTCCACCTCGCCGTAGAACTGGTAGCCGCCCAGGGGGTTGCCGAACTTCTCCGGCGCCTTCACGAAGACGCGCTCGGGGCCGAAGGTGGCGTCCAGCTCGCTGGCCGGGCCGGTGCCGGCGTTGAGTGGGCCGGTGACGAACTCCCAGAACGGCTCGAAGTCGGTGAACGCCGCCTGTGCGGGCTGGTAGTGCTGCGCGGACGTGTGGTGCACGTCGGCGGTCAGCCACACCGTGCCGGTGATCCGCCGGTGCTTGATGTGGCGCAGCAGCTCGGCGATCTGGAGCTCGCGGCCCAGCGGGGCGCCGGGATCGGCGTTGGCGATCGCCTCGAAGTCGGTCTCGCCGTCCGCGATCACCAGGCCCAGGGGCATGTCCGCCGCGATGACCTTCCACACCGCGCGGGAGCGGGACAGCTCGGCCTTGAGCCACTCCAGCTGCTCGCGGCCGAGGATGCCCTGGGTGTCCTCCGGCTGGCGGTTGGGGGAGTTGGCGTTGCGGTAGGTGCGCATGTCGAGGAGGAAGACGTCCAGCAGCGGGCCGTAGCGCATCGCCCGGTATATACGGCCCTGCCGGGAGGAGGGCGAGATGGGGAAGTACTCGAGGAACGCCTGGCGTGCCCGTGCCGCCAGGACGTCGACCGACTTCTCGGTGTAGCGTTCGTCGTCCAGGATCTCGCCGGGATACCAGTTGTTGACCACGTCGTGGTCGTCCCACTGCGCGACCGTCGGCACCTGGGCGTTGAACCGCAGCAGGTTCTCGTCCAGCAGGTTGTAGCGGAAGTTCCCCCGGAACTCGGCGAGGGTCTCGGCGACCTTCGCCTTCTCCTCGGTGATGACGTTCCGCCACACCCGCCCGTCCGGGAGCTGCACGGTCTCGGTCAGCGGATTGTCGGCGTAGATCGTGTCGCCGCTGAAGAGGAAGAAGTCGGGGTCCAGGCCGCGCATTTCCTCGAACGCCCGGAAGCCGCCGATGTCCGGGTTGATGCCCCAGCCCTGCCCGGCGAGGTCGGCGGACCACGTGAACCGCACCCCGTCGCGCCGGCGCTCGGGCGCCGTGCGGAAGGTCCCGGTCGCGGGCTCGCTGGTGAGCCCGGGGTCGTCCGGGTCGGCCAGCAGCACCCGGTAGTGCACCTGCTGGCCGGGCGGCAGGCCGGCCAGCGCGGTGGTCCCGGTGTAGTCGGTGCCGGGGGCCAGCAGAGGGCCCTGAAAGCGGCGGGCGTTGCGGAACGACTCGGTCGCCGCGGTCTCGACGATCATGCGGGCCGGGCGGTCGGAGCGCGCCCACACCAGCCCCGAGGTGCAGGTCACGCTCCCGGCCTGTACGCCCCACCGCGCCTCGGGACGCCCCGACCGCTTCTGCGCGGGCGCGCGGTTGGCCATCGCGGGCAGCGCGAGTCCCGTCAGCCCGGCCGCGGCCACGGCGGCGGCCCCGCCTCCGATGACCGCGCGGCGCCGGGCGACGCGCCTCGAACTCGCCCCGGATATCGGCTCGTTCATCGCCGTTCCCTTCGATCAGGTCGATGGGGCCTCAGCCTAGTTCGTGTCCGGGGCGGTGGGCCTGTCACATGCGCTCGGGCGCCGTGATGCCGAGGAGGCCCAGGCCCCGGGCGAGGGTGGCGCGGGTGAGGTGGCACAGAGCCAGGCGGTTGGCGCGGCTCCCGGGGGTGTCGGCCTTCAGGACGGGGCAGGACTCGTAGAAGTCGGTGAACGCCTTGGCCAGGGCGTAGAGGTACGCCGCGAGGCGGTGGGGCTCCAGGGTGGCGGCGACGGCGTTCAGGGTGGCGGCGAACTCGTCCAGGAGGAGGGCGAGGGCGCGCTCGACGGGCTGGAGGGGGACGTCGGGGACGAAGCGCGGCGTCGCTTCAGTGGCATTGGCCCTGGCCCTGGCCTTGGCCTCGGCCTCGGACCTGCGGAGGATGGAGGAGATCCGGGTGTGGGTGTACTGGAGGTACACGCCGGTCTGGCCGCTGAAGGAGACCATGCGCGCGACGTCGAAGGCGTAGTCCTTGAGCCGGGAGGTCGACAGCTCGGCGTACTTCACCGCGCCGACGCTCGCCACCCGGGCGATCTCCTCCAGCTCCGCCGGGGCGAGGCCGGTCTCCCGCTCCGCGATGATCTGCCGGGCCCGGTCCAGGGCGTCGTCCAGCAGGTCGGCCAGCCGGACCGTGCCGCCCGCGCGGGTCCGGAACGGGCGGCCGTCCGGGCCGTTGACCGTGCCGTTCTTGACGTGGACGGCCTCGGTGCCGTCCGTCAGCCAGCCGGCCCGCCGGGCCGTTCGGAAGACCATCTCGAAGTGCTGCGCCTGCCGGGCGTCCACGGCGTACAGCAGCCGCGTGCCCTTCAGCTCCCGGATGCTGTAGCGGATGGTGGCCAGGTCGGTGGCGGCGTACCCGAAGCCGCCGTCCCGCTTGCGCACCAGCAGCGGCACCGGCTGGTCGTCGGGGCCGAGGATGTCGTCGAAGAAGACGACGAGGGCGCCCTGGCTCTCCTGAAGGATGCCCTTGTCGCGCAGTTCGGCCACGACGTCGTTGAGCCAGGGGTTGTAGAAGGACTCGCCCTTCACGTCCTCGGGAGTGAGGAGCACGCCGAGGCGCTCGTAGACCCGCTGGAACGCCCGCTGCGACTCGCCGACGATCTCGCGCCAGACGGCGGTGGACTCCTCGTCCCCGGCCTGCAGGGCGACGACGCGCCGCTGCGCGCGTTCCTTGAACGCCGGGTCGGCGTTGAACGCCTCCTGCGCGCTCCGGTACAGCGCCTGGAGGGCGGAGACCCCCTCGGTGCGCCAGTCCCATCCAGGGCGTTCGAGGATGTGCTGGATGAGCATCCCGAACTGGGTGCCCCAGTCGCCGATGTGGTTCTGCCGCACCACCTCGGCCCCGAGGAAGCCGAGGACGCGGACGAGGGCGTCGCCGATCAGCGTGGAACGCAGGTGACCGACGTGCAGCTCCCGGGCGACGTTCGGCGCCGAGTAGTCCACGACCACCCGCTGCGAGGTCTGGGTGGGGGGAACGCCGAGCCGGGGGTCGGCCAGCCGCGCGGCGAGACGTTCGAGGAGGGCCGCGTCGGAGAGGGAGATGTTGAGGAAGCCGGGGCCGGAGACCTCGACCGAGGTCAGCCACGGCAGGCCCTGGCCCGCCAGGCGGTCGCGCAGCGTGGCGGCGAGGTCGCGGGGCCTCAGGCCGGTGCGCCTGGCGAGCGGCAGGGCGGCGTTGGACTGGAAGTCGGCGCGGTCGGAGCGTCGCACCAGCGGGTCGGTGTTCGCCAGTTCGGCGGGGAGGGCCTCGCCCATCGCCGCCGCTACGGCGGCCTCCACCTCGTCGGCCAGTGACCGGACCTGCTGGGCCTGCTCGGCCATGTGCGCACCATCCCTTCGGCTCTGTTCGATTCGTCCCTTCCTACCGTGGGCGCGGGCCGGCCGGCGACGGGTTTTAGGTTGGGGCGCGCATGAGGCGGGGCGGGCATGAGGCGGGGGCGGATGGCCTTCGCCCCCGCTCCGACGATGCGGGTCAGGTGGCGAAGATGAGGTACAGGTCCCAGCCGCCGGCGTCGGCGGGCTCGCAGGCGAAGTCGTCGGCGCCGCCGGGGTGGGTGGGGTAGAGCCATGGCTGCGCCGCGGCCACGCACTCGTCGTAGGTGGGGTAGGTGTCGTGGTACTGCCAGTAGTCCATGACGCTGACGTCTGAGGCGCCCGGTGCCGCCGCCGCCGTCCCGCCGGCGAGCGCGACGCCGACGGCCACTGCGACTCCAACCACCGCCGTGCGCAGGCGAGTTCTCATGGAATGCCTCCCTCGGGCAGAGTGACTGCCGCTCATTAAACGGGGAGGTGGGGCACACGACAAGGCGTCTTTGAAACGTTATACGCACTCCTGCGGAACGGGGGGCGCGTGGGTGCCGCTATGCCTGCCGGGCCTGCCGGGCATTCAGCGCCTCCGTCTGCAATGACCTGAGCAGACCGTAGGCCGTCTGGATGAAGGGCGCGCGGAGGGTGGAGGTGCTGGTGTTGGCGAAGGCGGCGAGGGCGGTGCCGGTTTCCGGGGAGAAGCCGGCGAAGGAGGTGAAGCCGCGGCTGCCGCCGGAGTGGAAGTAGACGCTGTAGGTGGGGAAACGCCGCAGGTTCCAGATCAGGGCGGTCTGCTGGTGGCCGGCGTGGGCGAGGCGGGGGCGGAGGACCTCGGCGACGGCGCGGGCGAGGGGGGCGGGCGGGCGGAGGTGGGCGTGGAGGAAGCGGAGCATGTCGTGGGCGGAGGTGCAGACGCCGCCCGCCGCCGGGAGGCCGTAGGTGGTGGCGGACGGGATGGGGTGACCGCGCCGGTGGCCGGGGGCGAGGGCGGCGGGAGCGGCGGGGGCGTTGGGGGTTGCGGACAGGACGGCGGTGTCGCGGAGGACGAGGGGGGCGGCGATGCGGGTGGCGACGAGGTTGGGGTAGGTGTCGCCCGTGGCGTTGGCGAGGAGCTGGCCGAGGAGGCCGACGCCGAAGTTGGAGTAGCGCACGCGGCGTCCGGGGGCGGGGCGGGGGCGGATGCGGGCGGCTGCGTGGGCGAGGTCGGCGGCGGTGTAGTCGGCGTAGGGAAGGGTGTACCAGCGGGGCAGGGCGGAGCGGTAGAGGTTCGGGGGCAGGCGCGGCAGGCCAGAGGTGTGGGTGGCCAGGTGGAGGAGGGTGATGTCGCCGGCGCGGCCCCGGCGGGGGCGGGCGTGGGGCGGGAGGTGACGGGTGATCGGGTCCGTGAGGCGTACCTCGCCGCGCGCATGCATCTCGGCGAGGAGCAGGCCGGTGAAGGTCTTGCTGAGAGAGCTGGCCTCGAAGCGGGTGTGGGGGGTGCAGTCGCCGAGGCAGGCGGTGTGGAGGCGTTCGCCCTGGATGGTGGCGAGGGCGATGGCGGTGGCGCGCGGGGCGGCGGCGGCGAGGGCGGCGAGCCGCTGTCCTGGCTCCCCGGCACCGGTGCCGGTGCCGGTCACCGGGTGCTGCCCAGGGCGCGGGAGAGGGCGAGGGTGCCGGCGATGGCGGCGACGACGGTGGGGTGGTGGTGGGCGAGGAAGATTTCGGCCGGGTCCTCGGGCAGCGGCCGGTCGTCGTGGGGCATGAGCCCGTCGTCGTGCTGCACGGCGGCGAGCCGCTGCCACGGCTCGGGACCGCAGACCGGCTCGTCCAGGCAGGCGTCGACGATCAGCAGCTCGCAGATGAGGTCCCACTGGCCGACCTCCGTCCACGCCTCGACCCAGACGGGCAGCCAGAGGCGCAGGTACTCCTGGAGCGGCTCGGGCAGGCCGTCGCGGATGGCGCCCCAGTCGGTGAGGTGGAAGACGGTGTGCGTGACGCAGTAGGCGGTGAACCAGTCGACGGCCCACGGCTCGGGGGTGCCGCCCAGCCAGGTCGCGTCGGCCAGCGCGCGCCAGTCGCGGTCGTCGTGGCCGCGGTGGGCTTGGTGGGCAGGGAGGCCGCGGCGGGCGGGGAGGCCGACGATGCGGGCGGCGTTGGCCACGGCCAGGCGGCGGTTGGGCATCACCTCGGCCGCCTGGGCGGTGCGCAGCGGGCGAAGGTGAGCGAGCAGGCGTTCGAGCCGGGGGTGGCGGTAGCCGGCGCGGGCGAGGTGGGCGTAGAGCTCCAGCGGGTCGGTCATGTGGGGGTGGCGGAGCTGGCGTTCGTAGAGCAGGTCGCCCTCGCGGAGCTGCTCCCAGGCGAAGTCGAGGAGGCGGCGCGCGGTCTCCGCCTCGCGGGGGCCGGTGACGCCCTCGCGCAACGCCAGCGAGGCGACGAGCGCGGTCTCGCCGAGCGGCTTGTAGTCGTGGTCGGGGTCGGTCATGGAGATGGTGATGTCGGCGGGCAGCGCGCCGAGGGTGTGATGCTCGCCGAGCCAGGCGAAGGCGCGGCCGGCGAGGCGGTGGGCGGTGGCGGCGATGGGCGCCGTGGGCGGCGTTTCGCTCATGAGGGCTCCCCGGAGGAGGTCGGGTGAGGGTCAGGCGAGGGTCAGGACGCGTCGGCCGATCTCGGCCTCGAGAACGGTGCGGGGCTCGACGCCGCCGAGGAGCAGGACGTGGTCGAGCAGCGGGCCGGGCTCCAGCGGCAGCGGGTGGCGGCCTTCGACTTCCAGCAACGCCAGCCAGCGGCCGAGGCGCGCGGCGAGGGCGTGGTCGCGGCGCAGCAGCGCCCAGGCGGCGCCGCGGGCCAGCGATACGCGGCCGTGGCGGGCGGCCTCGTGCACGGAGGTGTCGATGCCGGGGAGTGCGAGGGGTGAGAGCTGAGCCATCGTCACCGACCAGGCGCGCCAGGCGGGGGGGTCGGAGTCCGGCGGCGTGGGCGTGGGTGCGGCGTGGGGGGCGGGGGCGTCCAGGCCCGTGAGCTGGGCGAGGACGTGGTCGCGCCAGGCGGCGATCTGGGCGTCGCGGTTCGCGTCGTCGTCGGCGTCGGCGTCAGCGGGGGCGTTCGCCGTGGCGTTCGCGGTGGCGTGGGCCGGGGGGAAGAGGCGCAGGGACTCGGCGACCACGGCGGCCTCGATCATGGGCGGCGCCGAGCGGGTCAGGGCGTGGGGCGCGAGCGCGTCGGCGCCCAGGATGCGGACGGCGGCCAGGGCCGGGCGGGGGTCGGGGGCTGCCTCGACGAAGTCGGCGAGGTAGTGCGGCGGGCCGGGGCCGGGGCCGTGGCCGGAGTCGGGGCCGGAGTCGGGGCCGGTGTCGGCGCTGAGGGCGCCCAGGACGTGGGTGGCGAGCACGGCGGCCGACTCGGCGAAGTCGGTCCGCGTCCGCGCGGCGTCGGCGTTCGGCATCCGGTGGATCACCTCCGCGGTGGGCGGTGTGTCGGAGCGGCGGGGCATGTTAGGGGCACGCGGCGACGGGCGCATCCCGAGGGGAGCATCGCCAACCGCGCGCCGGTGGTGCCGGTCGGAGCTAGACCTTCTTCGGTGCCTTGGGCTCCTTGGGCTCCTTGGGTGCGGCCACCAGCAAGGCGAGCACATGGCCGCCGGCCTCGGGGGCGAAGCGCGGAGCGTCGCTCGTCGGCGCCTCTCGCTGGAGCGCCAGTCCCAGGACGGCTTCCTGCTCGGCCGGCGGCGCGAGCCCGGTGGCCTTGGGCCGGGTTATCTGGCGGTTCGCCATTGTTCTCTCCTCTCGGATCGTTGTGAACGAGTGCCGCGCAGGGGGGCGCGACCTCCTCTTCACGGTAGACAAAGTTGGATAAAAGGCACAAATGCTGGATTCTGCACCATGTGAAAAAGGAGAAACACTTGAAACTCGAACAACGCGCGCGACGCCGCAGGTGTGCGGGCGGCTCGTTCGGCGTCGGGCACGTCCCAAGGTCCAAGCCGCGGGCGGGAACGCCGGGTTCGAGCCGTCGCCGGTGTGAACCACGCGCGTGGCGGCCGTAGCGCCGAGTCTTGCGGAACGCCATGAACTGGCGTGCCATGAACGGAGGCCAAGACCGAACGGAAGACCCGACGAAGGGTGTCTCATGCGCCATGTCGAGATCGGCGTCAGCGACGTCGGGCGCTCGCTGGACTTCTACCGCGGGCTGCTCGGGTTGCACCCTGTCCCCGCACCGCCCGCGCCCGGCGTTCACTGGCTCGGCACGGGAGGCGACCAGGCCCTCGTGAAGCTGGTCCAGGCCGCCGAGAACAGCACCCTCGGCGGCTGGTCAGGCGACGACCTGCAACGCGGCCTGCGCCACGTCGGCTTCAAGGTCGGCGACGTCCGCCGCCAGGCCGAGCGGCTGCGCGCCGCCGGGGTGGAGTTCACGCTCGAACCCCTGCGCGCGGTCGGCGACGTCACCATCGCCTTCTTCCGCGACCCCGACGGCACCCTGCTGGAGATCATCGACGGGCACCTGCACTACCACACCGTCTACGACGAACGTCTCGCCGCCCGCGAACGCCGTGCCGCCGAGGCCCGGCCGCCGGAGGCCGGGCCGGTCCTCGACCACGTCGCCGTCACCGTCGCCGACCGCGACGCCGCCCTCGCGCTCTACCGCGACCGGCTCGGCTACCCGCTGATCGGGCGGCTGGTCCACGACCAGGATCCGCGCGGTTTCGCCATCGACTATCTCCAGGCGGGCCCGGCCGTGCTGGAGCTGTTCACCTTCGCCGCGCCCACCGCTCCCCCGCCGCCCGGGCCGGACGACCGGCGGCTCGGGCTGCGCGGCATCGCCACCGGACTCGGCCCCGGACTCGGCCCCGGCGTCCCCGCCGACCCCGACGGGGTCCGGCTCCTGCCCTGACAACAGTCGGCGGCGAGCCGGACTGCGAGACTGAGTGTCATGACCAACGATCTTCCCCCTGCCCTCCAGTTCCCCGACGGCTTCGCCTGGGGGACGGCGACCGCCAGCTACCAGATCGAGGGGGCGGTGGCCGAGGACGGCCGCGCGCCGTCGGTGTGGGACACCTTCGCGCACACCCCCGGCAAGGTCCAGGCGGGCGACACCGGCGACGTGGCCTGCGACCACTACCACCGCTACCCCGAGGACATCGCCCTGCTGGCCGAACTGGGCGTCACCCACTACCGCTTCTCCCTCGCCTGGCCCCGCGTCCAGCCCACCGGGCGCGGCCGGCTCAACCCCGGCGGGGTGGACTTCTACAGCCGCGTCGTCGACGGGCTGCTGGAGCGCGGCATCACCCCGTGGGTGACCCTCTTCCACTGGGACCTGCCGCAGGCCCTGGAGGACGCGGGCGGCTGGCCGAGCCGGGACACCGCGCTGCGGTTCGCCGAGTACGCGGCGGCGATCCACGAGCGGCTCGGCGACCGGGTCCGGGACTGGACGACGCACAACGAGCCGTGGTGCGCGGCGTTCCTGGGCTACGCCGACGGCCACCACGCGCCGGGCCGCACCGACGCGGGCGACGCCGTGCGCGCCGCCCACCACTTGCTGCTCGGGCACGGCCTGGCGGTCGGCGCGCTGCGCGAGCAGGGCGCGCGCCACCTCGGCATCACGCTCAACCTCTACCCGGTCGACGCGGCGAGCGCGTCGGAGGCGGACGCCGACGCCGCGCGCCGCATCGACGGGCTGATGAACCGTCTCTTCCTCGACCCGGTGCTGCGCGGTTCCTACCCGGACGACGTGCTGAAGGACCTGACGTCGGTGACGGACGCGGGGCATGCCGGGCATGTGCGCGACGGTGACCTGGCGGCGATCGGCGCCCCGCTGGACTTCCTCGGCGTCAACTACTACTCGCGGCACGTGGTGCGGGCGGGCACGGCCCGGCCGGGGCGGCCCTCGCACTGGCCGGGCGCGGAGGACGTGGAGTTCGTGCGGCGGCCGGGCGTGCCGGTGACGGAGATGGGCTGGGCGATCGACCCGGAGGGGCTGTACGAGATGCTGACGCGGGTCACGCGGGAGTACGGGCCGCGGCCGGTGTATGTCACGGAGAACGGGGCGGCGTTCGACGACCGCGTGGCCGAGGACGGCACCATACGCGACGAGGCGCGGCGGGCGTACCTGGACAGCCACTTCCGGGCGGCGCACCGGGCGCTGGCGGACGGGGTGGACCTGCGCGGGTACTTCGTGTGGTCGCTGATGGACAACTTCGAGTGGGCGCACGGGTACAGCAAGCGGTTCGGGCTGGTGCACGTCGACTTCGCGACGCAGCGGCGGACGATGAAGGACAGCGGCCGCTGGTTCGCGGCCGTCACCCGCGCGAACGGGCTGCCGGCGGCGTAACGGGGGGCGGCGGCGTAACGGGGCGTGGCGGCGGATGTCGGTCCGGCGGCGCATACTGGCTGCTAGCCCTGCTGCCCGCCCAACCACACGGGAGGACCCGTGTCGATGATCCCCTCGCTGCGCCAGGCCGTCCGCCTGGGACACCGCGACCGCCGCCGCCCGGGCCGGGTGGATTTGTCCCATCCGGCGCGCTCGCCGCTCGGCTCGGCCGTCGTCAACTGCGCGGTCTACCGGGACGGCGTGCGGCAGTCGGGGAACCTCCCGCCCAAGGAGGCGCTGGCGCAGGTGCGCAGCGCCCAGGGGCGGGCGTTCGTGTGGATCGGGCTGCACGAGCCGACGCAGGCCGAGTTCGCGGACATAGCCACGCTCTTCAAGCTCCACCCGCTGGCGGTCGAGGACGCGGTGGAGGCGCACCAGCGGCCGAAGCTGGAGGCGTACGACGACACGCTGTTCGCGGTGCTGAAGACCGTGCGGTACATCGCCAACGACCGGCTGACCTCCACCAGCGAGGTGGTGGAGACCGGCGAGGTCATGGTCTTCGCCGGGCGGGACTTCGTCGTCACCGTGCGGCACGGGCGGCACGGCTCGCTCGGCCCGCTGCGGGAGGACCTGGAGCACACGCCGGAGCACCTGGCCCAGGGCCCGGCCACGGTGCTGCACGCCATCGCCGACCACGTGGTGCACGAGTACGAGGTCGTCACCGACGCCATCCAGGACGACATCGAGTCCGTGGAGGCCGAGGTCTTCGCCGACCGGCGCGGCGCGGACTCCGGCCACATCTACCAGCTCAAGCGGGAGCTGCTGGAGCTGAAGCGGGCCGTGACCCCGCTGACGGGTCCCCTGCGGCGGCTGGCGGAGGAGCCGTTCGCGATCGTCACCCCCGACATACGCCGGTACTTCGGGGACGTCTGCGACCTGCTGGCGCGCACCTGCGAGCACCTCACGGGCTACGACACACTGATCGACTCCATCCTCCAGGCCAACCTGGCGCAGGTGACCGTCAAGCAGAACGAGGACATGCGCAAGATCAGTGCCTGGGTGGCGATCCTGGCCGCCCCGACCATGATCTGCGGCGTCTACGGCATGAACTTCGATCACATGCCGGAGCTCACCTGGACATTCGGATACCCGATGGTGCTGTCGCTGATCGCCACCGTCTGCGTGCTGATGTACCGGGGCTTTCGGCGCAACGGCTGGCTGTGACGGAGAATGGGGACGGGGATGGGGATGGGTGGAGCGTGCTGTGCGCCGGGGCGTGGCCCGGCGGAGCCAGAGCGGGAGCCGGTGGCCGTGGCCGCGCCCGTGCGCGTCGCGCTGACGGACGGGGCCGGGGCCGGGGAGATGGTGGCGCTGCCGGGCGGGGCGTTCCTGATGGGGGCCGACGACGAGGCCGGCTTTCCGGCGGACGGCGAGGGGCCGGTGCGCGAGGTGCGGGTGGCGGCGTTCGAGATCGACGTCCACGCCGTGACCAACCGGCGCTTCGCGGCGTTCGTCGAGGCCACCGGGTATGTCACGGACGCCGAGCGCTTCGGCTGGAGCTTCGTCTACGCCGGGTTCCTGCCGGCCGAGCTGCGCCGGCGCTCGCGGCGGCCGGAGGTGACGCCGTGGTGGTGCGGCGCGCCGGGCGCGGACTGGCGGCGGCCTGAGGGACCGGGGTCGTCGGTCGAGGACCGCTGGGACCACCCGGTGGTGCACGTGTCGTGGGCGGACGCGGCGGCGTTCTGCGACTGGGCGGGCCTGCGGCTGCCGACGGAGGCGGAGTGGGAGTACGCCGCGCGCGGCGGGCTGGTCGGCGCTCGGTACCCGTGGGGAGACGAGCTGACGCCCGGCGGCGAGCACCGCTGCAACATCTGGCAGGGCCGCTTCCCCTTCAAGAACACGGGGGAGGACGGATATCTCGGGACCGCGCCGGTCGATGCGTACGAGCCCAACGGCTACGGGCTGTACAGCGTGTCGGGGAACGTGTGGGAGTGGTGCGCCGACTGGTTCAGCCCGGACTGGCACGTCACCGGCCCGCGCCGCGACCCGGCCGGCCCGCCGGAGGGCGAGGCGCGGGTGATGCGCGGCGGCTCGTACATGTGTCACGAGTCCTACTGCAACCGGTACCGGGTGGCGGCCCGCAGCAGCAATACGCCGGACAGCTCGGGTGGCAATATCGGCTTTCGCTGCGCGCGCTAGGGTGCGCGCGCCAGGGGCGGCCGCGGCCTAGGCGAGTGAGTCGGTGATGCGCTCCTCCAGGCCGACGTAGTGCTGGCGCACGGCGTCCCTGGCCTGCTCGGGGTCGCCGCTGAGGACCGCGTCGAGGATCGCGGCGTGGTTGCGGTAGATCTCCATGGGGTCGCGGTGCGGCACCGAGGGCGCCGCCCGGTGGTAGGCGACCCAGAAGAGGTCGAAGAGCCGGAGCAGCATGGCGTTGCCCAGGTCGGTGAAGAGCAGCCGGTGGAAGGCCCGGTCCTGCTCGGCGAAGCTCTCCTTGCGCTCGGCGCGCTCCAGCATGGCGGCCAGCTCCGCGCGCAGCGCGGCGACGCTGGCGGGGGTCAGCTCCCGCATGGCGTCGGCGATCATGGCCGACTCCAGCGCCTTGCGCAGCGCCACCAGCTCTCCCAGGGCGCGCGGGCCCTGCATCAGGCCGTAGGGGAGGTTGTCGAGCAGCGGGGCGAAGGAGAAGTCCTTGATATATACGCCGCTGCCCCGCCGGGTCTCCAGGACGCCGGTGGACTCCAGCGCCTTGACGGCCTCGCGCACCGAGTTGCGGCTGACGCCGAAGATGCGCGCCAGCTCGGCCTCCGGCTTGAGGGGATCGCCGGGGCGCAGGCCGTGCTCGATGATGTAGTGCCGTATCTCGTCCTGCACGGTCTTGTGCACGGGCGCGGCATCGGGCAGCCGCTGGAATGTCCGCCGCACGGGTCTTTTCCGCTCTGTGTCGCTCAACTCGTACCACACCCTTGACAGCGTTTGTGTCATGATCCTACGGTCCCACCAACTTGTAGGATATCCATCAGCATGCCCGGGAGGGCCGGTTCGGTGCTGAGCCTGAAGGACCTCACGGTCGAGTTCACCACGCCCGCCGGCGTGGTGCGGGCCGTGGACGGCGTCAGCTACGAGGTCACGACCGGCGAGACGCTCGGCGTCGTCGGGGAGACGGGCTCGGGCAAGAGCGTCACGGTGCTGGCGGCGCTCGGCCTGCTCTCGGCCGGGAACGTCCGCCGCGTGAGCGGGCAGGCGCTGCTCGACGGCGCCGACCTGCTGGCCATGCCCGAGCAGGAGCTGCGGCGGGTGCTGGGCCGGGACGTGGCGATGGTCTTCCAGGACCCGATCTCGGCGCTCAACCCGGTGCAGCGGGTCGGCGACCAGATCGCGGAGACGCTGCGCGTCCACGACCACTCGCTCTCCGCCCGCGCGGCACGCGCCCGCACCGTCGAGCTGCTGGAGCTGGTCGGCGTTCCCCACCCCGAGGGCCGGTACGACGGATATCCGCACCAGTTCTCGGGAGGCATGTGCCAGCGGGCGGTGATCGCGATGGCGATCGCCAATCAGCCGCGGGTGCTGATCGCCGACGAGCCGACGACGGCGCTGGACGTGAGCGTGCAGGCGCAGATCCTGGACGTGCTGCAGGTCGCGGCGCGGGAGACGGGCGCGGCGACGGTGCTGATCACGCACGACCTGGGGGTGATCGCGGAGACCGCCGACCGGGTGTGCGTGATGTACGCCGGGCGGGTGGTGGAGACCGGCTCGGTGCGGGAGCTGTTCGCGCGGCCCCGGCACCCGTACACGGCGGCGCTGCTGAACTCGCTGCCGCGGCTGGACGTGACGGTGCGGCGGCTGGCGCCGATTCCGGGGCAGCCGCCGGATCCGATCCGGCTGCCGGAGGGGTGTGCGTTCGCGCCGCGGTGCCCGGTGGGGGGCGACCGGGAGGTGTGCGCGGTGCAGCGCCCGGCGCTGCGCGCGGCCGCGGACGGCGGGGGCCTGAGCGCGTGCCACTTCCCGGACGAGGTGGGCGAGGGCTCCGCCCCCGTACCCCCGGCCGCCCTCACCCCGGCACCCCACCCGGGGGCGGGGACCGTGGGCGGGGAAGAACGGGCCGTCGCGCCGGTGCTGGCCGTGCGGGACGTGCGGAAGCGGTTCCCCATCCGGGGCGGGGTGTTCGCCCGCGCCTCCGGGTGGGTGCATGCCGTGGACGGCGTCTCGTTCGAGATCCAGCCGGGGCGCACGCTCGGGCTCGTCGGGGAGTCGGGCTGCGGCAAGTCCACGCTGGCGCGGATGATGCTGCGGCTGATCGACCCCACCGGCGGCTCGATCAGCGTCGCGGGCCGCGAGCTCGCGCGCGCGGGCCGCGCCGAGCTGCGGCACGTGCGGCGGCAGGTCCAGATGGTGTATCAGGACCCGTTCGCCTCCCTCAATCCCCGGCTGACCGTGGGCGACAACGTCGCCGAGCCGCTGCGCCTCGCCGGCGGCTTCAGCCGCACCGCGCGGCGGGCCCGCGTGCTGGACCTGTTCGACCGGGTCGGGCTGCTGCCGGAGCACGTCGACCGCTTCCCGGCGGAGTTCTCCGGCGGGCAGCGGCAGCGCGTGGCGATCGCGCGGGCGCTGGCGCTCCAGCCCCGGCTGCTGATCCTCGACGAGCCGGTCTCGGCGCTGGACGTCTCGGTCCAGGCCCAGGTGCTGAACCTGCTGGCCGACCTCCAGGCCGAGTCCGGGATGGCGTACCTGTTCGTCAGCCACGACCTGTCGGTGGTGCGGCAGGTGGCCGACGAGGTGGCCGTGATGTATCTCGGCAAGATCGTGGAGACGGGACCGGCCGACCGCGTCTACCGGCAGCCGTGTCACCCCTACACGCGGGCGTTGCTGGCGTCGGTGCCGATCCCCGATCCGGCGGGGCGGGAGAAACGCCTCAGGGCGCCGCTCGGCGGGGACGTGCCGAGCCCGGCGGATCCGCCGTCGGGGTGCCGCTTCCGGACGCGGTGCGCGTTCGCGGAGGAGCGGTGCGGGCGGGAGGAGCCGGTGCTGCGGGGGCTGGAGGGCGGACTGACGGCGTGCCACTTCGCCGAGCGGGTCGTCCTCGCGGACGGCCCGGCGGCGGACGGCGGGGCGGAGAAGGTGGTGGGCCCATGAGCGACGAGCCACTGCGCAAGGACCCCGAGGACTCCGCCCCCGGCCCGCCGGCCGCCCACACCCCGGCACCCCACCCAGGGGTGGCCGACGACGACGCCCAGCCCGGGGCGGCCGACGACGGCGCCCAGCCCGGCGCGACTGACCACGGCGCCCAGCCCGGGGTGGGGTGCCGGGGTGTGGGCGGCGAACGGGGTCCGGGGCGGAGCCCCGAGGGGAGGGCGGGCGGGGGAGACTCCCCTCCCCGCCGGGGCCCCCAGCGATTCGGCGCCGTGCGGCGGTTCGCGCGGTCGCGCAGTGCGCTCGTCGGGGCCACGGGTCTCGGCGTCCTCATCCTCGTCGCGCTGCTCGCACCGCTCGTCGCGCCGTTCGATCCGAATGAGCAGAGCGAGGAGAACCTCCTCGGCCCCGGCGCCTCGCACCTGCTCGGCACGGACGAGCTGGGGCGGGACATCCTCTCCCGCCTCATCTTCGGCGCCCGCGCCTCGCTCCTCGTCGGCTTCGGCGCCGCCGCGCTCGGCGCGCTCGTCGGCGTACCGCTCGGGCTCGCCGCCGGCTACCTCGGCCGGTGGGTGGACTCGGTGGCGATGCGGCTCCTTGACCTGCTGCTGGCCGTGCCCGGCATCCTCCTCGCCCTCGTCATCATCGCCGTGCTCGGCCCGGGCCGGGGGAACCTCATCCTCGCCATCGGCATCGGCGCCGTGCCCGAGTTCGGGCGGCTGACGCGGGCGGCGACCCTCGCCATCCGGGAACAGGACTTCGTCGTCGCCTCGCGCGGCATGGGCGCGCCCCCCGCCGACACCATGTTCCGCACCGTGCTGCCGAACATCCTCGGACCGATCCTGGTCCAGCTCGTCGTGACCGCCTCCCTCGCGGTGGTGGTCGAGGCGGGGCTGAGCCTGCTGGGGCTCGGCACCCCGCCGCCCGCGCCGTCCTGGGGCGCGATGCTCCAGGAAGCGCGCTCGTACCTCTACCAGAGCCCCTGGTACGGGGTCTTCCCCGGTCTCTGCCTGGCCTTCACGGTCTTCTGCCTCGACCGGGTGGGACGTGGGCTGCAACGGGCGGTGGGCACGGCGGTGTCCAGCGGAGCGCGGGAGGGGACGCTCTGATGTACGCCTACCTCGTCCGCCGCCTGTTGCAGTTCGCGGTCGTCCTCTTCCTCGGCTCGATCGCGGTGTGGGCGTTCGCCTTCGCGCTGCCCGGCGACCCGGCGACCGTGCTGACCGGCCCGGACGCCTCCGGAGCCGAGCTGGCCGCCACCCGCGAACGCCTCGGCCTGGAGCGGTCCGTGATCGAGCAGTACGGCGTGTGGCTCGGCAACGCCCTCACCGGCGACCTCGGCACCTCCTACTTCTCCGCCGAGTCGGTGTGGTCCACGCTGATGGACACCGTGCCGGCCACGGTGCAGCTGGCGGCGTTCGCCATGACGCTGACGCTGCTGATCGCGCTCCCGGCCGGGCTGGTCGTGGCGCTGTGGCCGCGCTCGGCCGCCGGGCGCGCCATCCAGGCGTACCTCACACTCGGCCTGTCCATCCCGGCGTTCTGGCTCGGGCTGCTGTTCATCATCGCCTTCGCGGTGCAGCTCGACGCGCTGCCCTCCACCAGCGACTACGTGCCCTTCCTCACCGACCCCGGCGGGGCGCTGGAGGCCACGATCCTGCCCGCGCTCGCCATCGCCGTGCACGCCTCCAGCGTCGTCGCGCGCTTCCTGGCCGCCTCCATGCGGGAGGTGATGGGCCGCGACTTCATCCGCACCGCGCGGGCCAAGGGCGTGCCCGAGCGGCGCGTGATCTGGCGGCACGGGCTGCGCAACGCCGCCCTGCCGACGGTCACGATCGTCGGAATCCAGCTCGGCGGCTTCCTCGGCGGCACGGTCGTCATCGAGGCGGTGTTCAACTACCCCGGCCTCGGGCGGCTGCTCTACACCTCCATCGGCGAACGCGACTACGCCGTCGTGCAGGGCGGCGTGCTCTTCGTGGTCGCCGCGTTCCTCTGCCTGAACCTGCTGGTCGACATCGTCTACGCCTACCTCGACCCGCGCATTCGCCTTTCCTGACACACACCGTTGTTTGTGAGGAGCCTGCCATGGCAGTACCCGCCTCCCGGCGGCCGAGCGCGAGCCCGAGTCGCCGATCCCTGCTGAAGGCCGGAGGGGCCGCCTCGGCCGGCTCGCTGCTCGGCGTGCCGCTGCTGGCCGCCTGCGGCGAGGGGTCAAGCGCCTCGGACGGGCGGCTGACGCTGGGGACGACGCAGATCATGCAGTTCGACCCCTACCAGACCAACTCCGCGATCCACATCCACGCCTTCTACACCTACCTGCTGGACTACGCCGACGGCTACAAGGCCCGGCCGGCGGGCGCGGAGCGCTGGGAGTTCGCCGCCGACCACCGCTCGGTGGAGATCACGCTGCGGGAGCAGACCTTCCACTCCGGCGGCGCGGTGACCGCCGACGACGTGGTGGAGGGCGTGCGGCGGGCCAAGGATCCGGAGGCGGGCTACACGATGGCCGAGCCCTCGGCGTTCATCGACGGCGCCACGGCGACCGGCCGGCGCACGGTGCGGCTGGACTTCACGGCGCCGACGCCCGACGAGCTGGTGCTGGACTGGATGTTCGCCTTCCCCCTCGTCCCGGCCGGCCGCAACGACGCGGCCAGGCTGGAGACCGAGCCGGCCGGCTCCGGGCCGTTTCTGATGGACTCCTTCACCCGCGACCGGCAGCTGGTGGTCCGCCGCAATCCCGACTACTGGGACCGCGGCCTGCCGCGGCTGGACGAGATAGAGTTCCGCTTCTTCCGCGACGAGGAGTCCCTGGTCAGCGCCCTGGAGTCGGGCGACGTGGACGGCGCGGTCTACCTGGCGCCGCGGCACGAGGACCGGCTGCTCGACCGCTTCACGCTGGTGGAGGGCGGCGGCCGGATGGACCTGTTCTTCATGAACGCCTCGCGCCCGCCGTTCGACAACAAGGCGCTGCGGCAGGCGCTGGCGCGGGCGATCAACCGGGAGCGGATCATCGAGCAGGTCCGCTTCGGCATCGGCGAGCCCATCTACACGGCGTTCATGCCCTCCTCCCCGGCGTTCGACGAGGAGTTCATGACCTCCAGCGCCTACGACCTGGCGGCGGCCGAGGCGATGCTGCGGGACGCGGGCGGCCCGCGCGAGGCCACCGCCGGCGTCGGCGACGAGCCGGGCGCCATCGACATCCTCCAGATCATCCAGGCGGACTTCGAGGAGATCGGCTTCACGCTGAACATCGACCCGATGGAGCAGACGACGTTCCTGGAGGAGCTGTTCGCCAGCAACCTGGAGTGCTGCGTGGCGGCGCAGCCGAACAACCTCCAGTCGCCGTCGCTGGTGGCGCGCGGCCGGCAGATGCTGCCGACGACCGACAACGTGATGCTCGGCGAGAACCTGCCGCGGGCGTACGCCGACGCGGTGGAGGAGGCGAGGACCGCCGTCACGCCGGACGCGCAGCGCGCGGCGTGGGCGCGGCTGAACGAGGTGCTGGTGGAGGAGGCGTGGGCGGTCGGCATCGCGACGCGGCCCTCGCTGCACGGGCTGGACAGGTCCGTGTCCGGACTCGCCGTCGACCAGCGCGACTTCCTGGAGCTGACCGACACCCGCAGGGACTGACCGCGCGCACGCACGGACCGAACGAAAGAGGGAACCCATGGACGCCTTGCCGTACGCGACCGCCGACCCGGTGATGAGCCTGCTCACCGCCGTGTTCACGCCGTTCGACGAGGACGGCGGCCTGGCGCTGGACACCGTGGAGCGGCAGGCCGACGCGGTGCTGGCGTGGGGCTCCCCCGCGGTCTACGTCGGCGGCACGGCCGGCGAGGGCGCCTCGCTCAGCACGGCCGAGCGGATGCTGCTGCTGGAGCGGTGGTGCGAGGTGGCCGACGGGCGGCTGGACGTGATCGCGCACGTCGGGCACACCAGCCTCGGCGAGGCGCGGGCGCTGGCGGAGCACGCGCAGCGCGCCGGGGCGCGGGCCATCTCCGCGGTGCCGCCCTACTTCCACCGGCCGGACAACGCCGCGGCGCTGGCCGACTTCGTCGCGCGGCTGGTGGAGGCGGCGCCCGGGCTGCCGTTCATCTACTACCACATCCCGTCGGTGACGGGGGTGGGCCTGCCCGCCGGCGAGCTGCTGCGGGCGGCGCGGGAGCGGGTGCCGGGCTTCGCGGGGGTCAAGTTCGCCCACGGCGACCTGGCCGACCTCCAGGTCTGCCTCAAGCTGGCGGAGGAGACGCCGGGTTGCGAGGTGTACGTGGGCAGCGCGCGGCTGCTGCTGGCCTCTCTCGCGCTCGGCGCGCGCGCCGCCATCGGGTCGGCGTACAACTTCGCCGCGCCGCTGTACCGGCGGATGCTGGACCATGTGGCGCGCGGCGAGCAGGCGGAGGCGCGCGCCTGCCAGTTCCTGGCGCAGGAGGCGATCGACGCGGCCTGCGGGTACGCCGGCGAGCTGGCCGGCTTCAAGGCGGCCAGCGCCCTGGTCGGTCCGGACTGCGGCCCGTGCCGCCCGCCGCTGCGTTCGCTGGACGCGGGCCAGCGAGCGGCACTGCGCGCCGCGTTGACGCGGATGGGCTTCCTGGAGGCGGTGGCGGCCCCGGGCGCCGCTGCGGCGGCACCCCAGGCGGCCGGGGGCGGGCCCGCCCTCCGCCCTCCGGCGGAGACTGCCCACACCCTCGAAGGGGTGGGTGGGCACGGCACCCGGGGCGCGGCTCCGCAGGGGGCCCGGCGCGCGGCGCCGCAGGGGAACGGGGGCGCAGCCCCCGGCGGGGCGATGGGCGGGGTCCGGGGCGCGGCCCCGGGTGGGGCCGCGTGACCGGCGCGGACGCGCCGAAGCGGCCGAACGTGCTGCTGGTCCAGGCCGACCAGTTCCGCTGGGACTGCCTGGGCGCGGCCGGGCACCCGGACGTGCGGACGCCGCACCTGGACCGGCTCGCGGCGGACGGCGTGCGCTTCGCCGAGGCGTTCTGCCCGCTGCCGATCTGCACGCCCTCCCGCTACTCGCTGCTGACCGGCCTCTACCCGCACCAGCACGGCGGCTGGACCAACCACTCCACGCTGCCCCCGGCCCTCGACACCTTCCCCAGGGCGCTGCGGCGCGCCGGCTACCGCACCGCCGCCGTCGGCAAGATGCACTTCACGCCCACCTACCTCGACGTCGGCTACGACCGGATGGCGCTGGCCGAGCAGCACGGGCCCGGCCGCTACGACGACGACTACCACCGTGAGCTGCGCGAGGCCGGGCTGGCGCCGGTCGTCGACCTCGTCGACCAGGAGGCGCACCTGCGGCCGCTCGCCCCCGCCTCGTACTGGCGTTCCTTCGGCACCGGCCGCTCGGACCTGCCGGAGGAGTGGCACTCGACGACGTGGATCGGCGAGCGGGCGCTGGCGGAGCTGGAGGGCTGGACGGCGGAGGGCGGCGGCCTGCTGCACGTGTCGTTCGTCAAGCCGCACCACCCCTTCGACCCGCCCGCGCCCTGGGACGAGCTGTACGACCCGGCGGCGCTGGCGCCGCCGCCCGGCTGGACCGAGCGCGTCCCCGCGGCCGATCTGCCGCACCGGCAGGGCTACTTCGACTACGCCGACGAGGCGCTGACCGAGCCGGTGCTGCGCCGGGTCATGGCGCACTACTACGCCAGCATCACCCAGCTGGACCACCAGATCGGGCGGCTGCTGGACCACCTGCGTGACGCCGGGCTCTACGACGACAGTCTCATCATCTTTACATCCGACCACGGTGAGTATCTTGGTTTTCACCATCTGCTACTAAAGAATGGTCCCATGTACGACCCGCTGGTGAAGGTGCCGCTGCTGGTGAAGTTCCCGGCCTCCGGGGCCGGGGGCGAGCGGCGCGGGGAGCGCAGCGAGGCCCTGGTCTCGCTCGTCGACCTGGCCCCCACCATCCTCGCCGCCTGCGCCACGGCCGAGCTGACGACCCCTCCCCCGACCCCTGGCCTGAACCTGGCCGACCCCGGTGCCGACCGGGCGTGCGTCTTCGCCGAGAACCGCACCTTCGGCCCGGTGGCCATGGCCCGCACCCGGACCCACAAGCTGCTGCTGAGCGGGGATCACGACCGCGCGCCGGATGCCCTGTTCGACCTGGCGGCCGACCCGCACGAGCTGCACAACCTCATCGACGGCCCCGGCAGCGCGCGCTCCCTGAGCGAGCTGCGCGCCGCCCTGACGCGGTGGGCGCTGTTCGAAGCACCGGTGCCGACGTACCTGGACGAGGACGCGGCACAGATCGGCGCACCGAACGTGCCGCCGCCCGACGCCGCCCGGCGCGCCGAGCACCGGGCCCACTTCGAGGCCCGCGTCCGGCGGGCCCTCGACTCCCCCTGAATCCCGCGACTCCCGGACGGAGTGAGCATGACCAGGCTGCGGAAGGCCCGATCGGCCCGCCTCATGACCGCCGGCCTCGTGCTGGCGACCTCCTTCGCCGCCGTAAGCGGTGGCGGCACCGCGCACGCCGCCCCCGGACACACCGTGTGGTACAGCACGGTCTTCCAGCAGGGCGAGGGCGGATACCACACCTTCCGCGTCCCGGCGGTGGTGCAGGCCGCCGACGGCACGCTGCTGGCGTTCGCCGAGGGCCGCGTCAACGGCTCCGGCGACAACGGCAACATCGACCTGGTGATGAAGCGCTCGGCGGACGGCGGCGTCACCTGGGGCCCGATCGAGGTGATCCTGGACGACGGCACCAACAAGTTCGGCAACCCGGTGCCGGTGCTGGACCGGGAGACCGGGCAGATCGTGCTCAACACCACCCGCACCGGTGGCTCCGTCACCGGCGACGACATCCGCTGCGGCGCGGCCGACGCCAAGGAGACGCGCCGCTCCTTCATCCTGTTCAGCGACGACAACGGCACCAGCTGGACGGAGCCGGTGGAGATCACCACCGACGTCCGGCCCGACAGCTGGCGCCACTTCGTGGGCGGCCCGGGCCACGCCATCCAGCTCACCCGCGGCGAGCACGCCGGGCGCCTGGTGGTGCCGGGCAACCACTCGGTCGCCCCGCCGGAGGACTCCGGCATCGACTGCCTGGACGACCGGCTCTACGGCGCGCACTCCCTCTACAGCGACGACCACGGCCGCACCTGGGAGCTGGGCGGCGTCGACACCCCGCTGACGGGCGTGGTCAACCCCAACGAGTCGTCCGTCGCCGAGCTGAGCGACGGCACGGTCTACTTCAACGCCCGCGACCAGTACGGCAGCAGCGAGGGCACCCGCGCCGCGACCGTCAGCAGCGACGGCGGCGCCTCGTTCGACCACCCCTACGAGGACGTCCCCGACCTGGTGGCCCCGGTGGTGCAGGGCTCGGTGCTCGCGCTGTCGGGCACCGACCCGGGCCGCCTGGTCTTCTCGGCCCCCGGCTCCGCCTCCGTGCGCGAGGACCTCACCCTCTCCGTCAGCGACGACGACGCCGAGACCTGGAGCACCGGCCCGGTCATCCACGACGGCCCCGCCGGGTACTCCGACCTCGTCGAGATCGCCGCCTCCGGCTCCGTGGGCGTCCTGTACGAGAACGGCGTGCCGACCCCCGAGTACCCGACCCCGCCCTACTACCAGCGCATCACCTTCGCTCACCTTCCGATGGACATGCTGCCGTAACGCGCCTACAGCAGCGGCGCCTCGACGGTGGCGAAGGAGTGGGGCGGCAGCTCGACGCGCAGGCCCGTGCCGTCGCCCGTGCGGGTCACCCCGTCGAAGGGGCGCGGGGCCACGGCCGCCGGGTCGGCGTAGGTGTTGTGGGCCTGGGGCGAGTCGGCGGTGAGGATGCGGGAGACGGCCTCGCCGATCGCCCGGCCGCGCAGGTCGAGGGTGAGGGCGGCGGGCTCCTCGGCGTCCAGGTTGGTCAGGGAGATCAGCACCGCGCCGTCCCGCACGCTGGCCGAGATCGAGACCGTCTCCAGCTCCTGGTCCTCCCCCACCCGCCGCGTGGTGCCCTCGGTGCGCAGGTGCACGGCGAGCGAGGCGGCGTCCTGGTGGCGCCGGTTCATCTCGAAGACGTGGTACGTCGGGGTCAGCAGGAGCTGGGCCGGGTCGTCCTCGCTGGTGAGGATCATCGCCTGGAGGACGTTCACGGTCTGCGCGATGTTCGCCATCACCAGGCGGTCGGCGTGGCGGTGGAAGATGTCGAAGTGGAGGCTGGCCACCAGGGCGTCCCGCATCGCGTTCTGCTGGTGCAGGAAGCCGGGGTTGGTGCCGGGCTCGACGTCGAACCACGTCCCCCACTCGTCGCAGACCAGCCCGACCCGCTTGCCCGGGTCGTAGCAGTCCATGACGGCGGCGTGCCCGGCGATGATCTCGTCGATCCGGCGGGCGGCGGCCATCGTGCGGTAGTAGTCGTCGGTCGTGAAGTCCGTCGCGCTGCCCTTCGCGTCCCACGTCCCGGGGACCGTGTAGTGGTGGAAGGAGACCGCCTGGTAGAGGGGGCGCGGCTGGCGCTGGCAGCCCAGGTGGTTCAGCTGCTTCATCAGCGCCTCGGTCCAGACGTAGTCGTCGCCGGCGGCGCCCGCGGCGATGCGGTAGAGCTTGTTGTCGCCGTGGTCGCGGCAGTAGGTGGCGTACTGGCGCGCCAGGTCGGCGTACGCCTCGGCCCGCATGTTGCCGCCGCAGCCCCAGGTCTCGTTGCCCAGGCCCCAGAAGCGCACCCGCCACGACTCCTCGCGCCCGTTTGCCTTGCGCAGCCGCACCATCGGGCTGTCGCCGTCGCGCGTGAGGTACTCCACCCACTCGCTCATCTCGCGGACCGTGCCGCTGCCGACGTTGCCGCTGATGTACGGCTCGGCGCCCAGCAGCTCGCACAGCGCCATGAACTCGTGGGTGCCGAAGTGGTTGTTCTCCTCGACGTTGCCCCAGTGGGTGTTGACCATCCGGGGGCGCTCGTCCCTCGGCCCGATGCCGTCCATCCAGTGGTACTCGTCGGCGAAACAGCCGCCCGGCCACCGCAGGTTCGGGATGTCCAGGGCCCGCAGCGCCTCGACGATGTCGAGCCGGATGCCGCCCTCGTTCGGTATCGGGGAGTCCTCGCCGACCCAGAAGCCGCCGTAGACGCAACGGCCGAGGTGCTCAGCGAAGTGCCCGTAGAGGTGGCGGCTGATGGCCGGGCCCTCAATGTCGAGGTTGATGATGGCGGTGCCGCGCCGTACGGACATGGTGCCTCTCTCCTGGCTCGCTGTCGCCCGGCCTCCACCGGGCTCTTTTATCGATACAGGACGCTAAGCGGCCACTCTCCGGCCGTCAAGCGTCATGTGCCGCATACGGCCCTGGGGATCGCAGTACCCTGCCCCTGATCACACGCTGCGGTCGGTAGTCGCGTCGTGAGCGAAGAGGGCAGCGCCGAGCAGAGGGATGGCGCGGCCGTGCCTCGCAGCTGGGCATCAACTCCTGCCGGGACGACCGCCTGTCGTAGCGCGCCTCACTCCGTCACCTGCTGGATGCCCGCCTCCCCCGCCGCCACGTACACGCTGGCGCGGGTGGTGACCGGCGCGCCGGGCTGCGTGACGTACGGCACGACCCGGTAGTCGGTACGCCACTCGCTCCGCGTCAGCTCGCACCGCGCGTAGCCGCGCTGCACGCTGTGGAAGCGCATGTGCGGGTTCTCGGCCAGCCAGACGCGCCCCAGCTCGTCCTGGTCCACGCCGTCGCCGCCGGAGCTGACCGACGTGCCGAGGAACTCCGTGCCGATCGTGGCCGACTCGGGGTTGCCGAAGTCGGCCTTGAGGTCGGCGGCGACGGCGCGGTGCGCGTCGCCGGTGACGACGACGAAGTTCTCCACGCCGCGCTGCTGGATGCCATCGAAGACGCGCTGCCGCGCGGCGGCGTAACCGTCCCAGGTGTCCATGCCGAACGCCTGGAGCTCGCCCTCGGCCGAGTCGGCCTGGAACATGAAGATCTGATTGGCCAGCACGTTCCAGGTGGCCCGGGAGCGGCCGAGTCCGTCGAGCAGCCAGCGCTCCTGCTCCTCACCGAGGATGGTGCGTGCCGGGTCGAGCCGCTCGGCGCAGTCGAACTGCCGCCCGTCGCCGCACGCCTGGTTGTCGCGGTACTGCCGGGTGTCGATCACGTTGAACTCCGCCAGCTGCCCGTAGGTCAGCCGCCGGTAGAGGCGGGCGTCGGGGCCGGCGGGCATGGCGGATCGGCGCAGCGGCATGTTCTCGTAGTACGCCTGGAACGCCGCCGTGCGGCGCGCGAGGAACGCCTCGCCGCCGTTGTCGTCGCCGTCGAGGTCGTCGGCCCAGTTGTTGTCCAGCTCGTGGTCGTCGAGGATCACCACCCACGGGAACGCGGCGTGGGCCGCCTTCATGTCCGGGTCGTACTTGTACTGGCTGTAGCGCACCCGGTAGTCGGTGAGGGAGAAGATCTCCGCGGCGGGGAGGTGGGCGCGGCCGATCTCGTCGTGGCCGGGGCCCTCGTAGATGTAGTCGCCGAGGTGGACGACGAGGTCGAGGTCCTCCTCGGCGAGGTGCCGGAAGGCGGTGAAGTGGCCGTCGGAGTAGTTGTTGCAGCTGACGAAGCCGAAGGAGAGCGAGTCGGGCGAGGTGCGGGCGGAGGCGGCGGTGCGGGTGCGGCCGGTCTCGCTGATCTCGCCGCCGACGCGGAAGCGGTAGAAGTAGTCGCGGCCGGGGCGCAGTCCGTCCACCTCGGCGTGAACGGCGTAGCCCAGCTCGGGCGTTGCGAGCTCCACGCCGGAACGCACCACCCTGCGGAAGCGGTCGTCCTCGGCGATCTGCCAGGTGACGGGCAGGGTCCAGCGCTCGCCGAGGCCGCCGAGGCCGTCCTCGGCCAGCGGCTCGGGGGCGATGCGGGTCCACAGGACCACGCCGTCGGGCAGCGGGTCGCCGGAGGCGACGCCGAGCGCGAAGGGATCGCTGCTGAAGCGGGGTTGGGCCTGGGCGCGCGCCGGTGCGGCGGTGGCGACGGCCAGCGGCAGGGTGCCCGCGGCGAGACCGCCGGAGGCGTAGGTGAGGAAGCGACGGCGGCTCGGTCCTGGGTTGTCCACGAAGCCCTCCAACGTGGCGAGTTGATGCCAAACGAGGTGGATCGAACCAGAGGGGCCCTTCGGGCCGACGAGCGCGGGGTGAACGCAGGGAACCCGGCAGGGGACATCTCCCCCACCGCGGCCCTCCCCGAAACGGAGATCGGGGGCGAACGGCCCGGCGGTGCCCGGTCGTTCGCCCCCGATGCGGGTGTCAGCCCTCGGTCAGTCGCTCAACGCCTCCGTCAGCGACGGGTACCAGGCGTCGGCGATCTTGCGGTTGCCCGCGTCGTTGGGGTGGACGCCGTCGTAGGTGTCGGTGGCCGTGTCGAAGCCGGTCCACTGGTCGACGACGGTGACCGGGGACGCCTCGGTGCTGAGCGAGGCGGCCCAGTCGGGGATCGCGGCGTTCAGGTCGACGACCCCCTCAGCGCACGTGGCGCAGGACTGGGCGGAGTCCATGGGGATGATCTGCGCGACCAGGATCTCCATCCGCGGGTTGTGGGCCCGCATCTGCTCCACCAGCGTGGTGTAGGCGGCGAGGATCGTGTCGGTGGAGCGGGCGCTCCACACGTCGTTGGTGCCCAGGTGCATCAGGACGACGTCGGGGTTGGTGGCCGACAGCCAGGCGGGAAGCTGGTTCTGGTCGGCCATGTTGGTGGCGAGGATCCCGCCGTGGCCCTCGTTCTCGCCGTCGTACGCGAACCCGCAGCCCTGGCCGGCCAGCGTGCCGACGAAGTCGATGCCGGCGTAGCCGGCGTCGACCAGGTCCTGCCAGAGGAGGGCCCGCCAGCAGCCGGGTGAGCCGGTGATGGAGTCGCCGAGCGGCATGATCCGCACCGGCTCCTGCAACGGCCGGTCGGCGTCGGCACCTTGAGCGCCTTGAGCGCCCTGAGCGGCGGCGGGCTGGAACAGGCACAGCGCGGCGAGGGCGGCGAGTGCGGCGAGGGCGGGGACTGTGGCCCGCCGCCACCACGTGCGGCTTCTTCTCATGACGGTACTCCCGGAATTCAGGGTGGTCCGCCGGACACGCGACACATCCCGTGCGACCGCGCGCAGCCCCCGGCCGGTGGCATGTACATGTTCCCCTACCCCGCCCCTTCCCGAAACCAGGGGGTCACGCCGCGAGGCGGCGGCCGCGGTGCGCTGGCAGCAGGCGGACCGGCAGGGCGCGGAAGCCGTGCGAGATGAAGGAGTCGGTCGGCCGCGCCCCGGCGGCGTCGGCCAGGCTCAGCCCGGGAAAGCGCGCGAAGAGCGCGGGCAGCGCCACCGACGCCTCCAGCCGGGCCAGCGGCGCCCCCAGGCAGTAGTGAAAGCCGTACCCGAAGGCCCCCTTGGAGACGCGGGGATCGGTCAGGAGCTGCTTGGTGAGGGTGTGTCCGGTGATGGCCCAGGCGGTCACGCCGCCGGGCAGGACTACGCGAACGGCCGGCCCGGCGGCGCGGAGGCGCGCGGCCTCGCCGCGGATGTCGCGGCCCTCGGGGTCGATGACGATGGGCCGGGCGGTGGACCGGCCGTCGGGCCGGCCGTCGGGCCGGCGGGGGACGCGCCGGCCTGTGGTGCGGTTGACCATGGGCTGGTTCCCTTCTGATCGGGTGCGATCGGCGTGAAGCGGGCTGGCAGCGCGGTCAGGGCCCGGTGGAAGGGCCCCGGGCGCCAGGTGAGCTGCCCGTAGGGAACGGCGAGGTGGATGTCGCACAGCCACGCCGTGAGGCGGTCGATGGCGGCGGTGGCGATGAGCACCGCGGGCTGCCTGGCGGGGCAGGAGTGCGGCCCCGCGGCGAAGGACAGGTGGGCGCCGGTGTCGGCGCGCGGCCCCGGCGGCAGGTCGGCGGGGCAGGTGTTGGCCGCCGTGTAGGAGATGACCACCGGGGTGCCGGCGGGGATCCAGGTGCCGTGCAGGTCCACGTCCCGGCGGGGGAAGTGGATGGAGAAGTTCATCATCGGCGGGTCGTTCCACAGCACGTCCGCGATGGCGTCGGAGGCGGTGAGCGCGCCGGCGGAGATGGTGCGGTAGTAGCGGGGGTCGGACAGCATCCGGGAGAGGGCGTTGCTGATGAGGCTGGTCATGGGGGTGTAGCCGGCGCTCATCGCGGTCAGCAGCTGGTCGACGACCTCCCGGTCGGTCAGCCGGGCCGGGTGGTCGAGCAGCCAGGAGGTCACGTCCTGGCCGCGGCGGCGCTTCTTCAGCGCCACCAGGTCGGTGACGTACCACTCGATCACGGGGAACGCCTCGGCGACCTCCTCCGGCGAGGCGCTGTCGAACATCTTGCTCATCGCGGCGACCATGCCGGGCCCGTGCGCGTCGGGGAGGCCGAAGATGGCGTTGAAGACCAGCAGCGGCAGCTCGCCGGCGTACTGGGCGACCAGGTCGGCCTCGCCGTGGCTCGCGAAGCCGCGGATGAGGGAGTCGGCGGCGCGGTGGGTGACCTCGCGCAGCTCGTGCGGCTCGATCAGGCTGAGGCTGTCGCTGATCGCCTGGCGGTAGCGGGCGTGCACGGGGCCGTCGTTGTAGAGGGCGTTCGGCCGCCAGCAGACCATCGGGGCGATGGGGCTGTCCGGCGGCAGGGTGTGCTGCCACACGCGCGGGTCCTTGGAGTAGGTCTCGGTGTCGTGCAGCACCTCCAGCGCGGCGCGGTAGCTCGTGACCAGCGTGGCGTTCACCCCAGGTGCCAGCTCCACGGGCGCGCAGGCGCCGTACGCCCGCAGCCGGGCGAAGACGGCGTGCGGGTCGGCGGCGAACTCCGGCACCCACAGCGGCACGCGCTCCGTCACGCCGGGGCAGGTTCCCGGGCCCAGGCTGCCGGGATGGTGGGTCGGGGTGGTCACGTCTGCTCCATGGCGATGGGGGCTCCCCCGGTGCGGAGCGGGGGGAGGGTCAGCAGGTGCTCCGCGAGCGCCAGCAGCGCGGCCAGGGAGGTGGGCCGGTCGCGGGCGTCGCAGGCGATCAGGGGGGTGTGCGGGGCCAGGTCGAGGGCCTGGCGCAGGTGTTCGGCGGGGTAGCGGGGCGAGTCGGGGAAGATGTTGAGCGCCACCGCGTACTCGATGCCCTGCTCCTCGATCAGGCCCATCACCTCGTAGGAGTCCTGGATGCGCCGGGTGTCGGCGAGGATCAGCGCGCCCAGGGCGCCGCGGGTGATGTCGCGCCACAGCGCGTGGAAACGCCGCTGGCCCGGCGTGCCGAACAGGCACAGCGCCAGGTCGTCGCCGAGCGAGAGGCGGCCGTAGTCCAGGCCCACCGTGGTGGTGGTCTTGTCCCGCACGCCGTCGAGGTGGTCGACGACCGCGCCGGTGGCGGTCATCACCTCCTCGGTCTTCAGCGGGGGTATCTCGGACAGGGTGCGGATGATCGTGGTCTTGCCGACGCCGAACGGGCCGCTGACGATGACCTTCACGAGCTGCTGGTCGGGGTTGCGCAGGTAGATGCCCCTGGGTGGAGGGTCATTGCCGGCACTGGCGCCGGCGCCGGCATCTGCGCTGTCACCGGGACTGGCACCGGCACTACTGGAGGGCACGGAGTCCACGGATCACCCTTTCCAGGAGCTGGGGGTCGGGGCGCTGGTCGCCCTCGACGGGGGTCGGGGCGCGCACGATCAGCAACCCCTCGTCGAACAGGTCGCTGGCGAGGACCTTGACGAAGCTGACGGGGAGGGAGAGGTGGGCGGCCACCTCGGCCAGCGGCAGGGCGCCGGCGCGGAGGATCTCCAGCACGCGCTGCCCGGCCGGGGAGACGCCGGAGGGCACGCGGTCGGTGGCGGCGCGCAGCACGGTGAGCCGGTCCAGCACGTTGCGGCTCGGGCGGGTGCGGCCACCGGTCCAGACGTAGGGCGGAATCAGCCGCCGGTTCATGCCGGGTATCCGTCCCCCGCGGGTCGGGGTGCGGGTGTGGGCGCCGCCGTCCGGCGGATGTCTCTGCGGGGTGGGCTGACCATGGCCTTGCCGAGCGTCTGGACCTGTTTCTGCATCTCGTAGCAGACGTTGTCCATGGCGACGCCGGAGCCGGTGAAGACGGCGAGGTAGGTGCCCTCGGCGGCGGGGATGACGAAGACGTAGCCGTCGTGGGTCTCGACCATGACCTGCCGCAGCAGGGAGCGGCCGCCGAAGTAGGTGTGGCTGGTGCCCCTGCCGGAGGCGAGGAGGGAGGCGAGCACCGCCGAGAGCTTCTCCGCGCTGTCGTGGTCGAGCCCCGAGTGGGCCTCGAAGAAGCCGTCGGCGGTGATCACCATGGCGTGCTGCACCTCGGGGATCTCCAGGATGGGATTCAGGACGAAGGAGAGGTCGGCCTTGGGCCTGGCGACGGGGACGGGCAGGGGGGCGCGGGCGTTCATCGGCTGTCCTTTGCGGGGTCTGCGGAGTCGTCCTGTTCGTCGTGAGCGGCCGGGTTGTCGCGGGCGGCGGCGCGCCCGCGCGCGGTGCCGCGCTGGAGCGCGCCCATGCGGGCGGCCGCCTCCGCGGGGTCGCACGGCAGCGCGGCACCGGGCTCCCCTTCGGGGGAGGCACGCACCGTCCGCCGGTGCCGCCGCTGCGGCAACGGCGGCGGCAGCCCGCCCGCGGCGTCCCCCCGCCCGGCCATGGCCGACCCCGCGGGTCCCTCGACGCCATCGAGCCCACGCGGCCCTGCGGGCGCGGCGGGCCCGGCCACGCCGAGGATTCCGCTCACAGCAGCGGGGTCGACCGGCCCGGCGAGGCAACCCGGCCCGCCGCGCCCCGGCCCGGCCGGTGCGGGGACGCCGCCCGAGTCGGCCAGGCCGTTCGGGGTGACGGGGTCGACCGGAACCGCGAGACCGCCCGACGCCCCGACGCGGCCCGGACCGTCAGGGCCGGACAGCCCACTGGGGCTGAGGGAGCCGGGCAAACCAGGCGAACCGGCACGGCCGCCAACGCCGGTGGGGCCGACGGGACCATCGGTGGCCGGCCCCGACGCTCCGTCAGCTTCGCCCCCGAGACCCGTGCGAGAAGCGGAAGGGCCGTCAGCGTCGGCCGGCTCTGGACGGCGGTTCGGACTGGCAGATCCGGCCGGGCGGGCGGCTCCGCCGGGACCAGCGGGACCAGCGGGACCAGCGGGGCTCGCCGGATCGCCGGCGGCCGCGGGCCCCGGTGGCGCCGGCGGCTCGACGGCCGGGGCGGCCAGCCCCAGCGGCGATGTGGCCGGGGCCGGCGACGGACGCACGGGCGCCGGAGCGCCCGCGGGGATGGGAGGTTGCTCGTCCTGGTCGAGCGTGGTCAGCAGCTCGGCCGGGACGAAGACGACCGCCTTGACGCCCGCGTAGTGGGAGGGTTCGAGCGAGACCGACAGGCCGTACTGGCGGCAGAGCCGCCCCACCGCCGCGAAGCCCGAGCGCGGCGGGTCGCCCAGCTCGGCGAGGAACACCTCTTCCGTGCCGGCCAGCATCCGCCGCGCCTTGCCGAACTCCTCGGCGTTCATGCCGATCCCGGCGTCGTTGATGACGACGACCGCGCCGTTGTGCGCCTGGTGGAGGCTGACCTCGACCGGCAGCGTGCCGTGCGAGTGGTGGACGGCGTTCGCCAGGAGTTCGGCGATCACGATCGCCACCGGCTCGGCGGCGCGGTCGACGACCGCGACCGGATCGGGGAGGTGGTCGACGATCTGCACCCGCTCGTAGCTGGGGATGCGGGAGCTGGCGCCCAGCACCAGGCCCCGCAGCGGCGACTTGGTGCGCACCAGCCCGGCGCCCGCCCCGCAGACGACGCGCGTGACCTGGAGGCGGCGCAGGATCTGCTCGTTGAGGTAGTCCAGGCCCGTCAGCTGCTCGGCGAGCTCCGGGTCGTCGTACTTGTGCAGCATCTCGTCGACGGTCGTCTGCATCTGATAGCACATCGTCTGCAGCTTGGTCGTGGCCCCGCGCATGGCGGCCTGGGCCGCGCCGTCCACGCGGCGGCGTTCGCTCATCAACGCCGCCGACGCCGAGGTCAGCACCGAGGCCAGGGCACGGCCGGCGTCGGAGTCGGCGAGCCGCTGGTGACGCGGGCCCGGCACCCGCACGTGCGCGTGGCGCAACGCCCTGGCGAGGGCGGGCAGCCGGGTGGTGGCCAGGTGCCGGATCTCCTCCGTCAGCATGCGCTCCCGTCGTTCCGCCTCGGCCAGCCTCTTCCGCAGCGCCACCGACTCGGCGCGGGCGGTCTCCGCCCGGCGCCGGACGGCGGCCCGGCGGCGCTGCCAGGGCCAGACGACCATCAGCAGCGCGGCAAGAGCACACCCCGCCGCCAGGCTCGCGACCAGCACTGGCGCTATCTGCATCGTTCCCACTCCACTGAGTAACGAAAGGTGTGTAGAACGGGCCCTTGACGGGGGGACGTTGGGTGTCCGGGACGCGGGCTCGTCCCGTGGCCGCCTCGGCTGGGCCGGCCGCGTACGGCGAACCGGCGGTGCGGAAGGAAGCGTTCCGCCTCCCGCGAGTGGCCGAGGCGAAGTCAAGCAGCCGGGGCTCACCCGACGCAAGGCGGCCCGATCCGGACGTATGTGCGCTCAACTACACGTCCGTACGGCGCGTCCCACACATCGACACGAGACCGCCGCACAAGCGTCGCCAATGGCGCGAAAACACCTGGAAAGGGGCGTCCGAGTGGACACGGTCGGCACGAGTGAGCCGATGGAGGCCGGGAACGCCGAGGACACAGACGGCGCGTTGAGCGGCGCAGACGGCGCTGAGAAAGAGCCGCGCGCCTGGCGCGTGCTTCTGGGGTACGTCCGGCCGCACCGGAGGGCGCTGGCCGCCGGCGCGCTCCTCTCGCTCGCCACCGGCGCCACCGGGATAGCGCTGCCCCTCGTCGCGCAGCGCCTGATCAGCGACCTCGCCGAGGACCGCCCCATCGGCTCGGCGCTGATCCTCATGTCCCTGCTGGTGGCGGCCAACGCCGGCATCGGCGCGCTCGGCTCGTACGTGCTCCAGCGCACCGCCGAGTCCGTGGTGCTGACCGCCCGCCGCACCCTGACCTCCGCCATGCTGCGGCTGCGGATCTCGGCGATGGACGCCAGCGAGCCGGGCGACCTGCTCTCCCGCGCCACCTCCGACACCACGCTGCTGCGGGCCATGACCACCGACTCGCTGGTGGGCCTGGGCACCGGCGGGCTCACCCTGGTCGCGACCCTGGTGGCGATGGCCCTGGTCGACCCCGTGCTGCTGGGTGTCACGCTGGGCGTGATAGCCGTCGCGGGCGTCGTCATCGGCCTGATCGTCCCGCCCATCAACCGGGCCAGCCGCCGCGCCCAGAAGTCGATGGGCCAGATGGGCGCGGCCCTGGAGCGGGTGCTGGGCGCGATGCGCACGGTCAAGGCGTCCGGCGCGGAGGAGCGGGAGGAGGCGGCGGTGCACGCCGCCGCGCACGAGTCGTGGCGGCAGAGCCTGAGCGCCGCCAAGTGGCAGGCACTGGCGGGGAACACGGCGGGGCTGTCGATGCAGGCGGCGTTCATCACCGTGCTGGCGGTCGGCGGCGCGCGGGTGGCCACCGGCGCCATCGAGGTCGGCACGCTGGTGGCGTTCCTGCTCTACATCTTCTACCTGATGTCGCCGATCCAGCAGGTGGTGGGCGCGGTGGCGCAGTACCAGGTGGGGGCGGCGGCGATCGGGCGCATCCTCCAGGTGCAGCGGATGCCGGCCGAGCCCGTCGCACGCGGGGTGGCGTACGCGGGGGCGCCTGCCGCCGCGCCCGCCTCCGTCGTCTTCGACGACGTGCGCTTCCGGTACGCGCCGGACCTGTCGTACGTGCACGACGGCGTGAGCTTCGCGGTGCCGCCGCGCGGCATGACGGCGTTCGTCGGCCCCTCGGGCGCGGGCAAGACCACCGTCTTCTCGCTGATCGAGCGGTTCTACGACCCCGACTCGGGCCGCGTGCTGCTCGACGGCCGCGAGGTCGGCGACTGGGACCTCGCCGAACTCCGCGCCGCCATCGGCTACGTGGAGCAGGACGCGCCCGTGCTGTCGGGCACGCTGCGCGACAACCTCCTCTTCGGCGCGCCCGACGCCGACGAGGACGCGCTGGCCGAGGCGCTGCGCACCACCCGCCTGACCTCACTGGTGGCGCGGCTGCCGGAGGGCCTGGAGACGGTGGTGGGCCACCGCGGCACCAAGCTGTCGGGCGGCGAGCGGCAGCGGGTGGCGATCGCCCGCGCGCTGCTGCGCCGCCCCCGGCTGCTGCTGCTCGACGAGGCGACCTCGCAGCTCGACGCGGTCAACGAGGTGGCGCTGCGCGACACGGTGGCCGAGGTGTCGCGCGACACCACGGTGCTGGTGGTCGCGCACCGGCTGTCCACCGTGACCTCCGCCGACCGGATCGTGGTGATGGACGCCGGGCGCGTGCAGTCCGTCGGCACGCACGCCGAACTCGTCGGCGCGAACCCGCTGTACGCCGAGCTGGCCGCCACGCAGTTCCTGGCGGAGGTGCGCTGACCCGGAGGCACCGCCCCCGGACCTCACCTTTGCCGCCCACACCCCGGCACCCTGCCCGGGGGTGAGCGCCGTCGTCAGCCGTCAGGTCGGGACGCGCTCGCGCCAGGTCGGCAGCAGTTCGTCGAGCAGCGCCTCCGTCTGCGCGGGCAGCGCCTGCCCCGCTCCGAAGAGCTGCGCGTGGTGGGCGACCAGCCACTCCGCCGCGCCCGTCAGCCACTCCTGGCGGCCGGTCGCGTGCGCCGCCCGCAGCAGTTCGTTCCACAGGCGCTCGTCCATCGGCGCCGCCGCCAGCGCGGTCCGCACCGCCGTGTACGCCTGCTCCGCCTCGCCCGAACGCAGCTGCTCCGCCGCGAGCGTGAGCGCGATGTCGGCGACCAGCAGCGGGTACTGGGCATCGACGATCTCGTGCTCCAGCCAGCCGTAGCGGCCGTCGCCGCGCTGCCCGTCCAGCAGCGCGCCCCGCGCCAGGCTCAGCGCGTCGGCGAGCTGCCGCTTACGCTGGTCGGCCGGGGTGTCGGAGGCGCGCGCCACCGCAAGGTAGTGGAGGGTGCGCAGCACGTCCCAGTCGGAGACGACGCGCTGACCCAGCGTCAGCCTCCCGTCCGGGGTGAGCAGCAGCCGCGTGATGCCGTCCGCGCCCTGGCCCAGCCACTGCCGCAGCCGGTCGATGAACGCGTCCCGCACGTCGTCGGAGACGCCGCGCGGCCACAGCGCCGAGGCCAGCACCCGGGGGTGCACGCCCTCGCGGTGGAGCATCAGCATGGCCAGCGCCTCGCGGAGCTGCGCGGCACGCTCCGGCTCCGGGTCGGGCAGGCCGGTCAGCTCGTACCCGCCCATCAGCTGGGCGTACACCTCGGGCTTGCCGCGCTCGCTGAGGTCGACCAGGAACGCCAGCCCGGCCGCGCGCGGGTCCGACGGCGCGCCGCCGCCGGTGGCGGGTTCGCGGGTCAGCTCGGTGAACAGCTCGACCACGGCGGACCGGTGGGCGCCGGGCAGCATCTGCGCGACCAGTTCCAGGCCCATCACCGGCTCGCGCAGCACGCCGTCGGGCGTCACCTCGAACTCCCAGGCCGTGCCGGGGAGGTCGGTGCGCTCGGCGGTGACGAGGTATCCGATGCCCAGCGGCGCGGAGACGGACGCCAGCGCGGCGAGCCGCTCGGCCTGCTCGCCGGTGGGCGGCACGCCGATGATGACCAGGTGCGGCGCCCACTGCTGCTGCCGGGCGGGGCCGGTGCGGCCGGTGAGGATCGAGTCCTGCCCGGTGGTGCGCAGCGCGCCCCGGCGCAGGTTCGACTCGGTCTCCATCACCTCCAGCAGCCCGTTGACGTCCTCCAGGTGCCGGACCCGGGTCGGGGCCAGCGCGGTCAGGTCGGCGCCGAAGCCGACGAGGGACACCGTCATGCGGTCGGACCAGCCGCTGGTGGCCAGCTCGGCGGCGATGGAGGTCAGCACGGCCTCGCGGTCGGCGGCGTTGCCGGTGACGGAGACCAGGCCGGGGACGGCCTCCAGGTTGAGCAGCAGCCGCAGCTCGTCCCGCTTGCCGAGGCTGACCAGGCCGGGGTAGGGCGCCTCGGCGTCGGGCCCCTCGCCCTCGACGGGCGGCGGCGGCAGGTGGGAGCGGTCGATCATCCAGTACGTGTCGCCCTGGCCCATCTGCCAGGGCGCGGGCGGCGTGCCGGCCGGTGCCGAGAGCTGGAGGTGCAGCTCCTGCTCGCTCAGCCAGGCGGCGTAGACGCTGGGCAGCACGCGGCCCGCCGCGGCCAGCGCGGCGGAGAGCTGGCGCAGCGCGCGGTCGAGGAACTTCACCGCCTCCGGGTCGGCGCCGACCAGCAGCGCGTCGCGGGCGTTGAACGCCGAGGGCGTTCTCGGCGTGAGGCCGTCGCCGACGCTGCGGCGCATCACGCCGGCGGCCGACTGCCACAGCGTGTTGCGGCGGGTGCGGCCCAACGCCAGCAGCAGGCCGGCGGCCAGCAGCGGCGCGGACATCAGCGCCTCCGGCAGCCCGAACTCCTCCTCCGACTCCTCGGCTTCCTCCGCCGCTTCCCCTTCTCCGCCGGACTCCTCGCGCTCCTCCGTGTCGTAGGCCTCGCCGGAGCCGTCGGTGCCGCCGTCCGGCGGGTTGTCCGGCGGGTAGACCAGCTCGGAGCGCTCGGCGTCGGTGTCGTCCGGCTGCTCGTCCGGCTCGTCGGGCTGGTCCGGCTGCTCGTCCGGGTCGGGCCACTCGGTGTCGCCGCTCTTGGCGTAGTCCGAGATCTGCTCGGCCTCGTCCTCGCTGATCTCCTCCAGCTCGTAGGGGGCCTCGACGAGTTCGCCGCCGTGGGCGTCGGCGGGCATCTCCAGGATCCAGCCGGGCCGGATGAGGCTCGCCTCGGTGAGGCGGGAGCCGTCCGGCTGCACCCGGTCCTTGTTGAGCTGGTAGATCTCCTTGTAGCGCAGCCCGTCCCCGAGGTGGCGCTCGGCGATGCCCCACAGCGTGTCGTGGTGGCGGCCCTCCGGCGGCTGGATGCGGTAGTACTTCGTGGGCGACTCGGCGTGGTCGCCGCCGCCCTCGTCGGGGATGGCGACGGCGGGCTCGGCCTGGGTGACGCCGCCGGGGCCCACCACGCGCCCGCCCGCGTCGGTCGCCCGGTCCCCGCCGGGCGTCTGCTGCGCCTCGGCGACCGGGGCGTTGCCGCCCTGGTTCTCGAAGAACGTCGGCATGCTGTTGAGCGCCGGCGTGAGGGACGCGGCGGCGGAGCTGAGCAGCAGCAGGGCGCTCACGAGCTGCCGCGCCAGCATCTGGCTGGGCCCGGCGCCCGGCACGCGGCGCGGGATGCCGACGCCGCTGACCGCCGCCCGCACCTCCACCAGCACGCAGGCGGTGAACTGCGCCCAGGCCAGCCACACCAGCACGCCCATGAACTTCAGGAACGCGTCGGTGCTGATCTCCTCGGTGAGCGCGTCGGCCGCGGGCATCTCCTCCGGCAGCGGCCAGCCGATGAAGTAGGCGAGGGAGAACGGCACGCCGGCGACGAGCAGCACGAGGGCGATGAAGGCGAACATGGCCTTCATCACGTCGCCGAAGCTACGCCCGACCCTGACGTTCACGGGCGTGCGGTTCCCGCGGTTTGTGGGGGTGGTGCCGGCCATGACGTGTGCTCCTGCTCCCGTTCGCTGCCGAATCGTCGTCGCGTTGTTCGTCGTAGGGTCGGTTAACCAGTCTGCGCCTCGGCCGTGGCCTCGCCCCAGACCTCCAGCGGACCGTCGTAGAGCATGCCGGTGAAGATGGGGGTGTAGGTGACCCTGATCCGCACCGTGACCTGGTTGGCCTGTGTTTCCCCGGAGATGCAGTAGGACGCCTGGACGTCGGCGTCCGACAGCCCGATCTCATTAGCGTACTCGGCGATGTTCTGCTCGCAGTTGCCGAAGTTGATGGGCGCGGGCGGCCCTTCCTCGCGCAGCGCCTCCACGTCGATGTCCTGCGCCGCGTAACGGGCCGCCTGCTCGGCGTAGTCCATGGCCCGCTCGCGCTGCGAGATGGCCATGCCGCTGTCCACCACGAACGCCGCCAGCGCCAGCACGACGAGCGCGAACAGCACCACGGCGATGGCACCCGAGCCCCGGTCGTTCCGCAGCCGCCGCAGCGCGGGCAGCGCGGTCAGCGCCCGCAGCCTGGTCGTCAACCCCCGGCGTCGCCTCATTCGATCCTCCGGTAGGGATCGATGGGCGAGCTGGACGTGCCCTCCATCCTCGTCTCCAGGCCGATGCCCATCAGGTCGAGCCCGCGCACCTCGCAGGAGACCACGACGGTGAACAGCCCTCCCAGCGCGAACCCCGACCCGTCCACCTCCACCGTGCCGCCGACGCACACGTCGTCGAGCTGGTCGGTCACCGCCTCCCGCGCCGCCGCCATGGCCGCGCCCGCGCTGCGCTCCAGCGAGCCGGCGCGGGCGGCGTCGCGGGCCGCGCCGTAGACCGCGCTGCGGCCCGAGACCGTCTGGCCGAAGGAGACCAGCACGAGGATGAAGAGCATGATCAGCGGGGCGATGAAGACGACCTCGACGGTCGACAGGCCGCGGTCGCCACGTGCCGAGCTCCCCGTTCGCCCCCGTACGCGCATGACTCCCCTCACTGCCCGAAGTCCGGCGTGAAGCGCTCCATCGGCCCCTCGGAGGTGGCGGTCACGGTCAGATCGATCCACGGCAGGATCGACGGCACGTCGGCCTGGACCGTGACCTGGACCGTGAACGGCGCGGTGTCCGTGGCGACGACCTCGGGCTCCTCGTCGAAGAGGCCGCGCCCCAGCTCGTCGAGGTAGTCGTGCGCCGTCTCCTCCGACAGGGGCACCCAGTTGTCGTTGTTGTACGCCTCGGCGCGGGCCGTCCTCGCCCCGGCCTGGGCGGCGGCCTTGGCCACGGTCTCGGCGAAGGAGTACATTGCGAACTGCACCGCCCCGAAGATCATGAAGAACAGCACGGGCGTGAGGAAGACGAACTCGATCGCGGTGGCGCCGCGATCGGAGCGCGCCACCGCCGCGCCCCGGTCGGCCCCGTGGGCCAACCGGCGGCGCACGAAACGCGACAGCCGCCTCCCCCGTCTCCCGCTCATCAGCAGTTCTCGGCGGTCCCGTCGGTGCCCTCGATGCAGTTGCTGACGTCCTCGGCCCGGTCGTTCAGCGCCTGCGAGATGACGTAGCCGACGGCGGCGACCACGGTCACCACCACGGCCGCGATCACGACCCACTCGATGGCGGACGCGCCGCGATCCTCCTGGGCCCGGGCGCGCTCGACCCGCCCACGCACGAAGGTGATCAGGAAATCCGTCGCCGGATGGCGAAATCCCCGCATCATGTCTGTACTTCCTCTCCAGCTCTAGGTGTCGGCCGTCAGGTCAGGCGGCGCCGTCGAAGACGCGCATTCCGGCCGGGAAGATCAAGAAGATCAGAAATCCCACGCACAGCAGCAGCTGCGCGATCAGCATGGACTGCGATTTCTCCCCCGCACCTCCTTCGATCTCCGCGAGTTCGCGGTGCCGCATGGTCTCGGCGCGCGCGGAGAGCGAGGCGCGCACCTTGGCGCCGTCGTCGGCGACGAGCGCCAGCGACACCGACAGGTCCTTCAGCTCCTCCACCCCGACCTCGTCGCCGAGGCGCCCGAGCGCCTGCCACTGGGTGAGGCCGGTGATGCGGGCGTCGGCCAGCGAGGTCTGGATGCGCCGCAGCGCCCAGCCGTCGCTGACCTCGGCGGCGGCCTTCAGCGCCTCGGGCAGGCCGCGCCCGCCCGCCAGGCTCATCGCCACCAGGTCCAGGTACGCGCCCACCACGCGGCGGAAGTCGCGCCGCTTCTCCTTGGCGTCGCGCCGCACCTCCAGGTCGGGCAGGAAGAAGAAGCCCGCGGCGAAGGCGAGAGCCACCCAGACCGGGATCACCGGGCTGAAGCCGAAGCCGATCACCGCGGCGGCGCTGAAGACGAACGGACCGAAGAACAGCCCTGCCCCGGCCAGCACCACCTTCTGCGCCAGGAATCCCTCCCAGCTGCGGTCCAGCAGCGCCAGGTCGGCCCGCAGCGAGCGCAACTCCCATCCGCGCTGCAGGTAGATGTCCGCGACCCGCTCCCCGATCCGCGCCTGGAGCTCGTCGTAGCGGCTCTTCTGCTTGGCCTGCTCCGACGTGCGGGACGGGTTGGGGGCGTAGATGGGGCCCGCGCCGCCGCGCATCCGCAGCGCGTCGATGCGGGCGACCGTGGAGACGGGGCTGCGGTGGGTGGGCACCAGCGCCCGGATCAGCGCGTACAGGCCGAGGCCGACGGCGGCGCCGGCCAGGACCGCGAGCGTGATGTCCGAACTCATCGGCCGCGCCCTCCTCTCTCTCCGGCTCCCCGGGGCTGCCACCCGGTTCGCGTCTCCTCCTGCGGCATTTCACGCGCCGCGTGCCCCGGGCGGTTCCGCGTGCCCTCGCGCAGCCCGGGCGGCGTCTCCTGCACGGCCCCCTCCGAGCCGGGCTCGCGGGGCCGCAGCACCGCCACCGGCTCCGGCCGGGACATGAAGCGCTCGGGGACCTCGATCTTGGCCAGCTGCCGCATCCACCAGAAGCCGAGGCCGAAGAGCGCGGCCACGACGGCCAGCACGGCCTGCCCCAGCGGGTCGCCGTAGGGCTTGACGAAGCCGGGGTTGAAGATGGCCAGGCCCAGCGGGAACGCCACGCTGACCGCGACCACGATCTGCACGCTCCGCCGGGTGGAGGCGCGCTGGGCGAAGACGCGCTGGCGCATGTCGACCTCCTCGCGGGCCGACTTGGCCAGCGCGCCCAGCACCTCGCGCAGGCCGGGGCCGCGCAGCCGGGCGTTGAGGATGAGGGCGGCAATGATGAGGTCCGCGGAGGAGTCGTTGAGCTCGTCGGCGAACTCCTGGAGCGCGTCCGGCATCGGGGTGCGGGAACGCAGCCGGTCCACCAGGTTGTTCAGCGGCTCGCGCAGCGCGGGCGCGGCGGCGCGCGCGGAGGCGGGGATGGCCTGCTCAAGGCCGACCGCGCCGGCGATGGTGTCGCGCAGCGACTCCGTCCAGCCGGCCAGCGCCTCGATGCGCCGGATGCTGAGGCGCTCCTCGGCCGCGCCGCCGAAGAGCTGGTTCCAGGTGAACGCCAGCAGCGCGGACGCGGCGGCGGCCACCGGCCAGCGGGTCAGCAGCAGCACCAGGATCGCGGCGACGCCGGCGTAGGTGCCGCGCCTGCCGAGGAACGCCGCCAGCTCGGCGGAGCGGCGCTGCGCCCGGGCGCGCTCCTCGGCGGTCTTGGGCGGCAGGCCGCGGATCGCGGCGATCAGCAGCGCCAGGCCGCCGCCGACGGCCGTGCCGCACAGCAGCGCGTAGAGCGTCTCCAGCGAGAACAGGCCGGACGATACGGGCATGGACTCAGGTCACCCCCAGACCCCTCGGTAGCCGTACGCCGCGAGCTCCTCGGCGTTGCTGAGCGCGGCGTTGGCGCGCATCACGCCGTCGGGGCCCTCGGAGAAGACCTCGCTGGACAGGACGCGGCCGTCCACGCCGTTGACCTCCCGGATGGAGCTGACGAAACGCCGCAGCCCGCCGCCCTGGTGGTAGGTGTTGCGCCGCTCGATGAAGACGACGTAGTTCACGGCGCCGGCGATCAGCATCTGGCTGGCCTCGATCGGCAGCCGCTCCTGCGCCTGGAGGGCGTAGGTGGAGATGCGGTTGAAGACTTCCTGCGAGCTGTTGGCGTGGATGGTGGAGAGCGAGCCGTCGTTGCCCTGGCTCATGGCGTTGAGCATGGTGACGATCTCGTCGCCGAGCACCTCGCCGACGATGACGCGGGAGGGGTTCATGCGCAGCGAGCGGCGCACCAGCTCGGCCATGGAGATGGCGCCCTGGCCCTCGGAGTTGGGCAGCCGCTCCTCGAACGCCACCACGTTGGGGTGGAGCTCGGGGAACTGGTCCAGGCCCAGCTCCAGCGCGCGCTCGACGGTGATGAGCCGTTCCTCGGCCGGGATCTCGTTGGCCAGGGCGCGCAGCAGCGTCGTCTTTCCTGCGTTGGTCGATCCCGCGATCATGATGTTCTTGCGGGCGCGGACGGCGGCGGTGAGAAAGCTGCCGATCTCGGGGGTGAGGGTGCCGTTGCCGACGAGGTCGGCGAGGAAGACCTTGCCGAGGCGGGCGCGGCGGATGGACAGCGCCGGGCGCTTGGTCACGTCCATGACGGCCGAGAGGCGTGAGCCGTCCGGCAGCCGCAGGTCGAGCTGCGGGTTGGCGGAGTCGAAGGGCCGGGAGGACAGGCCGGAGTAGGCGCCGAGGATCTGGATCAGCTCGATCAGCTCCTCGTCGCTCTCGGCGACGGGCTCGCCGCGCGTCTCGCGGCCGTTGGCGTAGCCGATGAAGACCTGGTCGTAGCCGTTGATGTCGATGTTCTCGACCTCGGGGTCGTCCAGCAGCGGCTGGAGGCGGCCGACGCCGAAGAGCGCGGCGTGCACGGCCGAGGCGTACCCCTCCTCGGACTGCGCGTCGAGGGGGGCGCGGCCGGCGGCGATCTCCTCGCGGACGTACTCCTCCAGCACGCCGGCGATCACGGCGCGGGCGTACTGGCGCTCGTCCTCGGACGACATGGGGCGTACGCCGCTGGCCTGGTCGATGCGGCGCTGTTCGGCGAGGCGGTCGCCCGCCTCCTGGCGGAACCGCTTGACGAGCTGGTGGTTGACCTCGCTCACGGCGACCTCCGGTCGCCGAGGCCCTGTCGGCGGCGGCGGGCGGCGTCACGGCCGGCCGCGCGGCACGGTGTGCTCATCGTCGTCCTCTGCGGCCCGGCAGCCGCGCGCGCTCCGTTCATCGCGGCGCTCCGGGCGTGCCGGTCTGGGGCTGCTGGGGCTGCTGCTGGCCGGGCTGCCCGTAGCCCTGCTGCTGCGGTCCCGGATAGCCGTAACCCTGGCCCTGGCCCTGCTGCTGGCCCTGCTGCTGGCCCTGCGGCTGGTAGCCCTGCTGGCCGTAGGCGGGCTGGCCGTAGCCCTGACCCTGCTGGGCGTACCCGGCCGGGGCGGGCGGCGGGGTGGCGGCCTGCTGCTGGGCGGCCTGCGCCTGCTGGGGGGCGGGCGGCTGCACGCGGTGCTCGCCGGTGTGCCCGCCGGCGGAGGGGTTGAGCTCGGCGCGGTAGGTCTGGTGGACGTCGACGACGAGCTGGCGGGCGGAGCGCACCAGCAGCGACTTGTCCAGCCGCCCGCGGCGGCGGCCGGCCAACTGCTCGGCGCCGGCGGTGTCCTCCGCGATGAGGCCGACGACGCGGGCGCCGGACTGGGCGGCGATCAGCATCTCGTTGAGCTGCGAGGCGAGCTTGCCGCCCTGCTGCGGGTCGGCGATGAGCACGACGCCGATCTGCGGCTGCGCGAGGGGCGCGGCGCCGCGCTGCGGGCCGTGCAGCTTGGCGTGGAGGGCGGCGGCGCGGTCGCGGACGTGGGCGATGTTCTCGGGCTGGGTGCGGGTGACCAGCAGCAGCAGCGCGGCGTGCGGCAGCAGGGCGTTGGCGGGCGAGTGCGCGTCGAGGCGGCCGAGGTCGGCGAGCACGTCGGCGGCGGCCTCCTGGTGCGGGGACTGGGCGAGCTCGGCGAACGCCCGGCCCAGGGCGTTCCACTGGCCCGTCAGGCCCGCGGCCTGCTCGGAGGCGGCCAGGCCGACGATGACGTCGAGGCCGCCGGAGAGCCGCTGGGCGTGGTCCCACAGCTGCTCGGCGGCGATGCCGCGGCGCGCGGTGGCGGCGAGCGAGAGTATGCCGGTGCTGGGGTCGAGGGGACGGCCGTTGGCCCCGACGGATCGGTAGACCAGGTCGCCGCCCGCCGGGTCGGCCTCGGCGAGCAGCGCGCGACGCGGCCACAGCGCGGCGAGGGCGACGGCTGTGGTGGTGACCCCAGGTGCGCCCTTGTCCGCTGCCAGTGCGATCAGCGCCATCAGCTTTCTGCCCCTCAACCCTGCGAACTCTGTGAGCCCTGCGATGTCCTGTTCACGCCTGCGTACGGTTCAGTCGGATATTCGTCGTTCGTCGATGTTCATGGTCGATCACCGTCGATCACCGATCCGCTCGTCCGATTCCTCTGGTTCCTCTAGTTCGATTCCTCGCGGGCGACCTCGGCCACCGAGACGGCGTCCTCGGCGGCGGCCCTGGCGAGGCTCGGGACCGCGTCCACGTCGACGCGGAGCTGCAGCGCCAGCGCGCTGTTGCCGTCCACCTCGTCGTCCTCGCCGAAGATCTCCGTCACCCGCGCCCCGGAGACGAGCACCGGCTCGGGCACCGTGCCCTCCGGCTCCTCCTCGGTGGCCGCGTCCCCGACCAGCAGGACGTCCACGGTGTCGCCGACCTCCAGGCCGGGCGGGTAGTGGCCGGGCTGGAGGTTGACGCCGACGAGCGCCTGGCCCTCCGGGATGCCCGCGTCCGTGGTGAGCATCTTGCCGACGAGCACGGAACCCTCGACGAGGTCGGTCGCGGCCCGGAAGTCGTCGAGCTGGTCGCGCTGGCTCCACTCGACGTACGCCACGCCGGTGTTGTCGGCGACCATGACGGACTCGATCGCATCATCGGGGATGGGCTGGCCGGCCGGGACCTCTTCGGTGATCTTGATGGCCTCGATGCGCTCGCCCGCGCGCAGCACGAGCAGGGTGGCGCCGAGGGCGCCGACGAGGACCAGCAGCGCGGCGAGGGCGGCGAGTGCGGGCTTGCGCTCCCTGGGCGGCGTGGGCAGCCGGTCCCCCGCCATCGGCCCGACCGCAACCGGCCGCTTCGCAGCCGCAGATACCCGGTCCTCAGTCTTCATGACGCCAAACACCAACCCCGCTACCGACAGGAAAAGCCTGCGGAAAGAAGTGATCTGATTACTCCGACAAGCCTTTGGAACCGTATCAGCCACTTCTGCGGGCCTACAACGACGAGACTGTCACGCCAGTGCAACACCCTCGCTTCCACTCCCGGCCCCCGCCCGCCACCGCGTCAGCGTGCCGATCGTCAGAAACGCGGTGAACGCCAGCGCCGAGCCGGCGAACGCCTCCCGGTGGAGGTGGGGCGTGGGCGGCAGCAGGCTCGGCGTGACCTCGCCCCGGGGGTCGGCCAGGACGCGGACGCGCTGCCCAGCGCGGAGGCCGTCGCAGCCCCACACCTCGCCGATGGTCCCGCCGGTGTCCGCGTCGGCCACCTCGCACCGCACGCCCGCCCGCCAGTCGTCGAGCCGGGCGCTGACGATGCCGCGCCGCCACTCGCCGCGCTCGTGCAGCGCCTGCTGCTGGGCGTAGCCCGCGCCCGCGATGAACATCCCGACGGCCGCCGCGCACGCCCCGGCCGGGTACCACCAGCGCGCGCCCGCGCGCACCACGACGACCAGCAGGCCGAGCGCCACCGGCATCGCCGCCCACCACGCGGCCTCGCCCAGCAGCCGGGTGGCGCCCGAAACGGTCGCTGCGGCGAGGACGAGGACCACGGCGGCGTCCAGCGGGCCGACGCGAACGGCCCACGCCGACAGCGGTTTCCAGCCGAGCGCCGGCGGATCGCCGCGGGGGCTGAAGCCGCGCGGCGGCACCGCTTTGCGCACGCACAGCACGCCGGCGGCCAGCAGCACGGCGCCGGACCCCGCCAGCAGGATGGCGAGCACGAGCGGCGTGACGTCGTTCTCGTCGCGGCCCGGGTCGTAGTACGCGGAGGCGGTGACCAGCACGAACGCCCCTAGCGGCGCCTGGAGCAGCCCGGCGAGGAAGTACAGCGCGCGCCGCACCGGCCTGCCGCGGGGACGGAACTTCCGCTCGGCGATCTGCAGCGGCTGATGGTGCGGGTGCTCGGGGTCCATGATCATCCGCCGCCCGGCCAGCAGCAGCGGCCGCAGGTCGGGGTGTTCGCCCAGCCACGCCCAGGCGCGCAGCCGCCCGCGCAGGTCGCCGCGCCCGCGCCGGAACGCCAGCGCCTGCACGGCGACCGCCAGCCCCGCGGCGAGCGCGCCCGCCACCAGCAGGGCGGCCACCCGGCCGGCCTCCCACTCCCCGCCCCAGGTGCGCCACTCGTCCCAGGCGGCGAGCCCGGCGAGGAACGCGAGGCCGCCCGCCGCCAGTTGCACCGCGCGCCACACCAGGCGGCGCAGCGCCAGGTCGTTGCGGACCCCGTTGTCCAGCGCGCGCCTGCGTGAGGCGAGCAGGTCCACGGGGCGGATGTGGCGTTCGAACCGATCGCCGGAGGCCAGGGCCGCCTCTGCGTCGGGCGGGTACGGCGGCACGGCGGGCAGCTTTATCCCCGTGTTTATCCCCGTGTTTGTCCCCGTGTGTGGCCCCGTGTTTGTCCCCATGGTGCCGGGAGGCTACCCGGGCCCGCGTGGGCACGTTACCGCGTACTCAGGCGGCGTCCTGAGGAGTTGAGTACCTTCGCGGATACCCGGGCCGGGCGCGGGACGGGACCGTGGGGGCCATGAACGGGCAGATGGGGCAAGGGCTGGGGCTGTACGCGCTCAAGCCCTGGTACGCCGGCCGGCTGGCCGGCGCGCTGGGGTGGCTGGCGCGGCGCCGGACCTCGCCGGATGCGGTGAGCGCGACGGGGATCGCGGCGGGGGCGGCGGCCGGGGCGGCGCTCGCCTGGCTGCCGGGGCCGGGGGCGTTCGCCGGGCTGGTGGTGGCCGCGCTGCTGGCGGCCCGGCTGGCCTGCGCCAACCTGGACGGGGCGCTGGCGCGCGAGACCGGCCGCACGACGCGGCGCGGCGCGGTCCTCAACGAGGTGAGCGACCGCGCGGCCGAACTCGCGGCGTTCGCCGGGTGCCTGGCGCTGGCCGACGCCCGGCTGGTCGCCCTGGCGGCGCTCGCCGCCACGCTGCCCTCCTGGGTGGCGCTGGCGGGGGCGGCGGCCGGGGCGCCGCGCGTGCAGGGCGGACCGGTGGGCAAGACCGAGCGGTGCCTGGGTCTGGTGGTCATCGCCTTCACGGGGTGGGCCGTTCCGGTGCTGGCGCTGCTGGCGGCCGGGTCGGCGGCGACGGCCGGGCTGCGGCTGGCCCGGGTGTGGCGGGCGCTGGGGACGCCGTGATGGGCGCGCTGGCACTGGTGGGGTCGGCGTTCGCGGTGAGCGGCATGGCGGTGTGGCGTTCCGGGCGGCGGGAGTTGCGGGAACGCTGGCTGAGCTGGCTGGTCATCGTGCCCGTGGTCGGCGGGTCGCTGGCGCTGGGCGCGCCGGGAGCGGCGCTGCTGGCGGCCGGGGCCGGGGTGGTGGCGGCGGCCGAGTACGGCGGGCTGGCGCGGCTGCGGGCGGTCGAGATCGCGGTGATGGGCGGGGCGGTGACGGCGTTGCCGCTGGCGGCCTGGCTGGCGCCGGGCCACGTCACGCGGCTGCTGTTCGTGGTCCTCATCGCCGCCGCGCTGGTGCCGGTGCTCGCCGGGGACGACGTCGCGGGCGCGGACCGGGCGCGCGGCGCGGTGTTCGGGGTGGTGTGGCTGCTGCCGCTGACGGGCCTGGTGCTGCTGGGCGACGACGCGCTGCCGCTGTGCGCCGCCATCGCCGCCGCCGACGTCTGCGCCTGGTGCGGCGGGCGGTGGCTGCGCGGCCCGTCGCTGTCGCCGCTGAGCCCCGCCAAGCGCTGGGGCGGCGTGGCCGGCGGCGCGGCGGGCGGCGTTGCCGTGCTGTGGCTGTGCGGCGCGGCGACGCCGGAGCTGGCGCTGGCCGTCGCCGTGGGCGCCCCGCTGGGCGACCTGCTGGAGTCGATGCTCAAGCGCGGCGCCGGGGTGAAGGACGCGGGCGGCTGGCTGCCGGGCTTCGGCGGGCTGCTGGACCGCATCGACTCGCTGCTGGTGGCGCTGGCCGTGGCGGTGGTCGCGTCGTGACAGGGCTGTTGGGCGCATTGGCGCGCAGGGCGTTGTGGAGGCGCGTGCTGCGCGCCACCGGCGGGCTGCGGGTGGAGGGCCCGGTGCCCGGCGGGCCGTGCGTGGTGGTGGCCAACCACGCCTCGCACGCCGACACCGCCGCGCTGCTGGCCGCCCTCCCGGCCCGGCGCCGCCCGCTGGTGGCCGCCGCGGCCGACTACTGGTTCGGCCGTCCGCTGCGGGCAGCCGTCTGCCGCGGACTGGCGGCGGGCTTCCCGGTGCGCAGGGGCAGCGAGGGCGGCCGGGGCTTTACGGATCTGGCGGCGGCTGCCCGGCTGCTGGCGGCCGGTCACACGGTGGTGGTCTTCCCGGAGGGAACGCGCTCGCGCGACGGCACGGTGGGCCGGTTCCGCTCCGGCGCGACCCGGCTGGCCGAGCTGGCCGACGTGCCGCTCGTGCCCGCCGGGCTGGTGGGGACCGACCGCCTGCTGCCCGCCCACGGGCGGCTGCGGCGGGCGGCGGTCACGGTCCGCTTCGGGGAGCCGACGCGCGACCCGGCGGCGGCGTACCGGGAGGTGTGCCGCCTGGCAGAACGACAGGCACAAGCGGAAGAAGCGAACGAGAGGGCGGGGACCCATGAACAGCACCGCGACGACGGGCAACGGGACAAAGAACGGCAAGAGAAACGACAAGGGAAACGGCAGGGGAAAGGACGACAAGGGAAAGCAAGGAAACCAGGGAAACAAGGGAGACAAGGGAGACAAGGGAAAGAGGACGAGCGCGCTCGGGTGGGCGTTGATGCGGGGGCTGCTGGGCACCGTGGGGCGCACCAGCGAGGGGATACGCATCGGCTACCGGCACGGCTTCGACAGTGGCTCGATGCTTGACTACGTGTACGTCAATCGCTCGCGCGGCCTGCTCGGCGTCGGGCGGCTGATCGACCGCGTGTACCTCAACGCCGTCGGCTGGCGCGCGATCCGGGCGCGCGGCGCGCTGCTGCGGCGCACGCTGCGCGCGGAGATCGACCGCCGTCCGGGCCGCACCGTGCGGATCCTGGACGTGGCGGCGGGCCCCGGGCGTTACCTGCTCGACCTGCTGGACGGCTACCCGGCCGACCGGGTGTCCGTGGTCTGCCGCGACCTGGCGGTGATGGGGCTGGCGCAGGGCCGGGCCCTGGCGCGGCAGCGCGGGCTGGCCAACATCCGCTACGAGCGCGGCGACGCCCTCGACCCCAAGCCACCCGAGCCGGGCGAAGCGGGGGAAGCGGGCGAGGCCCCGGACGTCATCGTCGTCTCCGGGCTGTACGAGCTGCTGCTGGACGACGAGACGATCCGCGCCTCGATGGCGAGGCTGCGCGGGCTGCTGGCGCCGGGCGGGGCGTTGGTCTTCACCACGCAGACCCGCCACCCGCAGCTGGAGTTCATCGCGAACGTGCTGCCCAACCGGAACGGCGACCTGTGGCGGATGACGTGCCGGCCGGTGGCGGAGACTGAGCAGTGGGCCCGGCTGGCGGGCTTCCCCGAGGTCGTCAGCGAGCACGAGGAGGTGGGCCTCTTCACGGTGAGCACAGCACGGACATGAGTGGCGTCTTTGCGCCGTGACCTCGGGTTTTCCTTACGCAAGGCGCGTCGCCCTTGTTACTGCTGGACCCGTTCGACACCACTACCCGAACGGGGAGATGCACGTGTACCCGTCCCAACGGAGGCCCGCCCGCCTGCGGGCCCTCGTCCCGGCCGCGGCGGTCCTGGCCGCCCTGGCGCTCAGCGCCTGCACCTCGGACGACGAGGGGGAACCGGCGGACACCGACCTCGGCGACGCCACCGAGCAGACCGAGGAGGCGCCTCCGCCGGAGGAAGAGGAGACCGCGGCAGAGGAGGAGGCACCGGCCGAACAGGCGGGGGGCGGCGACGTCCAGCCCGTGGAGCCCGGCACGTACGAGTACGCGCTCGGCGACACCAGCGACCCCGTCCCCTTCGAGGAGGGCGAGGCCCAGGCGGTCATCGAGCTCACCACCGACCAGGTCGACATCGGCGAACACGCGGACCTGGAGGGCGTCTTCGAGCCCGACCAGATCGAGGGCATGAGGCCGGCCCACATCTACATGACGGTCACCAACCTCAGCGGCGCGACGCTGGAGTCCAGCGACCCGGCCTACGGCGCCTCGACCGTCAACGCCGACGGCTCGTTCGGCGCCCCGGCGATCCTCTTCGGCAACACGATCCCGGGCGGCTGCCCGGACGGCACCACGGACGCGATGGACATCGCGGTCGGCGACACGGTCGAGCAGTGCACGACCGTGCTGATCCCGGAGGGCACCGAGCCCTCCGAGATCACCTGGATGATGAGCGGCGGGGAACACGAGCTGGCCTGGTCCGTGAACTGATCTGTGAACTGATCTGTGAACTGATCTGATCAACCGACGTCCCGAGGGGGACCCTTGAGGTCCGCGTGCCCGCCGAGCTCCGCCAGCTCGGCCAGGGGCACGGGGACCGCGAGCGGGCGTTGCGCGAGGGGGTGCAGATCCTCGCGCCGCACCGCTCGGCCGCCCTCGCGGGCGGCCAGCAGCGCGGCCGTGGCGAAGCCGCAGATCCGGCCCTGGCACAGGCCCATGCCCGGCCGCGCCAGCAGCTTCGCGGTCCGCGGGTCCGCGGCGCCCAGCCCTTCGCGGGCCGCGTCCACCTCGCCCACCCGGACCTCCTCGCACCGGCACAGCACGGTGTCGGGAGTGAGCCACTCGCTCCACCGCTCCGGCACCGGGTGGGCGCGGTGCATGGCCGTGGCGAACGCCTCGGCGCGGGCGACGCGCTCGGCCAGCCGCCGCGCCCGGCGGCGCCCGGCCGGGGACGGCGCCCGCCCCTGATCCACGGCGGCGGCGAGCCCGGCCAGTTCGCCCTCGGCCACCGCCTTGGCGGCGCCGCCGACGCCCGTCGCCTCGCCCGCGACGTAGACGCCGGGCACGCTGGAACGCCGGGCCCGGTCCACGGCGGCGACGAGCGAGCCGTCCGCGCCCAGCCGCGTGGCGGCGCCGACGGCCAGCACCAGTTCGAGGGAGGGCGTGAACCCCCAGCCCAGCGCGACCAGATCCGCCGCCACCCGCCGCTGTCCCCTCGGGAGGACGCGGCCCGAGGCGTCCACGCGCGCGAGGGTGACGCCGGTGGCCTCGGCGGTGCCGTGAACGCGGGCGACGACGGTGCGGGGCAGGTAGGGAACGCGGTGGCGCAGCAGCGAGGCGGCGTACCCGGCGGCCTCCAGCGCCTTGCCGGGCGCGGCCGACGCGGCCAGCGGATGCCGCAGCCAGCGGGCCGGGTTGCCCGCCTCGCAGACGGCCGCCACGCGGACCCCGGCGGCGGCGAGTCCGGCCGCCACCGGCAGCAGGAACGGCCCCGTCCCGGCGACGACGACGCGCCGCCCGGCCAGCGTGTGATGACCCTTGAGCAGGGCCTGCACGCCGCCGGCGGCCATGACGCCGGGGAGTGTCCAGCCGGGGATGGGGAGGTGGCGGTCGTACCCGCCCGGGCAGAGGATGACGGCGCGGGCGGCGACGGCGCGCGTCGCGCCGCCGGTGAGGTGCAGGGTGAAGGGG
>NZ_JBQQCA010000050.1:0-55679 GCF_052246635.1 Streptomyces sp. 6N223 | reverse complement strand
CGCCGCCCACAACGGCCCGGCCGCCACGGTGATCTCCGGCCCGTTCGAGGAGATCACCACCGTCCTGACGGCCGCCAAGGCCCAGGGGGCGCGGACCCGCACCATCGACGTCGACTACGCCTCCCACAGTCCCCACGTCGACCGCATCCGGGAGGACATCCTCACGGCGCTGGACGGGCTGACCCCCACCGCGGCGGAGGTGGCGTTCTACTCCACCGTCACCACCGAACGCCTGGACACCACCGGCCTGGACGCCGACTACTGGTACACCAACCTCCGCCAGCCCGTCCGCCTCACCGACACCCTCACCACCCTCCTCACCGCCGGCCACCGCCACTTCATCGAAATCAGCCCCCACCCCGTCCTCCTCCCCGGCATCCAGGACACCATCGAAACCGCCAACACCACCACCGCCGCCACCATCCCCACTCTCCGCCGCGACCACGGCGGACCCCACGACTTCGTCCAAGCCCTCGCCCACGCCCACACCACCGGCCTGGCCGTCTCCTGGGCGTCCTGGTTCACCACCACGCCGCCCGCCGCCACCGACCTCCCCACCTACCCCTTCCAACACCAGCGGTACTGGCTGCCCGACGAGCTGGCGGACGCGCCGCCGCCGGAGGCGGACGAGGAGGAGGTCCGGTTCTGGAGCGCCGTCGAGGCGCAGGACCTCCCCGCCGTCTCCGAGACGCTGGGCATCGGTGAGGAGGACGAGCGCCGCTCGTCGCTCGACGCGATGCTGCCGACGCTGTCGCGCTGGCACCGGGAGCGCCACGAGCGGACGACGGTGAACTCCTGGCGCTACCGGATCGGCTGGCGTTCCGTGCCCGACCCCGGCCCGGCGGCCCTGGCGGGCCCGTGGCTGCTGGTCGTGCCGCCGGAGGGCGCCGAGGCGTGGGCAGACGCCTGCGAGCGGGCCCTCGCGGCCGGCGGCGGCGAGGTGCGGCGGCTGGTGACGGACGGGCGGGCCGATGCCGCCGAGCTGGCCGCCGAGTTGCGCGCGCTGGTCGACGGGGGCCCGTCCCCGGCCGGGGTGTTGTCCCTCCTGCCCCTGGACGAGCGCCCGCACGAGGCGTTCCCCGCCGTGGCCGGCGGCGCGACGGGCACCCTCCTGCTGCTGCGGGCCCTGCTCGCGGCCGAGTGGGAGGCGGCGCCCCTGTGGTGCGCCACCCGGGGCGCGGTGGCCGTCGCCGACGACGAACGGCCCGACGCACCCGCGCAGGCCCAGGTGTGGGGTCTCGGCCGGGTGGCCGCGCTGGAGCACCCGGCGGCCTGGGGCGGGCTGGTCGACCTGCCCGCCACGCCCGAGGACCTTGCCCCCGAGCTGCTCTGCGCAACGCTGGCGGGGCGGGACGGCGAGGACCAGGTGGCGCTGCGACCGCAGGGGGCGTTCGTACGCCGACTGCTGCCCGCGCCGCTGGACGCGGAGGCTCCGGCGGGCGCGTGGACGCCCCGGGAGGACGTCCTGGTCACCGGCGGCGGCGTCGCCGGTCCCGCGGCCCACGTCGCGCGGTGGCTGGCCGCGGGCGGCACGAAGCGCGTCGTGCTGCTGGCGCCGGGCGGCCCGGCCGCGCCCGGGGCCGCCGAGCTGGTGGCCGACCTGGCCGAGCTGGGCGCGGAGGCGACGGTGGTGGACGGAGTGCCGTCCGACCCGGCCGACCAACGCGCGCTGGCCGACCGGCTCGCGGAGGCGGGGGCCCGGATCCGCACGCTCATCCACACCGGCGGGCCGGGCGGCCTGGCGCCGCTGGCCGACCTCACGCCGGACCTGCTGGCCGAGGAGCTGTCGACCACCGTGAGCGGTGCCGACCGGCTCGCGGAGCTGTGCGGCCTGGAACCCGACGACTCCGTGGTGGTCTTCTCGTCCGCCTCCTCGGTCTGGGGTGCCGGCGACCACGGCGCCCGAGCCGCGGCCGACGCCTACCTGGACGCGGTGACGCGGCGGCGCGAGGCGGCCGGCGGGCGCGTCGTCCGGGTGGCGTGGGGCGTGTGGAAGGACGTGGCGGGCCAGGGGGCGGTGGAGCGCTCCGAGCGCCACGGCCTCCCGGTCCTCGACCCGGCGCTGGCGCTGTCCGCGCTGCGGCGGACGCTCGACCGTGCCGAGGACGGCGACGAGCACGCCCTGATCGCGGAGGTGGAGTGGGAGCGCTTCGTCCCGCTGTTCACCATGACGCGCGCCAGCCGCCTCTTCGACGAGATACCGGCGGCCCGGCGGGCGGGCCAGGCCGGGCCCGACGTCGTCCCCGACGCCGACGGAGCGGAGAGCCGGACGGCCCTGCGGGACCAGCTCGCGGCCCAGCGGCCCGAGGCGCGCGCCGGTACGCTGCTGGCGCTCGTCCGCACCCACGCGGCGAGCGCGCTGCGCCATCCGACGGCGGAGGCGGTCGATCCCGACCAGCCCTTCAGCGAGCTGGGCTTCGACTCCCTGACGGCCGTCGAGTTCCGCAACCGGCTCCGGAAGGCCACCGGCCTGAGCCTGTCCCCCACGCTGGTCTTCGACTACCCGACACCGACCGCGCTCGCCGGGTACCTGGTGTCGCAGGTGCTCCCCGAGGAGCTGGCCGCGGACCCGGCCGCGGCCCACCTCGACGGGATCGAGGAGGCGCTCGCCGCGCTGGACCCGGACGACCCGCGGCGTGACGGGCTGACGCACCGGCTGCGGGTGCTGCTGTGGCGGTACGCGGACGGGGACGGCGCCGCAGCCGAGCCCGGCGAGGGCGCGGGGACGAGTGAGGGGACGGACGAGGGGGACCTGGAGACGGCGTCCGCCGACGAGATGTTCGCCCTCATCGACCGCGAGTTCGGGCAGTCCTGACGACCCCGGAGGAAGCCCCGAGAAGCCCGGAGCCCTTGACCTGAAGGTCAAGGGCTCCGGGCTTTCTTCTCGGGCTTTCTTGTCGGGGTTTCTTCTCGGGGTTTCTTGTCGTCAGGGCGCCGGTCAGGACTTCCCGAACTCGGTGGTGATCAGGTCGAAGATCTCCTCCGCCGTCGCGCCTTCCAGGTCGTCGTGGGACCCGCCGCCGTTCGCGGAGCGCTCCGGGTCGGCCCACTTGTCGGCCAGCAGCCGCAGCCGCGCGGCGATCCGGGAACGGGCGGCCTCGTCCACGGCGTCCGGCGCGTGGGCGGCGTCCCAGCCGTCGAGCTGCGCCATCACCTGCTGTTCGCCCGAGGCCGCGTCGTCGACGAGCAGCCCGTGCAGGTGGCGGGCGAGCTCCTCGGCCGACGGGTAGTCGAACAGGACGGTCGTGGGCAGCCGCAGGCTGGTGCTGGCGTTGAGCCGGTCCCGCAGCTGGACGGCGGTGACCGAGTCGAAGCCGAGCTCCTGGAACGGCTTGGTGGGCGGCACGTCGTCGGCGGCGGCGTGGCCGAGGACGCCGGCGGCGTGCGCCTGCACGTGCCGCACGAGGATGTGGTGCTGTTCAGCCGGCGTGCCGCCGGCGAGCTTCCGTCTCAGCTGGTCCGTCTCCTCCGCCTCCGGGCCCGTCTCCTCGGCGCGCGCCTCGGCCGCCTCGGGCAGGTCGCCCAGCAGCGGGCTGGGGCGCAGCGCCGTGAAGCTCTCCAGGAAACGCCGCCAGTCGACGGCCGCGATCACGGTGCTGGTCTCGCCGCGTTCGATCACCTGCCGCAGGGAGGCGATGGCCAGCCGCGGGTCCAGGGCGTACAGGCCGCGGCGGCGGAAGAAGGCGAGGTCGTCGGAGTCGGTGGCCATGCCCACCTCACCCCACAGACCCCAGGCCACCGAGGTGGCGGGCAGGCCGAGGCCGCGGCGGTGGTCGGCGAGGGCGTCGAGGTAGGCGTTGGCGGCGGCGTAGCCGCCCTGTCCTCCGCTGCCCCAGGCGGCGGAGACGGAGGAGAACAGCACGAACGCCGAGAGGTCCAGATCCCGCGTCAGCTCGTGCAGGTGCCAGGCCGCCAGCGCCTTCGGCGTAAGCAGCCGGTTCAGGTGCGGGGCGTCCACGTCGGCGACGTAGTCGTGCTCGCTGACACCCGCGGCGTGGATGACGGTGGACAGCGGGTGCTCGGCGGGGATCGCCGCCAGCACGGCGCGCAGGGCCTCCCGGTCGGCCGCGTCGCAGGCCGCGATGGTCACGTCTGAGCCCAGCTCGCGCAGCTCGGCGGCGAGTTCCCCGGCGCCGGGCGCGTCGGGGCCGCGGCGGCTGGTGAGCACCAGGTGGGCGGCGCCCTGTTCGGCCGCCCAGCGGGCCAGCTTGCCGCCGATGCCGCCGGTGCCGCCGGTGATCAGCACGGTGCCACGGGGCCGCCAGTCCCGGCCGGGTCCGGCGTGCCCGGCGGGGGCGTGCGCGACGCGGCGAGCCAGCGTTCCGCTGTCCCGGATCGCCACCTGGTCCTCGGGCGGGCCACCCGCCGGCGTGCCCGCCAGCACGGCCGCCAGCCGGGCCGGGGTCCGCTCGTCGGGGGCGGTCGGCAGGTCCACCAGGCCGCCCCACCGCTGGGAGTGCTCCAGCGCGGCGACCCGGCCCAGGCCCCAACTCGGCGCCTGGAGGGGGTGCGGCAGCGGGTCGTCCCGCCCGGTGGACACCGCGCCCTGCGTGAGGCACCACAGCGGCGCGGTGAGGTCCGCGTCGCCGAGCGCCTGGATGGCGGCCGTGGTGGCGGCGAGCCCCGCGGGCACGGCGGGATGGTCGGGGTGGGGGTCCTCGGCGAGCGCCAGCAGGCTGAGCACGCCCGCGAACGCCCCGGACGGCGAGGCGCCGTCCGGGAGGAGGGCCGTCAGGGCTTCGGCGAGCGCCTGGCGGCCGGTGGCGGGGTCGACGAGACAGGTGGTGGCCTCGGCGCCGTGCCCGGTCAGGGCCCGCGTCGCCGTCCGCACCGCCGGGTGGTCCTCGTGGCCGGCGGGGACGAGCAGCAGCCAGGTGCCGCTCAGCGCCGGCGGTGCGGGCTCGGGCAGCCGCGTCCACTCGATCCGGTGGCGCCACGACGCCAGGGTGGCGTCCTCGCGGTGGCGGCGGCGCCAGGCGGCCAGCACGGGCAGGGCCGGCCGCAGCGCCTCGACGTCCTCCGCTCCGGCGGCGGGCTCCGGCCCCAGCAGCCGCGCGAGCGTCTCGGCGTCCTGCTCCTCGATGGCATCCCACAGCTCGGCCTCGGCCGGATCCTGCGCCCCGTCACCACCGGCCGGCCGGGCCGGCGTGAGCCAGTAGGGCTGGCGTTGGAAGGGGTAGGTGGGGAGGTCGAGGGTGGGAGGTGGGGGGGTGGGGTACCAGGGGGTCCAGTCGATGGAGGTGTGGGTGTGGAGGCGGGCCAGGGCGTGGGCCAGGGCCTCGGTTTCGGGCTGCTTGCGGGTGAGGGTGGGGATGAGCTGCGGCTGCTGGGACTGCCCTTCCAGGGCATCGAGGGTGTCGAGGGTGGTGCGGGCAGGGGGCAGCAGGACGGCGTCGGGGCCGATTTCGAGGTAGGTGGTGGTGTGAGGGGCGGTGTGGGCGATGGCGGGGTGGAAGTGGACGGCCTGGCGGATGTGCCGGGTCCAGTAGTCGGGAGTGGTGATCTCCTCGCCCGCCGGCCGGCCGGTGAGGTTGCTGATCAGAGGGGTGTGCGGGGCGTGGAAGGCGAGCTGGCCGATGGCCTGCTGGAAGCCGTCGAGGGCGGGCTCCATCAGCGGGGAGTGGAAGGCGTGGGAGACGGTGAGGGCCTTGGCCTTGCGGCCGGTGTCCTTCCAGGCGGTGGTGATCTCCGCCACCAGCTCGGCGGGGCCGGAGACGACGGTGGAGGTGGGGGCGTTCAGCGCGGCGATGGCGACCTGGCCCTCGTAGGGGGCGATGGCCTCGGCCGCTTCCTCGGCGGTGGCTTCCAGGGCGGTCATGGCGCCGCCGGGGGGCAGCGCGCCCAGTGCGGTGGCGCGGGCGGCGACCAGCCGGCAGGCGTCATCGAGGGAGAAGACGCCGGCGGTGTGGGCGGCGGCGATCTCGCCGATGGAGTGCCCGATGACCGCGTCGGGCCGCAGGCCGGAGGCGTTCAGCAGGCGGGCCAGGGCGACCTGGACGGCGAAGAGCCCGGCCTGGGTGTAGGTGGTGTGGTGGATCAGCTCGGCGGTCGCCGCGTCACCGGTGGCGAAGACGACCTCGCGCAGGGGATGCTCCAGGTGCGGGTCCAACGCCGCGCACACCTCGTCGAAGGCCTGCGCGAACACCGGGAACCGGGCGTACAACTCGGCGCCCATACCCGGCCGCTGACTCCCCTGACCCGAGAACAGCCACACCGTCTGACCGGCGCCGGACGAAGCGACGGTGGACCGCACGAGCGCCGGGTGCTCCTCACCGGCCGCCAGCGCGGCCAGGCCCGCCCGCAGCATGCCGGCGTCCCGGCCCACGACCACCGCCCGGTCGGGGAGCGCCGCGCGCGTGGTCGCCAGCGACCAGCCGACCGCCTCGGGATCGGGGTCCTGGGCCGTCGCGTGGAGCAGCCGCTGGGCCTGTGCGCGCAGCGCCGACGCGCCGCGCGCCGACACCACCCACGGCGTGGCCCGGGCCGCCGGCCGCTCCCCGGCCGCGTTGCCCTCCTGGGGGGCGGGTTCGGGCGCCTCCTCCAGGACGACGTGCGCGTTCGTCCCGGAGAAGCCGAAGGAGGACACGCCCGCGCGCCGGGGGTGCTCGGCGCGGGGCCAGGCGGCGGCGTCGTGCAGCAGGCGCAGGGCGCCGCCGCTCCAGTCCACGTGGGGGTTGGGCTCGCCGATGTGGAGGGAGCGCGGCAGCGTCTCGTGACGCATCGCCATGACCATCTTGATGACGCCCGCCACGCCGGCGGCCATCTGGGTGTGTCCGATGTTGGACTTGATCGAGCCCACGAGCACCGGCCGGTCCTCGGGCCGGTCCTGGCCGTAGGTGGCCAGCAGCGCCTGGGCCTCGATGGGGTCGCCGAGGCTGGTGCCGGTGCCGTGCGCCTCGACCGCGTCCACGTCGGCCGGCGCGAGGCGGGCGTCGGCCAGCGCCCGCTGGATGACGCGCTGCTGGGAGGGGCCGTTCGGCGCGGTCAGCCCGTTGGAGGCGCCGTCCTCGTTGACGGCGGAGCCGCGGATGACCGCCAGCACCCGGTGCCCGTTGCGGCGGGCGTCCGACAGGCGTTCCAGCAGGACGATCCCGGCGCCTTCGGAGAGGGTCATGCCGTCGGCGTCCGCCGAGAAGGGCTTCGACCGCCCGTCGGGGGCCACGGCGCCCATGTCGCTGAAGCCGACCAGCGGTGCCGGCGAGGACATGACGCACACCCCGCCGGCCAGCGCGAGCTCCAGCTCCCCGCGCCGCAGGGCCTGGCAGGCCAGGTGGATCGCGACGAGCGAGGAGGAGCACGCGGTGTCCAGCGTGACCGCGGCGCCCTCCAGGCCCAGGGTGTAGGCGACGCGACCGGAGGTCACGCTCGGCGAGTTGCCGGTCGTCAGGTGGCCGGCCGCGCCCTCGGGCACCTGGAGGGAGTTGAGGAAGTAGTCCAGGCCGTCGCAGCCGAGGTAGGTGCCGGTGGCGCTGCCGTGCAGGCTGTGCGGGTCGATGCGGGCGTGCTCGATCGCCTCCCAGGCCACCTCCAGCGCCAGCCGCTGCTGCGGGGCCATGGTGATCGCCTCGCGCGGGCTGATCCCGAAGAATCCGGCGTCGAACTGGTCGGCGTCGTAGAGGAAGCCGCCGCCGCGCACGTAGCTGGTGTCCGAACGGGCGCGATCGGGGTCGTAGACGGTGTCGAGGTCCCAGCCGCGGTTGGTGGGCAGCTCGCCGATGCCCTCGCGGCCGGCGTCGACCAGCTCCCACAGCTCCTGGGCGGATCGCACGCCGCCGGGGTACCGGCAGCCGATGCCGACGATCGCGATGGGCTCGTGGTGGGCGTACTCGACGTCCTTGAGCCGACGCTGCGCCTCGCGCAGGTCGGCCGTCACGCGCTTGAGGTAGTCAAGGAGTTTCTTGTCGTCATTCGCCATATCAGGACCGTTCCGACAGCGGCTTGTCGACGATGCGTGCCAGGTCGAGCAGGTCGTTGGCCACCCGCTCGGGCTGGTCGGCGTGGAGGCTGTGGTCGCCGCCGATGTACCAGCGGGACTCGGCCTGCGGCATGGCGGCCTCGGCCTCCTCGACCCAGGTTCGCGACGGCATGCCCAGGGTGGGGGCGTAGGGGGGCTGGGCGTTGAGCATCAGGACGGGCACCCTGATGGCGGGATACCAGCGCGCCGGCGGGTCGTTCCACATGCTGTCCGCCAGCGCCAGGTAGTACTCCTTCGGCAGCCGCTGCACGAGCAGCCCGTCGGGCCCCTCCTCCAGGTCGGCCATGCTCGCGGCGACGGCCGTCTCCGACCAGTGCGGGTGGATGGCCTGGTGGAGCTCCAGCATGGTCTCCTTGGTCATGCCCGTCTGGTCGGGGCGGAACCAGCCGAGGTTCGGCGCGCTCTTCTCCCCGTCGGAGGTGTGGACGGCGCGGATCCAGCCGCCGTCCACCAGCCCGAGGCCGGCGACCAGCCCGGCGTGCTCGGCCGTGAGCCGCACCGCGACGTTCCCTCCCCAGGAGTGGGCGGCGAGCAGCACGCCGCTCAGCCGCAGCTCGCGGCAGACGGTGACCGCGTCCGCCACGACGGTGGCGTGGTCGTAGCCGTGGTCCGGCAGGTCGGACTCGCCGTGCCCGCGCGCGTCGAGCGCGTAGACGGGGTGGCCGGCGGCCTGGAGCCGCTCGGCGACCTCGTCCCACATCCGGGCGTTGGACCCCAGCCCGTGAAACAGCAGGAACGGGCGGCCGTCGCCGCCCGGCCGGTGCCGCACGTTCAGCGTCACGCCGCCGGCTACCGCGATGGACAGCTTCATGACGTCTCGTAGGTCTCCGCGAGGAACTTGCCGAGCAGGGTCGGGGTGGGGTGTTCCACGATCGCCACGAGGGGCACCTCGAGCCCGGAGTTGTTCATGAGGCTCTTGGAGAGCTTCAGTGCGCTGAGCGAGCTCAGGCCGTTCTCCAGGAAGTTGCTCTCCTCGTCCAGCTCCGCGCTCTCGAGGATCTGGGACGCCTCCCGGACCACCAGGTCGGTGAGGATCTCCTGGCGTTCCTCCGGCGTCGCGGCGGCGAGGCTCGCGACCAGCTCTTCGTCCACGGCGGACGCGTCGATCGGGGATTCCTCGTTGGGGGATTCTGCGGTGGGTTCCACGGCTGGACCTTTCTCGGTGTCGTGTCGGCGGGTCAGTCGAGCACGCCCCTGGCGGCGACGCCGGACGGCTTGAGCCCGACCATCTCCAGCTCGCCGGGGCGGAACGGCGGTTCGACGAGCTCCGGGTAGGTGGTGTCGGTGCGCAGCAGCGACAGGAAGCCGGCCTCGCCGAGGGCCTTCTGGGGCGCGTTGAGGCTCAGCACGCGGGTGGCCACCTCGGAGACCTTCGGCGAGCGGATCGACTTGCCGGAGATGAAGTCGGCGAACCGCAGCATCTCCGCGGTGTCCGGGCCGGTGAGCCGCGGGTCGGTGGAGAGGTTGCGGCAGTTGACGAACTGGATGTCCTTCAGGCCGGCCATGATCCACGGGTCGTCGACGACCTCGCTCAGCGCCCGCTGGACCTGCCGGGTGCCGCCCTCGGCGAAGCCGTCGCGCGCCAGCTCGGCGTCGAGGGCCTCGGCGGCGCGGGCGGCTGCGCTCATGCCGTGGCCGTAGACCGGGTTGAACGCCGCCAGCGAGTCGCCGATGATCAGCAGGCCCTCCGGCCACTTCGCCATGCGCTCGGGGTAGAGGCGCCGGTTGGCGCCCGAGTGCGACTGGAAGATCGGGCTGACGGGCTCGGCGACGCCGATGAGGTCCCTGACGATGGGGTGCCGCAGCCCCTTGGCGAACGCCTCGAAGTCGCCCTCGTTGGTGGGCAGCGGGGCGCCGCGTGTGCAGGTCATGGTGATCAGCCAGCGGCCGCCCTCCTGGGGGTAGACGACGCCGAAGCGGCCGGGCTCCCGGGTGGTGTGGTCGGCGGCGACCTGGACGGCGGGGAAGGCGTCGCCCGCGCTCTCGGGCGCCTTGAACATGCGCGTGGCGTAGCCCACGCCGAGGTCGACCACGTCCTGCTGCACGGCCGGCAGGCCGAGGGCCGCCAGCCAGCGGCCCAGGCGCGAGGCCCGCCCGGTGGCGTCCACCACCAGGTCCGCCTCCAGCAGCCGGGGCTCGCCGCCGTCCGCGTCGCGCACCCGCACGCCCGTGACCCGCGAGCCGTCCCCGGCCAGGTCGACGACCTCGGTGCCCTGCTCCACCCGGATCCGGCCGCCCGCGAGGATCGCCTCCCGCACGGTGAAGTCCAGCAGGGGGCGCGTGCACATGATGGCGTACGCGGCCGCCGGGAAGCGGTGCTGCCAGCCCGCGGCCGTCAGGGTCACCAGGTCGCTCTGGAATCCGATCCGGCGCGCGCCGGCCTCCAGCAGCCGCTCGGTGGTGCCCGGCAGCAGGTCCTCGACGATGCCCGCGCCGCTGGACCACAGCACGTGGACGTGGCGCGCCTGGGGCTGTCCCTTGCGGTGGTCGGGCCCGTCGGGCAGAACGTCGCGCTCCACCACGGTCACGGATTCCAGGTGACGGGCCAGCACGTGGGCGGTCAGCATGCCGGCCCATCCGCCGCCCAGCACGACGGCACGCGTCGGTGTGGTCATAGCACGAAGTCCCTTCGAAACGGGCGCGCCCGAAATGGCATTTGGTCGTGGCCTTGGACACCCGTCGTCAGGGTGTCCCGAACGTCTTAAGTGCGTCTTTCGATGCCCGGCCGATCCACGGCGCCGGACGGGTGCCGGACGGCGATCAGGGATCCTTGTGGGCGTCGTCCCCGAAGGTCGTGTCCGTGATTCCCCAGAAGCCCTGGATGTGGACGCCCAGGCCTTCCTCGTTCAATTCGCAGATCGTGATCATGCGCATGCGCATCTTCTCCGGCACGAAGATCCGCGCGTCGCCCCGGATCACCACGAACCGTCCGTCCATCGACGAGACGGGCTTCGCGAGGATCTCGTTGACCTTGCCCGCCGAGCCGTGGCCCACGTGGGTGCGCAGGGCGTCCTTGCCCCGCAGCTTCATGCGGCCCACCGGGTCCTCGAAGACGACGTCCTCCGAGAACAGGGCGACGGTGCCCTCCACGTCGCCGGCCTCCAGCCGCCGCGCGTAGGTGTAGGGCAGCTGCCTGAGGGCCGCCTCCCGGGCGGGAAGGGTCTCCAGGCCGCGGAACGACCCCGCCCTGCCGTCGGTTGAGACCTCGAGGTCGGGCCGGCCCCAGAAGGCCCGCATGTCCTCGATGAGGCCCGACTCGCCGACGCGGAGGAGCAGCGCGTAGCGGCAGCGCATGCCGGCGGGCTCCGTGGCGTCCGAGGTGGGCAGCCACCCGCGGTCGGCGTACACCGGGCCGCGGGGGCGGTAGTCCATGACCGCGGTGATCTGGGCCAGCACCTGCTCGCCGTCCTGCGCGACGACCACGTCCTCCACGGTCTCGCCGGCGTTCCCGGCCACCGCGGTCGCGAGGTGCGCGCGCAGCGCCTCGTGCCCGGAGAGCGCGCCGGTGCCGACGGGGTCCTCGAACGTGGCGTCCTTCGCGTACAGCTCCAGAAGCGCCTCGATATCACCGGCGCTCAGGCGCTCGCTGTGTTCGCGTGCGATCTTCTTGCGGGTGCGCTCGCTGATCACGTTGTCCTCCCTCAGTGCGCCTCGACGACGACGGGGAACTGCTTCAGCGCGGCCACAAGGGGATTGGTGTAATACACCACCTCCCGGCCGGGGTCCGGTCGCAGCTCCGGGTACCGGGTCAGCAGCTGCTCCAGCATCACCCTGGTTTCGAGCCGGCTCAGCGCCGCGCCGATGCAGTAGTGGATGCCGAGTCCGAATGCGAGGTGTGCGTTGGGACGGCGGTGGATATCGAAGACGTCGGGGTCGGTGAAATGGCTCTCGTCCCGGTTGGCCGACCCGAGCCAGACGGTCACGAGCTGCCGTGCGGGAATCCGCTGCCCGGCCAACGTGACGTCGGTGGTCGTCATCCGGTGCAGCGAGGCGAGCGTCGGCTGATAGCGCAGGACCTCTTCTGTCACCTTCGGCAGCAGGCCCATGTCCTTGCGAATCTCCGCCATCGTCGCGGGGTGCTCGCAGAGCAGTCGCACGGTATGCGACATCACCATCGTCGTCGAGAACAGCCCTGCGCTGAACAGCAGGCGGGCGAAGCTCGTTATGTCGTCGTCGGACAAGGGCTGACCGTCGATGTCCAGGGTGGTCAGCCGGGTCAGGAGGTCGTCGCGCGGATCGGCCCGGCGAGCGGTCAGATGGCCGTGGAGATAATCCAGGATCTCCATCCCTCCCGAGACCGCCTTGGTTTCGTAGAACTTCTGCCCCGCCTCCGGGTCCAGGGACAGCAGGCTCTCCACCCACGCGTGAAAGCGGCCATGATCCTCGGCGGGAAGACCGAGTAACTCCAGAGTCACCATGATGGGGAACGGGTACAGAATGTCCGCCACGAGATCGGCACGCCCGTCGGTCGTGAGGGTGTCCAGCAGCTCGCCGGCGATTCGGGTGATCCGCGACTCCAGTCGCCCCACCGCGCGGCCGGTGAACTCCGTGCCGAGAACGCCGCGCAGCGCGCGATGGCGCGGCGGGTCCGTCGTGTCGAGCTGCCTGGCGTTCAGCACACCGGGCAGCATCTTCGACCAGTCCGAGGAGAAGGTCGCCGGATCCCTCAGGACCTTCGCCACGTCGGCATAGCGGTACACCATCCAGGCTCCCGTCACCGGATCCCGGTGCACCGGCTGTTCCTTCCGCATCAGCCGCCACCAGTCGATCACCGCGGGATCACTGACGGGCGGCTGGCGGTCGGCCGTTTTCAGTGGATCGCTCATGGCGAGGCTCTCCTGGTGCGTGGTGCCGGAACGGGCGGAATACCTGAGCGGGCCATCGGGCTATTCGGGCACGCCCTTCGCGGCGATGCTGGACGGCTCGAGCCCGACCATCTCCAGCTCGCCTGGGCGGAAGGGCGGTTCGAGCAGCTCCGGGTACGTCTCGTCGGTCCGCAGCAGCGACAGGAAGTGAGAGTCGCCCAGGGCCTTCTGGGGCGCGTTCAGGCTGAGGACGCGGGTGGCGACCTCGTTGATCTTCGGCGACCTGATCGACCTGTCGGCGATGAAGTCGGAAAACCGCAGCCGCTCCGCGGTGTCCGGGCCGGTGAGCCGCGGGTCGGTGGAGAGGTTGCGGCAGTTGACGAACTGGATGTCCTTCAGGCCGGCCATGATCCACGGGTCGTCGACGACCTCGCTCAGGGCTCGTTGTATCTGGCGGGTGCCGCCCTCGCCGAAGGCGCCGCCCGCCAGCATCCCGTTCAGGGCCTCGGCGGCGCGGGCGGCGGCGCTCATGCCGTGCCCGTAGACCGGGTTGAACGCCGCCAGTGCGTCGCCGATGACCAGCAGGCCCTCCGGCCACGTCGCCATGCGCTCGGGGTAGAGGCGCCGGTTGGCGCCGGAGTGCGACTGGGAGATCGGGCTGATGGGCTCGGCGACGCCGATGAGGTCCCTGACGATCGGGTGCCGCAGCGTCTCGGCGAAGCCGGTGAACTCGTCCTCGTGAGCGGGCAGCGGGACACCGCGCGTGGTGGTGAGGGTGATCAGCCAGCGGCCGCCCTCCTGGGGGTAGACGACGCCGAAGCGGGCGGGCTCCCGGGTGCGGTGGTCGGAGGCGACCATGACCGCGGGGAAGGTGCCGCTCGCGCCCTCGGGCGCCTTGAACATGCGCGTGGCGTAGCCCACGCCGGCGTCGACCACGTCCTGCTGCACGGCCGGCAGGCCGAGGGCCGCCAGCCAGCGGCCCAGGCGCGAGGCCCGCCCGGTGGCGTCCACCACCAGGTCCGCCTCCAGCAGCCGGGGCTCGCCGCCGTCCGCGTCGCGCACCCGCACGCCCGTGACCCGCGAGCCGTCCCCGGCCAGGTCGACGACCTCGGTGCCCTGCTCCACCCGGATCCGGCCGCCCGCGAGGATCGCCTCCCGCACGGTGAAGTCCAGCAGGGGGCGCGTGCACATGATGGCGTACGCGGCCGCCGGGAAGCGGTGCTGCCAGCCCGCGGCCGTCAGGGTCACCAGGTCGCTCTGGAATCCGATCCGGCGCGCGCCGGCCTCCAGCAGCCGCTCGGTGGTGCCCGGCAGCAGGTCCTCGACGATGCCCGCGCCGCTGGACCACAGCACGTGGACGTGGCGCGCCTGGGGCTGTCCCTTGCGGTGGTCGGGCCCGTCGGGCAGAACGTCGCGCTCCACCACGGTCACGGATTCCAGGTGACGGGCCAGCACGTGGGCGGTCAGCATGCCGGCCCATCCGCCGCCCAGCACGACGGCACGCGTCGGTGTGGTCATGGCTCGAAATCCCTCCCATCGTCTTCCGCCCAGGACACGGACAGGGTTTATGTGTCCGTGCCGGAGGCGTCGTCCCCGAAGGTCGTGTCCGTGAGCCCCCAGAAGCCCTGGATGTGAACTCCGCGGCATTCCTCGTTCAGTTCGCAGATCGTGATCATGCGCATGCGCATCTTTTCCGGGACGAAGATCCGCGCGTCCCCCCGGATCACCACGAACCGTTCGTCCATCGACGACACGGGCCGCGCCAGAATCTCGTTCACCTTGCCCGCGGATCCGTGGGCCACGTGCTTGCGCAGTGCGTCCTTCCCCCGCAGCTTCATGACGCCCACTGGGTCCTCGAAGACGACGTCGTCCGTGAAGAGGGCGACGGTCCCTTCCACGTCGCCGGCCTCCAGCCGCCGGGCGTAGGTGTAGGGCAGCTGCCTGACGGCCTCCTCCCGGGGAGAAAGGGCCTCACAGCCCCGGAAGGACCCCGCCGCGCCGTCGGCGGAGGTCTCGACGTCGGGCCGTCCCCAGTACGCCCGCATCTCCTCGATGAGACCGGACTCGCCGAGGCGGAGCAGCAGCGCGAAGCGCCGGCGCAGGACGGACGGCTCCTCGCCCTCCGGCGCGGGCAGCCAGCCGCGGTCGGCGTAGACCGGGCCGCAGGGCCGGTAGTCCATGACCGCGGTGATCTGGGCCAGCACCTGCTCGCCGTCCTGCGCGACGACCGAGTCCTCGATGGTCTCCCTGGCGTTCGCGGCCACCAGGGTCTCGAAGTGCGCGCGCAGCGCCTCGCGGCCTGCCTGGCCGCCGGCGCCGACGGGATCCTCGAACGTGGCGTCGTCCGCGTACAGTTCGAGAAGTCCGTCGATATCGCCCGCGCTCAGGCGCTCGCTGTGTTCGCGTGCGATCTTCTTGCGGGTGCGCTCGCTGATCACGTGCCCTCCCTGCGTCACCCTCGGCTTGTCTGTTTCGACGCCGCAAATTCCGGCTCAGTCTTGCCGGATGCTCTTAAGCAGACCTTTCCGGCGTTCGTCATTGCGGGACGGTTGCTCATCTCGATACGGTGCACGAGAACATTCGAGACAACGTGTATTCAGGTGCTTTGAAAGGCCCTCGCGATGGTGACGCACACCCTGGTGTTTTCGTTCCCAGAGACGATGTCCGGGCCGGACCGCGAGCGATTCTTCAGCGAATTGGCCGATACGATCCGCGGCACAGGTCTGGCAGAGTCGTTCGACCACCGACCGCACCTTCCGCTGCCGAGCGACACCCATGCTCCGGTGTTCGTCTCCTCGGCGATGGCGGAGGTGAGGTGTGCCGACCTGGCCGCGCTGAAAAAGCTGTCCGTCCATCCGCTGCTGGGCGAGTTCGTTCTCCGGTGGCACGACAGGTTTCCCTACCAGGTCGTGTGGATCAACTCCGACGCCACGTCACCCCTCGCGTAGCCGGCTCAGATCGAACTCCGCACGCCAGTAGCGTGCGCGCTGGAAGGCGTACGTGGGCAGCTCGACGCGGTGGGCGTCGGTGCCGGCGTAGACGGCCTGCCAGTTGACGGCGGTGCCGTGGGCGTGGACCTGGGCGAGGGCGGCGGCCATGGCGGTCACCTCCCCGGCGCCGGGCGGCAGCGCGGCCACCGCGTGCAGGCCCTCGCCGGCGAGGGTGGCGGCCACCTCGTGCCCGCCGAGTTCGAGGTAGACCGTGCCCTCGCGGGCCAGCGCGCGGGCCTCGGCGGCGACGTCGCGCGCGGCGTTGGCCGGGTCGGGCGGGCCGGTCAGCGCCGCGCAGGCGTCGGGCAGCGACAGCCGTCCGCCGACGTGGCCGGCGGCGAGCCCTCCGACGCCCTGGCCGCGCACCGCGCCGGGCCGCGCCCCCCACGACTCGACCAGGCGGAACAGCGCCACCTGGATCACGAAGTCCCTCGCCGGGCCGACGGCATCCGCCGAGGCGGGGCCGGCGCCGATGAGCATGGCGTCGCGGGGCGGGAAGCCCGGGTGGGCCTCGAGAGCCGCGCAGACGGCGTCGAAGGCGCCGGCGAACGCCGGGAAGGCGTCGTACAGCTGCTTGCCGGTGCCCGGCGGGAGGGCGTTGCCGGTGAGGAGGACGACGAGCCGGTGGCGGCGTCCCAGCGCGCCCCGCGCGAGGTGGGGCGAGGGCCGCCCCTCGGCCAGCGCCCGCAGGCCGTCCAGCAGTTCCTGCCGGCTGCCGCCGACGACCACGCCGCGGTGTCCCAGGGTGGCCCGGGACGTCGCCAGCGACCAGCCGACGTCGGCGGGCCGCAGCTCGCCGCGCCGGTCGAGGTGGTCCAGCAGCCTGGCCGCCTGCGCGCGCAGCGCGTCGGCGTCGCAGCCCGAGACCGGCCACAGCACCGCGCCGGCGGCCGCCGGCCCCCGGCCCGCCTCCGCCGGCGGGGAGGGGGCGGGCGGCGCGTCGTGCGGGGCCTGTTCGAGGATCACGTGCGCGTTGGTGCCGCCGAATCCGAAGGAGGACACGCCGGCCCGGCGCGGCCGGTCCGTGTCGGGCCAGGGGGTCGCCTCGCTCGCCAGCCGGATGCGGCCCTCCTCCCAGAGGATGTGCGGTGAGGGCGCCTCGGAGTGCAGGGAGCGCGGCACAACGCCGTGGCGCATGGCCTGCACCATCTTGATCAGCCCGGCCATGCCGCTGGCGGCCTGGCTGTGGCCGATGTTGGACTTCACCGACCCCAGCAGCAGCGGCCGGCCGGCGGGGCGGCCCTCGTGGTAGACGGCGGCGAGGGCCTTGGCCTCGATCGCGTCGCCGAGCATGCCGCCCGTGCCCTGGCCCTCGACGACGTCGACCTCGTGCGGCTTGAGGCCGGAGCTGACCACGGCCTGCCTGATCAGGCGTTCCTGGGCGGGCCCGTTGGGCGTGTTGGGGCCGCTGGCGCCGCCTTCCTGGCCGACCGCGCCGCCCCGCACGACGGCGAGCACCGGGTGCCCCTGTGCGCGGGCGGTGGACAGGCGCTCCAGGAGCACCACGCCGGCTCCCTCGGCGAAGGCGATCCCGGCCGCCTCGTCGGCGAAGGAGCGGCAGCGGGCGGCGACGGGCAGCCCGATGCCCTGGCCCGATCCGACGAACCGGTTCGGGCTGGCCATCACGGCGACGCCGCCGGCCAGCGCCATGCCGCACTCGCCGTCGCGCAGCGCCCGGCATGCCAGGTGCAGCGCGACCATCGAGCTGGAGCAGGCGGTGTCGATGGTGGCGGTGGGCCCTTCGAGGCCGAAGGTGGCCGCGATGCGGCCGGAGAGCGCGGCGGCGGTGCTGCCGGCGCCCATGTCCTCCAGCAGCTCGTCGGGGACGCTGGTGATGTTCTGCGTGTAGTCCTGGCCGCTGGTGCCCATGAAGACGCCGTACCGGCTGCCGCGCACCGACCGCGGGTCGATGCCGCCGCGTTCGAACGCCTCCCACGCGGTCTCCAGCAGCAGCCGCTGCTGGGGGTCCATCACCGACGCCTGCCCCGGCGAGATCCCGAAGGGCGCCGGGTCGAACGCGCCGGCGTCGCCGAGGAATCCGCCCTCCGAGACGGCGCTGCGCAGCACCGGGTCGGCGTCCGGCCCGCAGATGGCGTCCAGGTCCCAGCCCCGGTCGTCGGGGAAGGCGGTGATGGCGTCCCGCTCCTCGGACACCAGCGTCCACAGGTCCTCCGGCGACGCGACGCCGCCGGGGTAGCGGCAGGCCATCGCGACGATCGCGACGGGGTCGCGGGACGCCGCGCGCAGCTCGTCGTTCTCCTTGCGCAGCCGGTCGAGCTCCAGCAGCGAGGTGCGCAGGGCCTCGACGACCCGGTCGTCGGCCACGGTCATGACTCTCCTCCGAGGGGGTGGCGCACGTCAGGACTCATCGCTTCGCAGGGCCACGTTCACCAGCTGCTCCAGGTCCATCGAGGCGATGTCGGCCGCGTCCTCGCCCGGGGCGGCCCCGGCGTCCTCGGCCGTCGCCTCGCCCAGCCGCAGCAACGCCTCCAGCAGGCCGGCCTGCTCCAGGCGCCGCAGCGGGATGGTCGCCAGCATCTGCCGGACCTGGCTCTCGTCGGCCTGACCGGCGGATCCCGCCTCCGTGGGCTCGGAGGGCTCCGGGGGAGCCGTGGGCCTCGTGGGCTCCGTGGGCTCCGTGGACTGCGCGGAGTCCGTCGGCTCCGGGGCTCCGGCGGGCGGCGCGAGCTGCGCGCGCAGGTGCTGGGCGAGCGCCTGCGGGTGGGGGAAGTCGAAGACGAGCGTGGCGGGCAGCCGCAGGCCGGTCGCGGCGGCGAGCCGGTTGCGCAGCTCGACGGCGGTGAGCGAGTCGAAGCCCAGCTCCTTGAACGTCCGGTCGGGCGCGATCTCGTCGGCCGAGTCGTGACCGAGGACGGCCGCCATCTGCGCGCACACCGCGTCCAGCACGTAGCCGTCGCGCTCGGCCTCCGGCAGGGCGGCGATCCGCTCCGCCAGCGACGGGCCGCCCGAGGCGGCGGCGCCGCTGTCGGCCACCCGCCGGCTCCTGGCGCGGCCGGCCGCCGCCCCGCCCCGGGACGCGGCTGCCTGCCGGATCGGGATCAGCAGCGCCTCGCCGAGGGCGTGCGAGCGGTCGAGGAGCGCCAGGGCCTGCTCGGTGGACAGCGGGAGCATGCCGGCCTGGGCGATGCGCTTGAGGTCGCCGTCGTCCAGCTGACCGGTGAGGCGGCTGGTCTCCTCCCACATGCCCCAGGCCAGGGACTGGCCGGGCAGCCCGTGGGCCTGGCGGTGCTGGGCCAGGGCGTCCACGAAGGCGCTGGCGGCGGCATAGTTGGCCTGCGCCGGGTTGCCGTTCACGCCGACGACGGAGGAGAACAGGACGAACATCGCCAGGTCGGCGTCCCGGGTGAGCTCGTGGAGGTTCCAGGCCGCGTCGGCCTTCGGGCGCAGCACCACGGCCAGCCGCTCGTCGGTCAGCGCGTCGACCATGCCGTTGTCGAGGACACCGGCGCAGTGCACCACGCCGGTCAGCGGGTGTGCCGCGGGGATCCCGGCCAGCACCTCGGCGAGCCGGCCGCGGTCGGCGACGTCGCAGGCCTCGATGGTCACGTCCGAGCCCAGCTCGGCGAGGTCGTCCCGCAGGGCGGCGGCGCCTGGGGCCTCGATGCCCTGGCGGCTGGTCAGCAGCAGGTGGCGTACTCCGTGGCGGGTCACGAGGTGGCGGGCGACCAGGGCGCCCAGGGTGCCGGTGCCGCCGGTGACCAGGACCGTGCCGTCCGGGTCGAGGGTCCGGGGGTGGGTCAGCACGATCTTCCCGACGTGCGCGGCCCGGCTCATGAGGCGGAACGCGTCGCGCGCCCGGCGTATGTCGAAGACGCGCGCCGCCGGGTGGCTCAGCCCGCCGTCCCCGAAGCGGCCCAGGATCTCGGTCAGCATGCGGCCGATGCCGTCCTCGCCCGGTGCTCCCAGGTCCAGGACGTGGTAGCGGACACCGGAGGCCGTCGCGGCGAGCTGTTCGGGATCGCGGAGGTCGGTCAGCCCCAGCTCGATGAACCGGCCGCCCTCGCCGAGGAGGCGGAGGGACGCGTCGGTGAACTCGCCGGTGAGGCTGTTGAGGACGACGTCGACGGCGGGGAAGGCCTCCTCGAAGGCGAGGTCGCGGGAGGAGGCGCGGTGGTCGGCGTCGATGCCCATGGCCTCCAGCACGTGGTGCTTGCCGGGGCTGGCGGTGGCGTACACCTCGGCGCCGAGGTGGCGGGCGATCTGCACGGCCGCCGTGCCCACGCCGCCGGCCGCGGCGTGGATGAGGACCTTCTCGCCCGCCGTGAGGCCGGCGAGGTCCACCAGCCCGTGCCAGGCGGTCACGAACGCGATGGGCACGGCCGCGGCCTGCTCGTCGCTCCAGCCGGGCGGGACGGGCACGAGGGTGCGGGCGTCCGCCACGGCGGTCGAGCCGAAGGCGCCCTGGAACAGGCCCATCACGCGGTCGCCGACGGCCACCGAGGTCACGTCCCCGGCCGCCTCGACCACCACGCCCGCGCCCTCGCTGCCGCGGAACGCCGCGTCGCCCGGGTACATGCCGAGCACGATCAGCACGTCGCGGAAGTTGACGCCCGCGGCGCGGACGGCGAGGCGGACCTGGCCGGGCGCCAGTGGCTCCGGCTCCTCCTCCGCCGCCGCCAGGCCCACGTTGTCCAGCGTGCCGGGGCCGGTGACGTCCAGCCGCCACCGGGGCCCGTCGGGGAGGGCCAGGGTGGCGTCGCCGGGGGTGACGGGGACCAGGCCGGGGGCGCGGACGGTCCCGTCGCGGACGACGATCCGCGCCTCGCCGGATGCCACCGCGGCGGCGGCGGCATCCGGCAGCTCGTCCCCGTCCAGGTCCACCAGCGCGAGCCGGTCGGGGTGTTCGGACTGTGCGGAGCGGATCAGGCCCCACACGGGGGCGTTCACCAGGTCGGCGACGTCCTCGCCCTCGGCGGCGGCGACCGCGCCCCGGGTGACCACCGCCAGCCGCGAGGCGGCGAACCGGTCGTCGGCCAGCCACCGCTGCACGGTGTGCAGCACCTCCCCCAGCCGGCGGCGCACCGCGCCGGGGATGCCGGCGGCGTCGGCGGCGTCCGTGGAGGAGTCCTCGGAGGCGGCCTCGGGCGCCGGGTCGCACGGCAGCAGGGTCACCGGCGGGAGGGGGAAGCCCTCGTCCACGGCGGCGGCCAGCGCGTCCAGGTCGCGGAAGCCGCGCGCGCCGTAGCGGGTGGGTGCGGCGCCCGCGCCGACCGCGGCCCACGCGGCGGCGAGGCCGGCGCCGGCGTCCGGCTCGGTCCCGGGGCGGGTCAGGGGGGCGTACGCCACGCGCAGCAGCGAGGCGCCGCCCTGGCCGGCGGCGTCGTGGAGCTGTGAGGCGTCGAACGGCCGCGCCACCAGGGAGTCGATGGCGAGCACCGGGTGTCCCGAGGCGTCGGTGGCGCGGACGGACAGCGCGTCGTCGCCGGCGGGGGCGAGCCGCACGCGCAGCAGTTCGGCGCCGGAGGCGGCCAGCGACACGCCGTTCCAGGCGAACGGCAGCGCCATCCGGCCCTGGCCGCCGCGCACCTCGGGCAGGCCGCTGGGGTGCAGCGCGGCGTCCAGCAGGGCCGGGTGGATGCCGAACGCGGCGGCCTGGCCGCGCTGTTCCTCCGGGAGGACGACCTCGGCGAAGATCTCGGTCTCGCGGCGGTAGACCGCGCGCAGGCCGCGGAAGGAGGGGCCGTAGCCGTAGCCGCCCTCGGCGAGCCGGTCGTAGCAGCCTTCCACGGACACCGGCTCGGCGCCCGCGGGCGGCCACTGGGCGAGGTCGAACGGCTCGCCGGCCGGGCCGGGCGCCAGCGTGCCGCTGACGTGCAGCACCCACGGCTCGTCGGTCCCGGCGGGGCGGGCGTACACGCTCAGCTCGCGGCGGCCGTCCGCGTCGGGGCGGCCCACCACGAGCTGGAGGTGGACGCCGCCCTGCTCGGGGAGGACCAGCGGGCTGGCCAGCACCAGTTCCTCCAGCAGCTCGCAGCCCACCTCGTCGCCGGCCCTGATGGCCAGCTCCACGAACACGGCGCCGGGCACCAGCACCGCGCCCGCGACCGCGTGGTCGGCCAGCCACGGGTGGCTGTCCAGGCCGAGCCGGCCGGTCAGGACGACCTCGTCGCCTTCGGCGAGGACGGTGACGGCCCCCAGCAGCGGGTGGGCGGCCGGCGCGAGGCCGAGCCCCTCGGGGTCGCCGGCGCCGTCGTCGGTGGCGTACAGCCAGAAACGCCTGCGCTGGAAGGCGTAGGTGGGCAGGTCGGCGGGGGTGGTGCCGTCGGGGAACACCCGGTCCCAGGCGACCGGGACGCCGTGGACGTGGGCCTGCGCCAGCGCCGTGAGGAAGCGGTCCCAGCCGCCCTCGTCGCGGCGCAGGGTGCCCAGCGCGGTGGCGTTGACGCCCGACTCCTCCATGGTCTCCTGCAGGCCGATGGTGAGGACGGGGTGCGGGCTGCACTCGATGAACACGCTGTGCCCGTCGTCGAGCAGCGCCTGGGTGGCCTGGTCGAGCCTCACCTGCCGGCGGAGGTTGGTGAACCAGTAGGTGGCGTCCATCTCGGTGCCGTCGATGCGGCGCCCGGTGACGGTCGAGTACACCGGGACGGAGCCGGTCCGCGGCTCGATGCCCGACAGGGCCTGGAGCAGCGTGTCGCGCAGCGCGTCGACGTGGGCGCAGTGCGAGGCGTAGTCCACGGGGACGCGCTTGGCGCGCACGCCGTCGGCCTCGTAGCCCGCGAGCAGCTCGTCGAGGGCGTCGGCGTCGCCGGAGACGACGGTCGAGGAGGGGCCGTTGACGGCGGCCACGCTCAGGCGGCCGTCCCAGCGCTCCAGGTGCTTCTCGACCCGTTCGGCGGGCTGCGGCACGGAGGCCATGCCGCCGCGTCCCGACAGCTCGCGCAGGGCCTGCGAGCGCAGCGCCACGACGCGGGCCGCGTCCTCGACCGACAGCACGCCCGCGACGCAGGCGGCCGCGATCTCGCCCTGGGAGTGGCCCACGACGGCCGCCGGTTCCACGCCGTGGGAGCGCCACAGCTCGGCCAGGGCCACCATCACGACCCACAGCACGGGCTGCACGACGTCCACCCGCTCCAGGGCCGGGGCGCCCGGCTCGGCGCGCAGCACCGACTCCACGCTGTAGTCGGTGTACTGCTCCACGGCGTCGGCGCAGCGGCGGAAGTGCTCGGCGAACACCGGGGAGGCGTCGGCGAGCGCGAGGGCCATGCCGAGCCACTGCGAGCCCTGGCCGGGGAAGACGAACGCCGTCTCGCCGGGGCACGGCGCGCCGGTGACGACGTGGCCGGCGGGGTTGCCCTCGGCCAGCGAGTCCAGCCCGGCGAGGAGGGCGTCGCGGTCGGTGGCGACGACGGCGGCGCGGTGCGACTGCGGGGCGCGCGTGCCGGCCAGGGCGTATCCGACGCGGGTCGGGCTGGTGTCCGGCCGCTCGGCGAGGAAGTCCCGCAGCCGGGCGGCCTGTGCCCGCAGCGCCGCCTCGCCGCGCCCGGAGACCAGCCACGGGATCACCGGCGCCTCGGCGGTGCCGGGCCCCTCGGCCTGCTCCCCGGCCTGCTCTCCGGCCTGCTCTCCGGCCTGCTCTCCGGCTGCGGGCGGCGGGGCCTGTTCGAGGATGACGTGGGTGTTGGTGCCGCTCATGCCGAAGGAGGAGACGCCGACCCGGCGCGGGTTGCCCGTCTCCGGCCAGGGCCGCTCCTCGGTCAGCACCCGCACGGTGCCCTCGGACCAGTCCACCTTGGGCGTTGGCTCGTCCACGTGCAGGGTGCGCGGCAGCACGCCCTCCCGCAGGGCGTGCACCATCTTGATCACCCCGGCCATGCCGGCGGCGGCCTGGGTGTGCCCGATGTTGGACTTGACCGAGCCGAGCCACAGCGGGCGGCCGTCCGCGCGCCTGCTGCCGTAGGCGGCGATCAGCGCCTGCGCCTCGATGGGGTCGCCCAGCGAGGTGCCGGTGCCGTGCCCCTCGACCACGTCGATGTCGCGGGGGGTCAGCTGGGCGTCGGCCAGCGCCTGGTGGATGACGCGTTCCTGGGCGGGTCCGTGCGGCGCGGTCAGGCCGTTGGAGGCGCCGTCCTGGTTGATCGCGGTGCCGCGGATGACGGCCAGCACCGGGTGGCCGTGGCGTTCGGCGTCCGCCAGGCGTTCCACGAGCAGGACGCCCGCGCCCTCGCCGGGGCCGAAGCCGTCGGCGGCGGCCGCGTACGCCTTGCACCGGCCGTCCGCGGCCAGGCCGTTCAGCTTGCTGAACTCCAGGAAGGTGCCGGGCGTCGGCATCGCGCACACGCCGCCGACCAGCGCCAGGGAGCACTCGCCCTTGCGCAGCGCCTGGACCCCCAGGTGCAGGGCGACCAGGGAGGAGGAGCAGGCGGTGTCGACGGTGAAGGAGGGGCCTTCGAGGCCGAAGGTGTAGGAGATGCGGCCCGACATGGAGCTCGACCCCAGGCCGGTGGCCAGGTAGCCGGCGACGTCCTCGGGCGCGTGGGCGGCGTTGCCGCCGTAGTAGACCGTGCTGCCGCCGACGTAGACGCCGGTCTGGCTGCCGCGCAGGGTGGATATGTCGATGCGGGCGCGCTCGACGGCCTCCCAGGAGGTCTCCAGCAGCAGGCGCTGCTGGGGGTCCATCGCCAGCGCCTCGCGCGGGTTGATGTCGAAGAAGTCGGCGTCGAAGTCGGCGAGTTCGTGCACGAAGCCGCCCTCGCGCACGTGGCTGGTGCCGACCTCCCTGGAGTCGTTGAACATGCTCAGGTCCCAGCCCCGGTCGTCGGGGACGGGGGAGACCACGTCGCGGCCCTCGGCCACCAGCTCCCACAGGGCCTCCGGCGTGTCAGCCCCGCCCGGGTACCGGCAGGCCATGCCGACGATCGCGATCGGTTGCCGGTCCCTGGCCTCCACCTCTCGGAGGCGCTGCTGGGTGTCGTGCAGGTCGGTCGCCACCCGCTTGAGGTAGTCGACCAGTTGTTCCTGGTTCGCCATGGCGGTCCTCTTTCAGGCCATTCCCAGGTGGGAGTCGATGAACTGCAGCACTTCGTCGGCCGAGGCGTCCTGGAGCCGGTCCCCGACGCCGTTGCCGTTCCCGGCGGCGGGGTTCTGGCGGCACCGCGCCAGCAGCGCCTCCAGCCGGGCCGTCACGGCGTTCCGCTCCTCTTCGTCGGCGAGCAGGTCAACGTGGTCCTCCAGCCGGTCGAGCTCCCGGATCAGGACCTCGGACCCGCTCGGTCCCTGGGAGACCAGCTGCTCCCGCAGGTGCTCGGCGAGCAGCGCGGGGGTGGGGATGTCGAAGACGAGGGTGGGGGGGAGCTTGATGCCGGTGGCCTGGCTGAGCCGGTTGCGCAGCTCCACCGCGGTCAGCGAGTCGAACCCGATCTCCTTGAAGGGCCGCGCCGGGTCGACCGCGCGGGAGTCGCCGAGCCCGATCACGGCCGCCACGTTGCGGCGTACGAGCTCCAGCAGGGTGCGGCTCTGCTCGGCGGCGGACATGCCCGCCAGGCGCTCCGCCATCGACGAGGCGCCGCCGGATTCGGGCCGCGCCGCCGCGGTGGCGCGGCGGGCGGGTGCCGTCCTCACCAGGCCGCTGAGGATGCGCGGCAGCATCTGGGCGCCGGCGAGGTTCCGCAGCGCCTCCAGGTCGAGGTGGGCGGGGAACAGCAGGCTCTCGGGCCGCTGCCCGGCCGCGTCGAACAGGGCCAGGCCCTCCTCGGACGACATGCCCCGGACGCCGGAACGCTCCATGCGGGCGATGTCGCGCTCCTCCAGGGCGCCGGTGATGCCGGTGGTCCGCTCCCAGTGGCCCCAGGCGAGCGACTGGGCGGGCAGCCCGGCGGCGCGCCGGTCCTGGGCGAGGGCGTCGAGGAAGGCGTTCGACGCCGCGTAGTTGCCCTGGCCGGCGGCGCCGGCCGGGCCGCCCGTCGAGGAGAACAGCACGAACGCCGCGAGATCCTCGCCGAGGGTCATCTGGTGCAGGTTGACCGCCGCGTCCACCTTGGGCCGCAGCACGGCGTGCAGCTGTTCGGCCGTCAGGGAGGGCACGGTGCCGTCGTCCACCACGCCGGCGGCGTGGATGACGGCCGTCAGCGGGTGCTCGGCGGGGACGCCCGCCAGCAGCGCCGCCAGGGACTCGCGGTCGGCGGCGTCGGCGGCGGCGATGGTCACCTCCGCCCCCAGGGCGGCCAGTTCCTCGCGCAGCGCGGCCGCGCCGGGCGCGTCGGCGCCCCGCCGGCTGGTCAGCAGCAGGTGGCGGACGCCGTGGGTGCTGATGAGGTGGCGGGCCAGCATGCCGCCGATCGTGCCGGTGCCGCCGGTGACCAGCACCGTGCCCTCGGGGTCGAGGGGCGCCGGCAGGGTCAGCACGACCTTGCCGGCGTGCCGGGCCTGGCTCACGTGCCGGAAGGCCTCGGGGGCGAACCGCAGGTCCCAGGTGCGGAGGGGGAGGTGACGCAGCTCGCCCCGCCGCAGGAGGTCCACGACCTCGGCGAGGACGGCGCCCGGCCGCTGCGGGCCGGTGCCGGTGAACGCCTGGTAGCTGACGCCCGGGTGGGCGGCGGCCACCTGTCCGGGATCGCGGATGTCGGCGCCGCCCAGTTCCACGAACCGGCCGCCGTCGCGCAGCAGGCGCAGCGAGGCGTCCACGAACTCCCCGGCGAGGGAGGCGTGGGCGTTCAGCACCACGTCGACGCCCCGGCCCCCGGTGGCGGCGCGCACCCGCTCCTCGATGTCGGGGGCGTGGGAGGGGGCGAGGTGGTCGTCGTCGAGGCCGAGGGCGCGCAGGGCGTTCCACTCGCTCTCGCCGGCGGTGGCGAAGACCTCCGCCCCCCGGTGCCGGGCCACCTGCACGGCGGCCATGCCGACGCCGCCGGCGCCCGCGTGGACGAGCACCACGTCGCCCTCGCGGAGCCGGGCCAGCTCGGTGAGGCAGTGGGAGGCGGTGAGGAACGCCAGGGGCACGGCGGCGGCGCGGGCGTAGGACCAGCCGTCGGGGACGGGAACGACGCTGCCCTGGTCGGCGACGGCGAGCGGTCCGAACGCGCCGGGGAAGACGCCCATCACGCGGTCGCCGGGCGCGAGCCCGGTGACGCCGGGTCCGGTCTCGACGACGACGCCGGCTCCCTCGCCGCCCAGGGCCTCGCGCTCCGGGCCGGCAACCGGGCCGGTAAGGCTGCCCTGGTGGGCGAGGACGTCCTGGAGGGTGAGGCCGGCGGCCCGCACCGCGATGCGGACCTGGCCGTGCTCCAGCGGCCCGGTCGCCTCGGGACGGGGCACCGGGGCGAGGCCGTGCGCGGAGTCGGGGCCGGTGGCCTCCAGGCGCCAGCCGGGCAGGTCCGGCGGGGTGAGGGCGGTGTCCCGGCCGATGCGGGCCACGCGCGGGACGACCACGCGGCCGTCGCGCACCGCCATCTGCGGCTCGCCGTCCCCGAGCGCGACGGCGAGCGCGCCGGGCAGCGGCGCCGCCGCCTGGCCGGAGCCTGCGGCACCGTCCAGGTCGACCAGCACGAGCCGGTCCAGGCTCTCGATCTGCGCGGAGCGCACCAGGCCCCACACCGGGGCGTGCACCAGGTCGGTGACGCCCTCCCCGGCGGCCGTCGACTGGGCGCCGCGGGTCACCAGCGCCAGCCGGGAGTCGGCGAACCGCTCGTCCGTGAGCCAGCGCTGGATGACGCCGAGGAGCCGCTCGGTCTCGTCGTGGACCGCTTCGGCGAGTGCGGGGTCGGCCTCGCCGGGTCCGTCGGCGAGGGGTGCGCAGGGCAGCACCAGCAGGTCGGCCAGGGGCGTGCCGTCGTCGACCGACCGGGCCACCTCGTCGAGGTCCGCCATGGTGCGGACGGGGTGCCCGGCGCGCTCCAGCGCGTCCGCGATGCCCAGGCCGTCCGCGCCCACCACGCTCCAGGAGCGGCCGGCGAGCACCTCCGTCCTGGGCTCGGCGGAGGTCCACTCGATGCGGTAGAGCGAGTCGTGCTCGGCGCCGGCCCGGCGCAGCTGCTCCGGTGAGACCGGGCGGGAGACCACGGCCTCGGCTGAGGCGACGAGGTAGCCCGAGGAGTCCGCGACGCTCAGGGACACCCCGTCGCCGTGGGGCGCCATGCGGACGCGGAGCGCGGAGGCGCCGGTGGCGTACAGCGACACGCCGCTCCAGGCGAACGGCAGCAGCATCTGCCCGCCGCCCCTCCCGACGCCGCCGGCCTGGAGCGCGGCGTCCAGCAGGGCGGGGTGCAGGCCGTACCTCTCGGCGTCGCCTGCGAGTTCGTCGGCGAGCGCCACCTCGGCGTACATCTCGTCGCCGCGCCGCCAGGCGGCCCGCAGGCCGCGGAACGCCGGGCCGTAGGCGTAGCCCGCCTCCTCCAGCGCGTCGTAGTGGCCCTCCAGGGGCAGCGGCTCGGCGTTGGCCGGGGGCCACTGGGCGAAGTCGACGTCGGAGTCGTCCGGGCGGGCGCCGGTGGTGAGGGTGCCGCTCGCGTGCCGCGTCCACGGCCGGTCGGCGTCGTCGCCGCCGGCGGCGGGACGCGCGTGGAGGGAGAAGGCGCGGCTGCCGTCCTCGCCCGGCGCGGAGACGACGAGCTGGAGCTGGAGGGCGCCGTCCTCGGGGAGGACGAGGGGGGCTTCGAGTACCAGCTCCTCGACGCGGTCGCAGCCGACCTCGTCGCCCGCGCGCACGGCCAGGTCCACGAACGCGGTGCCGGGCAGGAACACAGCGCCGGCCACGGAGTGGTCGGCCAGCCAGGGCTGGCTGGTGGTGGAGATCAGGCCCGTCAGCACGACCTCCTCGCTCTCGGCGACCCGCACGGCGGCGCCGAGCAGCGGGTGGCCGGCGGAGGCCAGGCCCAGGCCCCGGACGTCGGCGATGCCGCCGAGGGTGGCGGGGTCGATCCAGAAGTGCTGGTGCTGGAACGGGTAGGTGGGCAGGTCGACCAGGGGCGGGCGGGTGGCGTCGGCGTCGATGCCGAACCACGCCTTCCAGTCCACCGGCAGCCCGGCGGCGAACGCCTGGGCCAGGGCCCGCGCCAGCTGGCCCGGGCCGCCCTGGTCGCGCTGCAGGGTGGGCACGGTGGCCACCGGAACGCCCGTCGCCTGCGCGGTGTCCTGCATCCCCAGGCTCAGCACCGGATGGGGGCTGGCCTCGACCAGCACCCGGTACCCGTCGGTCAGCAGCGCCTCCACCGCGGCGGCGAACCGCACCTGGCTGCGCAGGTTGGTCACCCAGTACGCCGCGTCCAGCGTGGTGGTCTCCACGCGGCCGCCGGTCACCGCCGAGTAGAACGCCACGCCGGTGCCGAGGGGCTTGATCTCCCCCAGCAGCGCGAGGATGTCCTCGGCGATGTCGTCGACCTGCGGGCCGTGGGAGGCGTAGTCCACGTCGATCCTCCGCGCCCGCCCACCGGACGCCTCCACGGCCGCGACCACCTCGGCCACCGCCTCGGGCGGGCCCGAGATCACCGTGGCACCCGGCCCGTTGACCGCCGCGACCACGACGCCCTCGCGGCCGTCGATGGCCTCCTCGGCCTCCTCCAGGCCCACGGCCAGCGACGCCATCGCGCCCCGGCCCGACAGCACCCGCAGCGCCTGGGAGCGCAGCGCCACGACGCGGGCGCCGTCCTCGAGCGAGAGGGCGCCCGACACGACGGCCGCGGCGATCTCGCCCTGGGAGTGCCCCACCACCGCGGCGGGCCGCACCCCGTACGCCTCCCACACGGCGGCCAGGGAGACCATCACCGCCCACAGCACCGGCTGCACCACGTCCACCCGCGCCGGGTCCGCCGGGTCCTCGCCCCGCAGCACACCGGTCAGCGACCAGTCCACGAACGGCCCCAGCGCCGCCTCGCACTCCGCGATCCGCGCCCCGAACACCGGCGAGGCGTCGAGCAACTCCACACCCATGCCCAGCCACTGGCCGCCCTGGCCGGGGAAGACCAGCACCGGGCCGGCTCCGTCGCCCACCGGCTCGCCGCTGACCACGGCGCCGGACGGCTCGTCATCCGCCAGCGCCCGCAGTCCGGCGACCAGGTCCTCCCGGTCCTCGCCCACGACCACGGCCCGGTGCTCCAGGGCCGCCCGGCCGGCCACCAGCGACCAGCCGACCTCCGCAACGCCGGCGCCGGACTCCGGGGCGTACTCCGCCAGCCGCCCGGCCTGCGCCCGCAGCGCCTCGGCCGACCGCGCCGACACCACCCACGGCACCACGCCGCCCACCGGTGCCGGAGCGGGCTCGGTCGCCGGGGCCTCCGGCTCCGGCTCCGGCTCCTCGGGAACCTGCTCCACGATCACGTGGGCGTTGGTGCCGGAGATGCCGAACGCCGAGACGCCCGCCCGCCGGGGACGGTCCGCCTCCGGCCACGGCACCGCGTCGGCGAGCAGTTCGACGGCGCCGCTGTTCCAGTCCACGTGCGGCGTCGGCTCGTCGACGTGCAGCGTCCTCGGCAGCACGCCGTGCCGCATCGCCATCACCATCTTGATGACGCCCGCCACACCGGCGGCGGCCTGGGTGTGGGAGATGTTCGACTTGATCGACCCCAGCCACAGCGGCCGCTCCGCCGGGCGCCCCTGGCCGTAGGTCGCGAGCACCGCCTGGGCCTCGATCGGGTCTCCGAGGGTGGTGCCCGTGCCGTGCGCCTCCACGGCGTCCACGTCCAGCGGCGACAGGCTCGCGCTGGCCAGCGCCTGCCGGATCACCCGCTGCTGCGAGGGGCCGTTCGGCGCGGTGAGCCCGTTGCTGGCGCCGTCCTGGTTGATCGCCGAGCCGCGCACCACCGCGAGCACCCGGTGCCCGTTGCGCCGCGCGTCCGACAGCCGCTCCAGCAGCACCAGCCCGACGCCCTCGCCCCAGCCCGTGCCGTCCGCGCTCGCCGCGAACGACTTGCACCGGCCGTCCGCCGCCAGTCCCCGCTGCCGCGAGAACTCCACGAACGCGCCCGGGGTGGCCATCACCGTCACGCCGCCGGCCAGCGCCAGCGAGCACTCGCCGCCGCGCAGGGCCTGCATCGCCGAGTGCATCGCCACCAGCGAGGAGGAGCACCCGGTGTCCACCGTCACCGCCGGGCCCTCGAGCCCCAGCACGTACGACACCCGTCCCGAGGCCACGCACCCGAGGTTGCCGGTGCCGGTGTACCCCTCCATGTCGGCGCTGGAGATCCCGATGATCGACAGGTAGTCGTAGAGCGTCGCGCCGACGTACACGCCGGTGTCGGTGCCGCGCAGCGAGCCGTGGTCGATGCCGGCGCGTTCGAACAGCTCCCAGGCGGTCTCCAGCAGCAGCCGCTGCTGCGGGTCGGTCGCCACCGCCTCGCGCGGCGAGATCCCGAAGAATTCGGCGTCGAACTCCCCGGCGTCGTGGATGAATCCGCCCTCGCGCACGTAGCTGGTGCCGGGGCGGTCGGGGTCGGGGTCGTAGAGCGTGTCGAGGCGCCAGCCGCGGTCGGCCGGGAACGCCGAGATCGCGTCGCGGCCCTCGGCCACGAGGTCCCAGAGCTCCTCGGGGCTGTTCACGCCGCCCGGGTAGCGGCACGCCATCCCGACGATCGCGATCGGCTCGTCCGGCTCCCCGGCCCGGGGGGCGGCGCTCGCGCCGGCGGTGCCGGTGGCGGCCACCTCCACGCCGGAGATCTCCCCCAGCACGTAGCGGGCCAGGTCGTCCGCGGTCGGATAGTCGAAGATCAGGGTGGTGGGCAGCGGCATCCCGGCGCTGGAGCTGAGCTTGTTGCGCAGCTCGACGGCGGTGAGCGAGTCGAAGCCCATCTCGAAGAAGGGCTGCGTCGCGGGGACCGCGTCCGGCCCGGCGTGACCGAGCACGCTGGCGGCCAGGGCGCGGACGTGCTGGGTGAGTATCTGGTGCCGCTGCTCGGGGGCGGCCGCCGCCAGCTGCTGGCGCAGCGGGCTGTTCTCGGAGGGCGTCTCCCCCTCCAGCGCCTCGGCGGCCTGGGGGATCTCGGCGAGCAGCCGGCTGCGGCGCCGCCCGGCGAACGTCGCGGCGAACCGCCGCCAGTCGAAGTCGGCCACCGTCAGCGTCGTCTCGCCACGGCCGAGGGCGTCGCCCAGCACCCGCAGCGCCAGCCCGGGCGCCATGGCCGTCAGGCCCTGGTTGCGGAAGAAGGACGCCACCGCGTCGCCGGACGCCAGGCCCGTCTCGCCCCACGGCCCCCACGCCACGGACAGCGCCGGCAGGCCCTCGGCCCGGCGGCGTTCGGCCAGGGCGTCGAGATGCGCGTTGGCGGCGGCGTACGCGCCCTGCTGGCCGCTGCCCCAGCTCGCCGCGCCGGAGGAGAACATCACGAACGCCGACAGCCCGGCGTCACGCGTCAGCTCGTCCAGCCACCGCGCGCCGCCCACCTTCGCCGCCGTGACCTGCGCCATCCGGTCCGGGTCCAGGTCGCCCAGCGGCGTGTAGTCCCCGACGCCGGCCGCGTGGAAGATCCCGCGCAGCGGCTGCTCGTCCGGGACCCGCGCCAGCAGCCCGGCCACCTCGTCGCGGTCCGTGACGTCGCAGGCCACCACGTCCAGCGAGGCGCCCAGTTCCTCGATCTCCGCCGTCAGCGCCTCGGCATCCGGCGCGGCGGGGCCGCGGCGGCTGGCCACGATCACGTGGCGCGCGCCCCGCTCCGCCACCCAGCGTGCGACGCGGGCGCCGACGCCGCTGGTGCCGCCGGTGACCACGACCGTCCCGTCGATCCGCCACTCCTCGGGCGGCGCGCCCTCCGGCGCCGGGCGCAGCCGGCGCCCCAGCGCGCCCTCCGCGCGCAGCGCCACCTGGTCCTCGGTGCCGTCGGCCACCACCGCGGCCAGCCGGCCCGCGATCTCCGCGTCCATCCCCGCCTCCGCCGGGAGGTCGACGAGGCCGCCCCATCGCTTCGGGTACTCCAGCGCCGCGACCCGGCCCAGACCCCACACCTGCGCCTGGAGCGGGCTCACCGGGCCGTCGCCGCCGGCGGAGACACCGCCGCGCGTGACGCACCACACGCGGCCGCCGAAGCCCACGTCCTCCAGCGCCTGCACCAGGGCGAGCGTGCCGGCCAGCCCGGCCGGCACGTGCGGGTACTCGGGGTGTGCGGCCTCGTCGAGGCCCAGCGCGCTGATCACGCCGGCGGCCTCGGGCCAGCCCTCCGCCTCCCCCAGCCGCTCGGCGAGCGGGCCGCGCGCCAGATCGCCCGCCGCCAGGGGGAGGATCGCGCACGCCGCCCCGTGGCTTTCGAGCGCCTGGGCGACCATCGTGACCGCCGGGTCCTCGACGAGCGTCTCGGGCACGGCCAGCAGCCACCTGCCGCTCAGCCGGGGTGTCGCGTCCAGGCCGGTGACGGCGGACCAGGCGGTGCGGTAGCGCCAGGCGTCGAGCCGGGCCTGGTCCCGCGTGCGCTGGCGCCACTCCGCCAGCACCGGCAACGCCGGGCCGAGCATCCGCTGCGCGGCTTCCTCGCCCACGCCCATCGACGCTCCGAGTCCGGCGAGGTCTCCCGCCTCAACGGCCTTCCAGAAGCGCTCGTCGTCCTCGGAGCCCTTCTCCTGGGAGCCCGGCCACGTCCCGGGCTTCAGCCAGTAGTGCTGGTGCTGGAAGGCGTAGGTGGGCAGTTCCAGCACGGGCGGGGCCGGCGTGTCGGAGCCCGTGCCGGTGCCGGTGCCGGTGCCGGTGCCGTACCAGGCCTTCCAGTCCACCGGCAGCCCGGCGGCGAACGCCTGCGCCAGGGCCCGCGCCAGCTGGCCCGGGCTCCCCTGGTCCCGCTGGAGCGTCGGCACCGTCGCCACCGCGATCCCGGCCGCCTGCGCGGTCTCCTGCATCCCCAGGCTCAGCACCGGATGAGGGCTCGCCTCCACCAGCACCCGGAAGCCGTCCGCCAGCAGCGCCGCCACGGCCTCGGCGAACTTCACCTGACGCCGCAGGTTCGTCACCCAGTACGCCGCGTCCAGCGTGGTGGGCTCCACCCGGCCGCCGGTCACCGCCGAGTAGAACGCCACGTTCGTCTCGACCGGCCGCACCTGCCCCAGCAGGTCGATCAGGTCCTCGGCGATGTCGTCGACCTGCGGGCCGTGGGAGGCGTAGTCCACGTCGATCCTCCGCGCCCGCCTCCCGGACGCCTCGACTCCCGCGACCACCTCGGCCACGGCCTCCGGCGGACCCGAGATCACGGTGGAGCCCGGCCCGTTGACCGCCGCGACCACGACGCCCTCGCGGCCGTCGATGGCCTCCTCGGCCTCCTCCAGGCCCACGGCCAGCGACGCCATCGCGCCCCGGCCCGACAGCACCCGCAGCGCCTGGGAGCGCAGCGCCACGATCCGGGCGCCGTCCTCGAGCGAGAGCGCCCCGGCGACCACGGCGGCGGCGATCTCGCCCTGCGAGTGCCCCACCACGGCCGCGGGCTCGACGCCGTGGGAACGCCACAGCTCCGCCAGCGACACCATCACCGCCCACAGCACCGGCTGCACCACGTCCACCCGCGCCGGGTCCGCCGGGTCCTCGCCCCGCAGCACACCGGTCAGCGACCAGTCCACGAACGGCCCCAGCGCCGCCTCGCACTCCGCGATCCGCGCCGCGAACACCGGCGAGGCGTCGAGCAACTCCACACCCATGCCCAGCCACTGGCCGCCCTGGCCGGGGAAGACCAGCACCGGGCCCGCACCACCGGCGACCGGCTCACCGCTCACCACACCGGCCGACGGCACACTCTGGGCCACGTCCCTCAGGCCGGCCAGCAGCTCCTCACGGCTCCGGCCGACGACGACGGCACGCTGGTCGAGCATGGCCCGGCCGGCCACCAGCGACCAGCCGACCTCCGCGACGCCGGCGGCGGACTCGGCCGCGTGCTCCGCCAGTCGCCCGGCCTGCGCCCGCAGCGCCTCGGCCGACCGCGCCGACACCACCCACGGCACCACGCCGCCCAGCGGCGCCGGCTCGGCGGCGTCCACGTCCTCCGGGGGCGGGGGCGCCTCCTCCAGGATCACGTGGGCGTTGGTGCCGGAGATGCCGAACGCCGAGACGCCCGCCCGCCGGGGACGGTCTCCCTCCGGCCAGGCGGTCGCCTCCGTGAGCAGTTCGACGGCGCCGCTGTTCCAGTCCACGTGCGGCGTCGGCTCGTCGACGTGCAGCGTCCTCGGCAGCACGCCGTGCCGCATCGCCATCACCATCTTGATGACGCCCGCCACACCGGCGGCGGCCTGGGTATGGGAGATGTTCGACTTCACCGACCCCAGCAGCAGGGGCCTGTCCTGCGGCCGTCCCTGACCGTAGGTGGCCAGCAGCGCCTGGGCCTCGATCGGGTCGCCCAGCGTCGTGCCCGTGCCGTGCGCCTCCACCGCGTCCACGTCCGACGGCGAGAGTTGGGCGTTGGCCAGCGCCTGCCGGATCACCCGCTGCTGCGAGGGACCGTTCGGCGCGGTGAGCCCGTTGCTCGCGCCGTCCTGGTTGATCGCCGAACCCCGCACCACCGCGAGCACCCGGTGCCCGTTGCGCCGCGCGTCCGACAGCCGCTCCAGCAGCAGCAACCCCACGCCCTCGCCCCAGCCGGCGCCGTCGGCCGCGCCCGCGAACGACTTGCACCGCCCGTCCGCCGCCATCCCCCGCTGCCGCGAGAACTCCACGAACGCGCCCGGCGTGGCCATCACCGTCACGCCGCCGGCCAGCGCCAGCGAGCACTCGCCGCCGCGCAGGGCCTGCACCGCCGAATGAATCGCCACCAGCGAGGAGGAACACGCCGTGTCGACCGTCACCGCCGGGCCCTCGGCCCCCAGCACGTACGACACCCGCCCCGACACCACGCAGGCGAGATTGCCCGTGAGCGCATAGCCCTCCACCTCGCTGCCGGCGAGGGCGCTGAGCACCGAATAGTCCTGCGCGGTCACGCCGGCATAGACGCCCGTGTTGCTGCCCGCGAGGCTGTGAGGGTCGATCCCGGCGTTTTCGAGGGTTTCCCAGGCGGTTTCCAGCAGCAGCCGCTGCTGGGGGTCCATCGCCACCGCCTCACGCGGCGAAATGCCGAAGAAGCCCGCGTCGAACTCCCCGGCCCCGTGCAGGAAACCGCCGTGCCGCACATAACTGGTGCCCGGGCTGTCCGGGTCGGGATCGAAGAGATTCTCCAGATCCCAGCCGCGGTTGTCCGGAAACTCGCTGAGCCCCTCGCCTTCGGCCGCCACCAGATCCCACAGGTCGTCCGGGCTCTGCACCCCGCCGGGGAAACGGCATGCCATACCGACGATCGCGATCGGCTCGGGTTCCGCGGACTCCGCTTCGCGCAGACGCTGGCGGGTGTCACGCAGTTCTGCCGTCACCCACTTCAGGTGTTCGAGAAGCTTCGCCTCGTCCTTCGCCATCGCTGGCGCCTCCTCATCTTCTCAACAAACAGGTGCCTGACTGGGCCGCCGTCGGCGTCAGAACGTCAGAACGTGCAGTGCAGCCGGTCGTAGCCCTCGAAGAAGCTCGATGACAGCTTGCTGGGCTCCCCGTCGACACGGATGTCCGGCAGCGAGGCGAGGAGTTCGCGGTACATGGCGGTGATTTCGATCCGGGCGAGATGAGCGCCCAGGCAGAAGTGCGGCCCCAGGGATCCGAAGGACAGCTGGGGGTTGGGGTCGCGCGTGATGTCGAACCGGTACGGGTCGGCGAAGACCTTCTCGTCGTGATTGCCCGACCAGTAGAGGAGGAAGAGCAGGTCGCCCTTGCGGAACCGGTGGCCGTTCATCTCGCAGTCGCGGGTCGTGATCCGGCGCATCCAGTTGATGGGCGTGCCCACGCGAAGGACCTCCTCGACGGCGCCCTGCGCGTGGCGCTCGAAGTCCGACAGGAGGAGCCGCCGCTGGTCGGGGTTCTCCGTCAGCAGCACCAGGGCCTGGACGATCGAGTTCCGGGTCGTCTCCATGCCGGCGATGATGAGGAGGACGAAGAAGGACGCCAGCTCCTGACGGGTCAGCTGCTCGCCGTCGTGCTGCACCTGGACCAGCTTGGTGATGACGTCCTTGCGCGGGTGGGTGAGCCGTTCCTCGCGGAGCCGCCCGATGTAGTCCGCGAGCTCCCGCAGGGCGGTCAGCACCGCCGTGGTCGCCTCCTCGGGCGAGGTGGCCCTGCTGACCCTGGGGTCGAGCCCCACGATCGTGTTCGTCCGCTGGTAGAGGAAATCGTGGTCCTCGCCCGGAATGCCCATCATGGCGCTGAGGACGGCGATCGGCATCTCCGCCGCCGGGCGGATGAAGTCACCGGGCCCGCGCTCGATGAGTTCCGCCACGATCCGCTTGGCCACCTGCCGCGCCATGGCGTCGAACTGCGGGGCCATGCCACGGCCGAACGAGCGGGCGACAATGCGCCGCAGCCTGGCGTGCTCCGGATTGTCCATGTTGATCATGGAGCCGTAGAACTCGTCCATCGAGGGCGGCAGAATCTCGGTGGCGCCCTCCGAGGAGAAGTCCTGAGGACGGCGGCTCACCTCGACGATGTCCGCGTGCTTCGCCACCGCGTAATATCCGGACGCCAGCGGTCCCCACGGCAGACGCGGCGGAACGAACGCCGGGTGCGGCAGTGCCCGCACCCTCTCGAATTCCGCCCTCCGCTCCTCCATCGGCCGCGACCAGAAGGAGGGGTCGTGGAAATCGGGAGGCGCGGCTTCGGTGGTCGATGACGTGGACGTGGCTTCCGTGGACACAAGGCCTCGATTCACGCTCGGACAGGTGCGAAAGCGTTCCGAAGGAGCCTGGCAGGCGCCCCTTAAGCAGGGCTTTCCACTCCGGGCCTCGCGGGCGGCGCCGAGTGCGACGGAGACGCCGGGACGCCGGGGGACGCCAGGGACGCCGGGGTGCCCCGCACCGGCGCGCCGCCGGCGCACGGGAGCGCGATGGTCGCGTTCGCTCAGCCTCGGCTCTCTCGTTCGCCCGGCTGCGGGGCGAGGCGGGCCCCCGGCAGCGAAAGGCGGCCATGACCAGGGAGGAAACGCTGGTCATGACCGGTCTGTGACGGCGGACGAGTCGGTCATACGCCGGGTTCTGTCCCCCCGCGCCTCGCGGCGGCGGGGGTGGCGACCATCCATCTAGGGCCGGTGTCACCACCGGTCTCCAGCGGTCTACCCGCGGACTCGGGCGGGCCGCCCTCAGTCGTCCGCGCAGGGCCACCGTGGCGGCCCCTCTTGACCTTGCTCCGGGTGGGGTTTACCTAGCCGCCCAGGTCACCCTGGGCGCTGGTGGTCTCTTACACCACCGTTTCACCCTTACCGGCGGCTTGCACCGCCGGCGGTTTGTTTTCTGTGGCACTTTCCCGTGGGTCACCCCAGGTAGGTGTTACCTACCACCCTGCCCTGCGGAGCCCGGACGTTCCTCGGCGGGATCCCTCTCGAGACCCCGACGCGGCCGCCGGGCCGGCTCGTCCGCCGTGCTTTCCATTTTAGTACCCGTGGCGAGAAAGCTTCCGCCCAGGATGAGGGTGAAGGCGGCCACGACGGTCAGGGACAGGGGTTCGCCCAGGAAGAGAACGCCGGCGGCGACCGCGACGGCGGGGCTGACGTAGGCGAAGACCATGGCGCGGGAGGTGCCCACCTCGCGGATCAGCTCGAAGAAGACGACGAAGCCCAGGGCGGTGCAGATCACGCCGAGGCCGGCCAGGGCGGCGAGCGCCTCCCCGGACGGGGCGTCGTCGGGCCAGGTGAGGGCGGCGGCCGGGGTGTAGAGGACGGCCGCGACGGCGAGGCAGGTGACGGTGAGCGCCAGCGTGGGCACCTCGCGCAGCCTGCGGGCGGCGATCAGCGGCGCGGCGGCGTAGCCGACGGCGACCAGCAGCACCTCCGTCACCGACCAGGCGCTGCCGCCGCCGAGTTGCGGCGCGGCCAGCACCGCGACCCCGGCCAGGCCCACGACCAGGCCGGTCCAGCGGCGGGCGCCGAGGCGTTCCCGGCCCAGCACCACGGCGAGGATCGGCACGGCCGCGATGAGCAGTCCGGTGGTGGAGCTGTCGAGGCGGCGTTCGGCGTCGGACAGCAGCCACCACGGGCCGATGATCTCGGCGGCGGCGAAGGCCGCGATGGGCAGGGCGTGGGCGCGCAGCAGCGCGAGCTGCCCGGGGCGGGCGGCGCGCAGGGCGACGGGCAGCAGCAGGGCGGCGCCGAGCGCGGTGCGGGCGAAGACGACGACGGGGGCCGACACCTCGTCCACGGCCACCTTGATCATCAGGTAGGGGACGCCCCAGATCACGGACATCAGGGAGAACAGGAACCAGCCACGTGCCGACATGGCGGCCATGGTGCGGCGGCTCAGCGGGCGTTGTCTTGAACGCCGTTGCGCACGCTGGCACGGTACGCGCCCGGGGTGACGCCGAGCACGCGGCGGAACCAGCGGGTGAGGTGGGCCTGGTCGGCGAAGCCCACCAGGCCGGCGGCCTCGGCGGGCCGGTGCCCGGCCTCCAGCAGCGCCCGGGCCCTGTCGACCCGGTGCTGGGCCAGCCAGGCGTACGGCGGCATGCCGACGGAGGCGCGGAAGGCGCGCAGCACCTGGTAGCGGGAGAGCCCGAGCTCGGCGCCGACCTCGGCCAGGCTCGGCGGCCTGCGCGGCTGGTCGCCCAGGCGCTCGCGCACGGCGCGGGCGATGCGGTCGGCGCCCGGCACCGGGCGGCACGGGCGGGCGCTGCCGGGCGCGGCGTGGCGGCGGACGAGGGCGGCCAGCAGCCAGGGCAGCTCGGACTCGGCGCGCAGGGGGTCGGGCGCGCGGACGGCGGCGCGGTGGACCCGGTGCAGCGCGGCCGCCAGTTCGGGGTCGTACACGACGCCGTCGCGGAAGTACGGGCGCGAGCCCGGGGCGGCGCCCTCGGCCAGCAGCGCGGCCTCGGGGTAGAAGGCGCGGTAGGCGTAGACGGCGCCGGGGCGGGCGCTGGCGCCGGTGTGGGGCTCGCCGGGCTCCAGCACGACGATGCTGCCGGGGCCGGAGACGACGCGCCCGCGGCGGTAGTCGATGGTCTCCACGCCCTCGAAGATGACGCCTATGGAGAACTCCTCGTGCGTGTGCGGCGCGTAGCGGTGCCGGTCGAACCGGGCGGTGAGGAGGCGGAGGGGGCCGGCGCCGGAGGTGAGGGAGACCCGCGACCAGACCGCCCGCTCCCCCGGGCCGCGGCCCGGGGTGCCGGGCGTGGTCGGCGTGGTCGGCGTGGTCGGCGTGCCGGTCATGGCGGGATCGTAACCGCACGGTGCCGTAGCCTGCCGCCATGCTTGTGCTGCTGCCACCGTCCGAAGGGAAGCGAGCGGGGACCCGGAGCGCCCCCGTCGACCTGGCGAGGCTGTCGCTGCCCGCCCTCACCGCCGCCCGGGAGGCGGTGATGGGCGAGCTGGTCGCGCTCTGCCAGGGCGACCCCGAGACCAACGCCAAGGCGCGCGAGGTGCTGGGCCTCAGCGAGGGGCAGCGCGAGGAGGTGGCGCGCAACGCCGCGCTGCCGACCGCGCCCGCCCGCCCCGCCGGCGAGGTCTACGCCGGGGTGCTGTACGAGGCGCTGGGCCTGTCCTCGCTCGACGCGGCGGCACGGCGGCGGGCGCGGCAGTCGCTGCTGGTCTTCTCCGCCCTGTGGGGCGCGGTGCGCGTCGGCGACCGGATTCCGGCGTACCGCTGCTCGGCCGGGGTGCGGCTGCCGGGGCTCGGGCAGCTCGCGGCGTACTGGCGCGGGCCGATGGCGGAGGCCATGGCCGAGGCGGCCGGCTCGGGCCCGGTGCTCGACCTGCGCTCGTCGGCGTACGCCGTCATGTGGCGGCCCACGGGCGAGGCGGCGCGGCGCACCGTCACGCTGCGGGTGCTGCACGCGCGCGTCGAGGACGGGGTGGAGCGGCGCACGGTGGTCAGCCACTTCAACAAGGCCGTCAAGGGCCGCATCGTGCGGGACCTGCTGACGGCCGGGGCGCTGCCGAGGACGCCGCGGCGGCTGGTGGACGCGCTGCGGGATCTCGGCTACGCCGTGGAGCCGGGCGGCGCGGACGGGCTGCGGCTCGACGTGGTGGTCACCGAGGTGTGACGGGCGGCCTGGCTCGCTACGCCGTCTCGATCGGCGTGACGTCGTTGACGCGGCGGATGGTGGCGTTCCCGTCCGGGTAGTAGGCCACCTCGCAGAGCGAGGCCGGGGACAGCTCGATCCGGAACATCGCGGCGGGCGGCGCGTCGAGCGCCTGGCGCAGCAGGCACTTGACGGGCGTGACGTGGGTGACGACCAGGACGGTGCGGCCCGGGTAGCGGGCGATGGTCTTGTCGCGGGCGAGGGCGACGCGACGGGTGACGGCGGTGAAGCTCTCGCCGCCGCCGGTGGGGCGGGCGTCCGGGGAGGCCAGCCAGGCGTCGAGGTCGCGGGGGTGGCGTTCGCGCACCTCGGCGAAGGTGAGGCCCTCCCAGGCGCCGAAGTCCGTCTCGCGCCAGGCGTCGTCGACGCGGACGTCGAGCCCGAGCCGGGCGGCGGCGGTCTGCGCCGTCTGGCGGCAGCGGGCGAGCGGGGAGCTGACGATCGCGTCGACGCGCAGGCCCGTCGGGACCGCGCCCGCGACGCGGGCGGCCACGGCCTCGGCCTGGCGGCGGCCGGTGGGCGACAGCTCGGGGTCGGTGCCGCCGCTGCCGGAGAAGCGCTTGTGGGGGGTGAGGGCGGTCTCGCCGTGGCGCAGCAGCAGGAAGGTGGTGGCCTGGCCGGAGGGCGGGGACCAGCCGCGGGCCGGGGGCTCCTCGGCGTCGACGTCCTCCGGCTCGGGCCCGGGCTGGGCCTCGGGGTCGATGCGGGTGCCGGTGCCGTTCGGGCGCCACTGCTCGCCGCGGGCGCTGGCGTCCATGGCCTCGTTGGCCAGCCGGTCGGCGTGGCGGTTGCGCTCGCGCGGCACCCACTCGTAGCGGACGGCGTCCGGCGGGAAGACCGCCGCGGCCTGGCGGGCGAGCGGCATCAGGTCGGGGTGCTTGATGCGCCAGCGGCCGGACATCTGCTCCACGACCAGCTTGGAGTCCATGCGAACGAGCACCCGCGCGCCCGGGTCGAGGGCGTGGGCGGCCTGGAGGCCGGCGATCAGGCCCCGGTACTCGGCCACGTTGTTGGTGGCGGTGCCGATGCCGGCGGCGGTCTCGGCCACCGGCCGGCCGGAGGCGGCCTCGCGCACCACGGCCCCGTACCCGGCCGGTCCGGGGTTGCCGCGCGAGCCGCCGTCGGCCTCGACGACGAACGATCTGGTCGCGCTGGTCGCGCTGGTCGTGCTCGTCGTGCCGGTCATGCCGCGTTCACTGCCCCTCACAGCCCGGACTTCGGCGTGCGCACGAGGATGCGGCGGCAGTTCTCGCAGCGCACCACCGTGTCGGGGTCGGCGGAGCGCACCTCGCCGAGTTCGGTGATGTTCAGCTCCAGGCGGCAGCCCTCGCAGCGGCGCTGGTAGAGGCGGGCGGCGCCGACGCCGCCGTGCTGCTCGCGCAGCTTGTCGTAGAGGGCGACGAGGTCGGCGGGGAGCGTGGCGGCCAGCTCCGCCCGCTCCTCGCGGACCGTCCCGGCCTCGGCGTCGATCTCGCGGAGGGCGGCGTCGCGGCGCTCGGCGGTCTGGCCGGCCTTCGCCTCCAGCTCCTCCAGCTTGGCGGCCAGCTCCTTGGCGCGGGCCTGGGCGGCCTCCTGGCGTTCCATGATCTCCAGGACGATGGTCTCCAGGTCGTCCTGGCGCTTGGCGAGCGAGGCGATCTCGCTCTGCAGGCTCTCCAGATCCTTCGGGCTGGTCACCAGGCCCGAGTCGAGCCGCTGCTGGTCGCGGGCGGCGCGCTGGCGTACCTGCTCGACGTCCTGCTCGGCCTTGGTCTGCTCGCGGGCGGTGTCGCTCTCCTCGGTCTGCGCGGCCACCAGCAGGTCGCGCTGCTGGGCGATCTCGCCGTCCAGCGAACGGATCTCGGCGTGCTCGGGCAGGTTCTCGCGCCGGTGGGCGAGCTGGGTGAGCCTGACGTCCAGGGCCTGGACGTCGAGCAGACGGATCTGATCGGCGGGCGCGGCTTTCAGTTGGGGGCTCCTTGGGAGGGTCGGTGGGTGATCCACGGGTCGGTCACGCGGCGGGAGACGTGCGTGCGCAGGCCCCAGCCGTGGCGTTCGGACACGGCGTCGAGCTGGGCGGCGGCCTGCTCCAGCCAGGGCCACTCGGTGGCCCAGTGGGCGGCGTCCAGCAGCGCGAGGCCGCCGGGCCCGGCGTGTTCGCGGGCCTCGGAGGCGGGGTGGTGGCGCAGGTCGGCGGTGAGGTACGCGTCCACGCCGGCGGCTCGGACGGCGTCGAACAGACCGTCACCGGAGCCGCCGCAGACGGCGACGGTGCGGATCTCGCGCTGGGTGTCGCCGGCGACGCGGATTCCCTGGGCGGTGGCGGGCAGCCGGGCGGCGGCCCGTTCGGCCAGCTCGGTCAGGGTCAGCGGCCAGTCCAGCTCGCAGATCCGGCCCAGGCCACGGCGCCCGGAGGGGTCGTCGGGATCGGGCACGAGCGGCCCGGTGACGCGCAGGTCCAACGCCCCGGCCAGGGCGTCGGACACGCCGGGGTCGGCGCGGTCGGCGTTGGTGTGGGCGACGTACAGCGCGATGTCATGCCGGATGAGGGTGTGCACGACGCGGCCCTTGAAGGTGCCGGCCGCGACCGTCGTCGTGCCGCGCAGGTACAGCGGATGATGGGTGATCAGCAGCTGGGCACCGAGGGCCACCGCCTCCTCGGCGATCTCGCGCACCGGATCGACGGCGAACAGCACGGTGCTGACCTTGGTCTCCGGATCTCCGCACACCGTCCCCACCGCGTCCCATCCCTCGGCCCGCTCGGGAGGCCATAGGGTGTCGAGCGCGATGATCACTTCGGAGAGTACGGGCACGGGCCCAGGCTACCTGCCCACCGCCCGCGCGAAACCGCCCCTGTGGTGCGGCTGGGGAGGCCGCGCCGGGCACCGTGGCCGCGGTGCCGAACGCGAGGGGATCCGCCGGGAGATCCGGGCGATGCACACCCGACCGCCACTCATCCGCCGAATCGGACAATCATCACCCTTATGCGTGAAGCCCCTTGAGCCAGGTTGTCCGGCAGCCAGTACGAACCTAGCGTCCTCGTTGGAGGTGAGGCCCTGATGACAGCGATGACAGCCCCCACACCCGCCACACCGGACCCGGCTCCCGGGCCGGCCGCCACGCCGCTGGTCATCGCGGCCGACGGCTCGTACGCCGCGCGGCTCGTCGAGGCCACGGTGGGCGATGCGACGGGGTGGTGTCCGGAGCGCTGGACGCTGGACGGGCCGGAGCCGTACGCCGTGCGGCTGCCGGGCGGTCAGCCGGAGGAGCCGGACAGCCCGGTGGCGCCGCTGTCGGACGGGCGGGTGCTGATCGGCCGCCGGGCGGACGGGCGTTACCACTTCTCGCTGCTGTACCCCTCGGGGCCGGACACGGGCGAGCTGCCGCTGGGTGCGGTGGAGTGCGAGCGGCTGACGCTGCTGCCGCCGGCGCCCGACGGGGTCCGGGTGTACGCCCTGGTGTACGCCGGGGACTCGGCGGAGTCCGCGGAGTCCGAAGAGGCGGCCGGGGACGCCGCTGACGAGGCGGAGACGGCCGAGACCGGCGACATGACCGAGCTGTGGCAGGTGTGCGGCGGCGCGTTCGGCCCGGAGCTGGTGGCGCGGATCGACGGCCGGTGCGGCGGCGGCGCGTGGCTGGACCGGGACGGGCGGCTGCTGGCGTTGGACCGCACGGACGACGCGGGCCAGACCCGCGCCATCGCGGTGACCGTGGACGCGCCGCTGGGCGGCCCGCCGAGCGAGCTGCTGCGGATCGCGGAGGACAGCAACGACCGCCTGCTGCTGGCCGACCCGGACAGCGGGCTGCTGCTCGTGTCCTCCGACGCACCGGGGCAGGAACGCATCGGCTGGGGCGTGCTCGGCAGCCACCGCCCGGTGCGGTTCCCCGAGGCGCTGCACCAGCCGGGCGCGAGTGTCGTGCCGATCGCCGTGCAGCCCGGGCAGGTGCTGCTGCCGGAGAGCTGCGGGATCGCGCTGCGGATGACGACGGCGGAGGCGGACTGGGTGGTGGTGTGGCGGCCGCAGCAGCGGGAGTTGCAGCACCTGGCGGCGCCGGAGGGCTGGCTGGCCGGGGCCGGGCTGTGGACGGCCGAGGGCGAGCTGCTGCTGCCGTACGCCTCGGCGGAGGCGGCCTGCGGCCTGGCGCGCGTCACCGTGCCGGTGCCGGAGCCGAGCGCGGGGTCGCCTGCGGGATCGCCTGCGCCGGGCCGGGCCGGGGGAACGGGCGCGGACGCGGCGTCGCCTACGGCCGAGACGGCAGCGGGCGCGTCGCCAGCCCCGGGCCCGGCTGCGGGAACGGGCTGGGCGTCCGGGACAACAACGGAACTCGGGACGAGCCCGGAGCCGGGGGCGGGGACGGAGCCGGGGACCGGCCAGGGGCTGGCGACAGGACCAGCGCCGGGATCCGGGACCGGACAAGGGACGGCGACGGGCCCGGCGACAGAGACAGACCCGGCGACGGGGATTGGCACGGGGACAGGGACCGACCCGGGACCAGAAACGAGCCTGATCCCGGAAACGAGCGTGATCCCGGAAAGTGGCCTGGATCCGGGGACGGGCCCGGAGCCAGCGCCGGGGCCGGGGCCGGGGCCAGGGCCGGGGATGGAAGCCGCGCCGCGATCCGGGACGGGACAAGGGACGGCGACAGGACCAGGGACAGGTACGGAGCCGGGAACCGGGACAGGGCTGGGGACGGATACCGGGCCACAACGGGAGATGGGCGCGGTAACAGGACCGGGCCCGGAGCCAGCGCCGGGACCGGGAGCGGAGATGGGGCCCGCACCAGGATTCGCGCCGGAACCCGGAGTGGGCCCGAGTGTGGAGGCTGCGGCCAGTGGGCTGGTGCCGGAGCCGGTCACCGGCCCACCGGCGACCGGCCCAGTGGCCGAGCAGGCTGCGAGGCCGACCACGGAGCCCATCGCCGAGCCGGTCACGGCACCCACCCAAGACTCCGCCGCCTCCGAAAGGCCCCGGCCGCCGACCGAGGTGGCCAAGCCCGTCCCGCTCTCGCAGGCCCCGCTGGCGCGTGTGGGCTGAGCCGGGGCCGGACCCGGCCGCGCGGTTGTCCGAGGTATAGGGCAGCATGTTGGGAACGACGGGGAACGCAGGGGGACGCGTGGGGAAGTCAGAAGCCGTGATGTCGGCGGCGCCGGAGGCGGAGATCGCAGAGATCGACGCCGTGGTGTTCGCCGCCTTCGACGCGGCCAAGGGCTTCATGCCGGTCGACGAGGGTCTGGCGCTCTATGCGGCGGCGGTTGAGGCGGCGCGGCTGGGGCTGCCGCTGCTGGAGATCGGCAGCTATTGCGGGCGTTCCACGCTGCTGCTGGCCGACGCCGCGCGGCGGACGGGCACGGTCGCGGTCACGGTGGACCACCACCGGGGCAGCGAGGAGCAGCAGCCGGGCGAGGAGTTCCACGATCCGGAGCTGGCCGACGCGGCGGACCCCGCGCGGATGGACACGCTTCCGGCGTTCCGCCGTACGCTGGCCGATGCCGGCCTGGAGGAGCACGTGGTCGCCGTGGTCGGGCGTTCGCCGCAGGCCGCGGCGGCGCTCGGCGGGGGCGGGCGTTTCAGCCTGGTCTTCATCGACGGCGGCCACACCGACGCGCACGCCACGGCCGACTACGAGAGCTGGGTTCCGCAGCTCGCGGTGGGCGGACTGCTGGTGATCCACGACGTGTTCCCCGACCCGGCGGACGGCGGCCAGGCGCCGTACCGGATATGGCGGCGGGCGGTGGACAGCGGGGCCTTCACTGAGGTCTCCGGGCGCGGTTCGCTGCGCGTGCTCAGACGCACCGGCCCGGGAACACCCGGGACCTGACCAGCGGCGCGCCCGGAGCGCCGCGCAAGGTAACGGCGGCATCACAAGCGTGTCGCCTGAGAAACAGATAAGCCGACCTGCCGGGTCGGGGCGACACTTCATCCGTACGATGGGGCGCGGCCCGTCCCGTCTGACCAGACCATGACGACAAGACCGACAAAGGACCTGACGTGAACAACCGCTCGCTCCGTCGAGGCGATCTAGTAGTGGGCGGAGCAGCGCTTCTGCTCTTGATCGCCTCGTTCCTCGATGTCCGCAAGGTTGATGAGCAAGGCTTCACCCAGAGCTGGGGAGGCTGGACCATGGACCTCTTCCCCGTGCTGCCGTCGGTCTTCCTCGCGGGTATCTTCGGCGCGGCAGCCATCATCGGATCGCGCTTCGCGCCGCAGCCCGACCGGCTGTTCCTCGGGCTGAAGCTGGACCAGTGGGGCATCGCGCTCTCGGCGACCTCCCTCTGGGCCGCGTTCTGGTCGCTCGTCGGCGGGCCGGATGGCTACGACATCGGCGTGGGGCTGATCCTCGGCTTCATCGCCGCGCTGGCGCTGGCGGGGGCTGCGGCGGCCACGCCCATGGTTCCCGCGCTCCAGGTGCCGCTGAGCAGCGGCGGCCCGAGGCCGCAGCCCGGCGTGGGCCAGCAGCCCTACGGCGCCCAGCAGCCCGGCTACGGGTACCCGGGCCCGGGCGGCGCCGCTCAGCCGCAGCCGCAGGCACAGGCCTACGGTGGCGCGACCCCGCAGCAGCAGGCGGCGGCGTACCAGCCGACCGCGATGGCGCCCGCCATGGGTGCCAGCCAGCCGCAGGCCCAGGCGCAGCCTCAGCCGCAGGGCGGTTCGGACCCGAACTTCCAGCCGTTCTGGTTCGCGGTGCCCGCCTCCCGTCCGCTGTACGGCGAGGACGGCTCCCCGACGCCAGTGGCCGAGCTGGCGCCAGGCACCTGGTACCTGGCGGTCGAACAGCGCGGCCAGGCCCTGGTGGCCCAGACGCAGGACGGCCGCAAGGGCGTGCTGCAGGACACCTCCGGCATCCAGCGGGGCTGATCGCGCGCCTGATCCTCACGTTCCCTCACCGCGAGCGGTGGTGGCCCTTCGGGGCCGCCGCCGCTTCGTCGTTTCGTGGTCTCAGGCGCAGCAGTCGGTGGCGGGGGCGGCGTCCGGATCGGCGTCCGGGTCGAGGCCGCGGGGCAGGGTTGTCCCGGCGAAGACGGTACGGGTGGGGCGGTCGCCGGTGAGGGCGGCGTTCGCCAGGAGGACGGAGCCGGCGGTCCAGGTGGTGAGTTCGCGCGGCCAGATCCGGCCGGTGGCGTAGTCCAGGCCCGTCCAGTACAGGCCGTCGGCGGCGCGCAGGTGGCCGATCCAGCGCAGCACGCGCGCCGCGCGCCCGGGCTGGCCCGCCGCCCAGAGGGCCAGGGCGAGTTCGGCGCTCTCGCCGCCGGTGACCCAGGGGTTGGGCAGCACGCAGCGCACGCCGAGGCCAGGGGCGACGAAGTCGTCCCAGTGGTCGGCGAGCCGCCGGGTGGCGGCGGGTCCGCGCAGCACGCCGGTGAGGACCGGGTAGTACCAGTCCATGGAATAGCGGGACTTGTCGAGGAAGCGTTCGGGGTGGCGCCGCAGGGCGTGGGCGAGGCGGCCGGTGGCCAGCTCCCAGCCGGGCTGCGGCTCGCCCTGTGCCTCGGCGAGGGCGAGGGCGCAGCGCAGCGCCTGGTAGATGGAGGAGCAGCCGGTGAGCAGGGCGTCGGCGAGCGGCGTGCCGTCCGCGTCGCGGCGCCAGCCGATCTCGCCGCCGGGCTGCTGGAGCGCGAGCACGAACTCGACGGCGGCGCGGACGTGCGGCCACATGCGGCGGCGGAACGCCTCGTCGCCGGTGGCGAGGTAGTGGTGGAGCACGCCGACGGCCGGGTAGGCGCAGAAGTTACTCTCCTTGCCCCGGTCGGTGGGGCGGTCGGGGTCGCCGTCGGCGTAGGCGGCGTACCACGAGCCGTCGGCGTTCTGGTGCTCGGCGAGCCAGGCGTACGCGGCGGCGGCGGGGGCGTGGCGGCCCGCGCTGTCCAGGGCCATGGCGGCCTCGACGTGGTCCCACGGGTCGAGGTGGTGGCCCCGGAACCAGGGGATGGCGCCATCCGGCCGCTGCACGGCGGCGATCGCGGCGGCGGTGACGGTGACGTCAGGAGGCGCGAGAACGCCGGGCAGCGTGGCGCGTACGCCCTGCCGCGCCGGGAGCGCGGTGGCCGGGGTCGCGCTCGCCGCGCGGCGGGAAGGGGGGTGGCGCTCGCCGGCCTCGGGGAGCGACGGCCCGGTGGGGTCCTCCGGTGCCAGGCCGTCGGCCTCCTCGTCGCGGAGCGACGGCGCCGGGCGCCCTGTCCGGGCGGAATCCTGCGGCTGATCGGGATCGTCCTCGCCCATCGCGCGGGGAGCCGACTGGGCCGGGCCGTCCCCGTCGGGGCGGGCGGCGGGCCGCGTGCGGCGCGGCGGAGACGGAGGGACAGCACCGCCGACCGCGTCATCGACCGGTGTTCGGCGGCCGGGAGCGGGGTCCGGGATGCGCTCCGGGCCCGTCACGCGGTTGCCCGGCCCGAGGGGGGCAGCACATCGACATGTGGCTTCGTCGCGTAGGCGACAAAGCTCTTGCCGAGCAGCGGATCGAGGGCGCGCTCGGCGAGGCGGGTCGCCAGGGGGCGCTTGGTGATGTCCCAGACCAGCAGCTTGTGGTAGGCGCGGACGGGCAGCGCGGTGTCGTTGTCGACACCGAGCGCGCACTTCAGCCACCAGTACGGGGAGTGCAGCGCGTGCGCGTGGTGGGTGCCATACGGGCGCAGACCCGCCTCGGCCAGGCGGGTCAGCAGCTCCTCGCCGCGGTAGATGCGCACGTGCCCGCCCTCGACCTCGTGGTAGGCGTCCGAGAGCGCCCAGCAGACGCGCTCGGGCCCGTAGCGCGGCACAGTGACGGCGATGCGGCCGCCGGGGCGCAGCACGCGCACGGCCTCGGCCAGGGCGCCCTTGTCGTCGGGGATGTGCTCCAGGACCTCGGCGGCGATGACGGCGTCGAAGCTGCCGTCGGGGAAGGGAAGATTGAGCGCGTCGCCCGCCACCACGGCGGCGCTGGCCTCCGTCGGCGCCTCGCCCGCCTCGCGCATGGCGGCCAGCCAACCGGTGACCTGCCGCAGCTCACCCTTGTCGTGGTCGAGGGCGACGACGTGGGCGCCGCGCCGGTAGCACTCGAAGGCGTGGCGGCCCGCGCCGCAGCCGAGGTCCAGGACCCGGTCGCCGGGGGCGATGGGGAAGCGGGAGAAGTCGACGGTCAGCACGGTGCGTTCCCCCCTAGCGCGGCGCGGTAGTGCTCGGCGGTGCCGCGCGCCGCCTGTTCCCAGGTGAAACGCCGCAGCACGCGGGCGCGCCCGGCCGCGGCGATGCGGCGGCGCAGGCCCTCGTCCTCCAGCAGCCGCTTCAGGGCGGCGGCCAGCGCCCCTGCGTCGCCGGGCGGCACGGCCAGGCAGGTCTCGCCGTCGGGCCCCGCGACCTCGGGTATCGCGCCGCCGGTGGTGGCCACCAGCGGCGTCCCGGTCGCCATGGCCTCGGCGGCCGGGAGGCAGAACCCCTCGTAGAGGGAGGGCACGCACGCGATCTCGGCGCCGCGGATCAGGCCGGCCAGCTCGCCGTCGCTGATGCCCCTGACGAACTCCACCGCCCCCGGCGAGGCCGCCAGCCCGTAGGCGTCGAGGGCGGCGGCGACCGGGCCGCGCGCGGGGCGGGTGCCGACCACCACGAGGTGGGCGTCGGGGCGTTCGGTGCGCACCTTGGCCAGCGCCTCCACCAGGTACGCCAGCCCTTTCAGCGGCGCGTCGGCGCTGGCGGTGGTGACGATGCGGCCGGGCACGCGGGGCGTTGCCGGGTCGGGGTGGAAGACGCGGGTGTCGGCGCCGATGGGCACCACGTGCACCCGGTGCGGTGGCACCGCGAAGTCCTCGACGATCTCGCGGCGGGAGGCGGCGGAGACGGTCAGCACGCGCGGCAGGCGGCGGGCGACCCGGCGTTGCATGCGGGTGAAGGCGTACCAGCGCCGCAGCGACAGGCGCCGCCCCCGGCCGGGCGCGGCGGCCAGGTCCAGGCGGCGGTCGACGGTGATGGGGTGGTGGATCGTGGTGACCAGCGGCGCGCCCAGGCGGCGCGCACCACCCAGCAGGCCGTAGCCGAGGGTCTGGTTGTCGTGGATGACGTCGAACGCCCCGCGCCGGTCGCCGAGATGGCGGCGTGCCCGCAGCGAGAACGTCAGCGGCTCGGGGAAGCCGCCACTGCGCATGGTGGCGAACTCCAGGACGTCGACGGAGTCCCGGAACTCCCGCAGGCGGGGGGTGCGGAACGGGTCGGGCTCCCGGTAGAGGTCGAGGCTGGGCAGCCGGGTCAGGGTCACGCCGGGCTCGGGGTCCAGCTCGGGGTAGGGCTGGGCGCCGATGACCTCGACGCGGTGGCCGAGGCGGGCGAGTTCGCGGGAGAGGTGGCGGACGTAGACGCCCTGGCCGCCGGAGTGGGGGTTGCCCTTGTAGCTGAGGAACGCGATGCGGAGCGGGCGATCAACACCGACCTCCGTGGCCAATCCCGGCTCCTGTTCCCAGCTACTGGCAGGTATCGCAGATGAGACTGAACGATATCCCGCGCGCGGCTCCGCCGGTCGGGCCGGTCGGGGTGATTCCCGCCACGCGGCGAGGACTTCGGCCCCGTGCGCCTCACGGCACCGGCCACCCGCGGGGCAGGCATGGGCGGGTGGGCGGGAAGGGGCGGCTTGGGGGACAATGCGCCCGGCATGAGTAGGAGTACGGGAAGCACGAGCGGCACGAGCAGCGCGAGCGGCACGAACGGCACGACACCTCAGGGGATCTCGTCGCCCGCGCCGGCCCTCACCGAGCGGCAGCGGGCCCGCCGGCGTCGCATCCTCGACGCCAGCACCGAGCTCGCCTCGGCCGGCGGCTTCGACGCGGTGCAGATGCGGGAGGTCTCCGAGGCCGCCGGGGTCGCCCTGGGCACGCTCTACCGCTACTTCCCCTCCAAGATCCACCTGCTGGTGGCCGTCCTGCAGGACCAGCTCGAACGCTTCCACGCCGACCTGCGCGCGCGCCCGCTGCCCGAGGCCGATCCGGCCGAACGCCTCGCGCACACGCTGCGGCGGGCGTTCCGCGCCCACCGCCGCCAGCCGCGCCTGGCCGAGGCCATGATGCGCGCCCTGCTCTTCGCCGACGCCTCCGCGCGGGCGGAGGTCGCCGCGGTCTCCCGGCTCACCAGCCAGATCCTGCTCGAGGCGGCCGGGCTGGCCGGACAGCAGACCGAGGACGGCCCCGGCGAGCTGCCCGGCGAACACCTCAGCGCCATACGGGTCATTCAGCACACCTGGCAGTCGACGCTGATCTACTGGCTCGCCGGCAACATCACCCTTGAGGAGGCCCATGCCGACCTTGAGACCGCCTGCCGCCTGGTGAGCCGTTAGAGTGACCCCACAGTCCGTCCGCGCGCGGGGGAAGTCCGGTGGGATTCCGGCGCTGACCCGCAACCGTGAGCGAGCGCGCCCGCAGGGGCGTGACCGCGAGCCGGGATGCCCGAGCGTGGACCGCACTGGCCATCGGTCACCGCACCACGTCGGTGACCGGCCCGTCGAGGTTATACGGAGCTGAGCCCGGTGCCCCCGCAGCGCAGAGCCGCGCCGTGGTGGTCCGCCGTGCCCGGCGGCCGACCAGCACAGCGAAAGGCATCCCCGTGTCCGTGCCCCTCCGCCGCGGCGCCGTCGCCGTGGCCATCTCCCTGGCCGCCGTCGCGCCGGGCGTGGCGGCGTCGCCGACCGCCCTGGCCGCCGCGGCCCCCGCCTCGGCCGCGGCCCAGTCTCCCATCTTGGATGAGCAGGGCCTGTTCGGGGACGCCGATCCCACCACCGACGGCGTGTGGCGGCAGTCCCTGGCGCTGCTGGCGCAGACCGCGGCCGGCGTCGACCCGGGCGGCGAGGCCATCGGCTGGCTGCGCGGGCAGCAGTGCGATGACGGCTCGTTCCTCGCCTACCGGGCGGACGTCGGCCGGCCGTGCGCCGACGTCACCGCGGCCGACACCAACGCCACCGCGCTCGCCGCCCAGGCCCTGGCCGCCGTCGGAGGCCAGGGCGAGGCCGTCGACGCCGCCCTGACGTGGCTGCGCGGCGTGCAGAACGAGGACGGCGGCTGGAGCTTCATGCCCGGCGACGCCAGCGACGCCAACTCCACGGCCGTCGTCGCCGGCGCCTTCGCCGCCGCGGGCGAGGATCCGGCGGAGGTGCGGCGCGAGGACGCGTCGCCGTACGACGCGCTGGCCGGGATGCAGCTGGGGTGCGAGGCCGCGGAGGAGCAGCGCGGGGCGTTCGCCTGGCAGCCGGACGCGGAGACGGGCGAGCTGTTCGCCAACGACGCCGCCACCGTGGACGCGGTGCTCGCGGCGCACGGCAGCGGCCTGCTGGTCGACCCCGAGCGGGCCGAGTCCGCCGAGCCCGGCACCCCGCCGTCCTGCGACGCGGCGGCGGGCGGCGGCGAGGGCGCGTCGGAGGACGGCGCGCAGACCGCCGCCGCCCAGGCCGGGGCGGCGGGCGCGGCGTACCTGACCGGTGTGCTGGAGGAGAACGACCAGCACCTGGTGATGCTCACGCAGGACGGCGAGGAGCTGCCGGACTTCGGCTCCACCGCCGACGCCGTGCTCGCCCTGGTCGTCGCCGGCGACGCCGAGGCGGCGCAGGGCCCGCTCGGGTGGCTCCAGGAGAACCTGGGGTCCTGGGCGGGATACGCCAAGAGCCCCGCCGCGCTCTCCACGCTCGTGCTGGCCGCGCACGCCGCCGGGGCGTCGCCGGAGGACTTCGGCGGCACCGACCTGGTCGCGGCGCTGAGCCTGCTGGATCCGACGCAGAGCGAGGACGCCGACGGCGCCGCCACGGATGAGGCGGCGGCGGGCGAGGACGACGGCGCGGGCGCGGTGTCGTGGATCCTGGCGCTGGTCGCGGTCGTCGTGGTCGTCGGCGTGCTGCTGGCGGTGGTGCAGCGGCGTTCGCGCAACGCCGGTGAGGCGGCGGGCGCGGACCCCGCGGACCCCGCGGACGGCGACCACGAGCAGGAGCAGGGGGAGCAGGGGCGGCAGCGCGAGGGGCGGGCGGAGTGAGCCCCGGCCGGGTGGCCGGTGCGCTGCTGGCCGCCGCGCTGCTGGCCTGCGCGGGCGCGGCGCCCGCGCGGGCGGACGACACCGGATACCGCTACTGGTCGTTCTGGGAGGGGCGGGACGCGGAGGACGGCGGCGGCTGGGAGTACGCCACGCAGGGGCCGGGGACGCTGCGGACCGGGGACGGCGACGTCCTCGGCTTCCGGTTCGGCGTCAGCGCCGAGGCGTCCGACATCCACCGGCCGCGCGACGAGCCGGACTTCGACCTCATCTGCCCGCCGACCGAGGCACCGGTGGAGGGCAGCCGGGTGGCGCTGGTCATCGACTACGGCACCGCCGCCCACGCGCCAAGGGGCGAACGCCCGCCCGAGCCCGCGACGCGCACCGCCTGCGCCGAGGTCCCGGACGGCGCCACCGCCGCCGAGGCGCTGGCCGAGGCCGCCGAGCCGCTGCGCTACAACGCCGACGGGCTGCTGTGCGCGATCGACGGCTACCCGGCGCAGGGCTGCGGCGAGCAGGTGTCGGACTCCGGCGACGCCGCGCCGGAGGAGGCAGAGGACGGAGACGGGTCCGGAGACGGGTCCGGGTCCGGAGACGGGTCCGGGTCCGGGTCCGGGTCCGGCGGCAGCGCCGTCGCCCTGCTCGCCGGCGTCGGCGTGGTGGGCGGGCTCGCCGTGGCGGCCGTCCTGCGCTCGCGCCGGCGCCGGGGCTGAGTGCCGGGGCAGGCCGCATGACGATCAGCCCCGTCCCCCTTCCCGTGCCGGCCGTTGCCTCCGCGCGCACGCTGGCGCGCGCGCTCCGCCCGCCGGAGGCGAGCCGTGGCAACGCGCTGCACGCCGGGGCCTGGTGGCTGTGGGCCCTGGGCCTGGCCACCGCCGCCTCCCGCACCACCAACCCGCTGCTGCTCGCCCTCGTCATCGCCGTCGCCGGGTACGTGGTGGCCGCCCGCCGCACCGAGGCGCCGTGGGCGCACGCCTTCGGCGTCTTCCTCCTGCTCGGCGCGCTGGTGGTCGTCGTCCGCGTCTTCTTCGCCGTCGCCCTCGGCTCCCCCATCGGCGGCACCCAGGTGCTGTTCACGCTCCCCGAGGTGCCGCTGCCGGACTGGATGGCGGGGGTGCGGCTCGGCGGCCGGGTCGCGGCCGAGGCGGTGGTCTTCGCGGCGTACGACGGGCTGAAGCTGGCGACGCTGCTGATCTGCCTGGGCGCGGCCAACTCCCTGGCCAACCCCGCCCGTCTGCTGAAGTCGCTGCCCGGCGCGCTGTACGAGGTGGGGGTGGCCGTCGTCGTCGCCATGACCTTCTCGCCGCGCCTCGTCGCCGACCTGCTGCGGAGGCGCGAGGCCCGGCGGCTGCGCGGGCGCCGCGACACCGGCGTGCGCGCGGTGATGGGCGTCGCCCGGCCCGTGCTGGAGGGGGCGCTCGAACGCTCGGTCGCGCTGGCCGCCGCGATGGACGCGCGGGGGTACGGCCGCACCGCGAGCGTGCCGCCCGCCGTACGCCACGTCACGACCGCGCTGACGCTCGGCGGGCTGCTGGGCGTGTGCGCCGGGTCGTACGGGCTGCTGGCGGCCGAGGGGGCGGCGTTCGGGATGCCGCTGCTGGGTGCGGGGGTGGTGGCCGCGATGGGCGGGCTGTGGCTGGGGGGCAGGCGCAGCCCTCGTACGCGCTACCGGCCGGACCGGTGGGGCGTTCGGGCGTGGCTGGTGTCGGCGTCGGGTGCGGCGGTGGCGGCGGGACTCGCCGCGGCGGAGCCGGCGGCGTTGCACCCGCCGGTGGTGCCGCTGGCGGCGCCCGCCTTCCCGGCGTGGCCGGCGGTGGCCATCCTGCTCGGCCTGCTCCCGGCGGTGGTCGCGCCGCGACCCGCCCCGGCGGTGGCTGACGACGGCGCTCAACGCCGGGCGGGGCGCCGGCGTGTGGGCGGCGAACGGGGCCCGGTGCGGGGCCCCGAGGGGCGGGCGGGCGGGGAATGATCACC
>NZ_JBQQCA010000049.1:0-55872 GCF_052246635.1 Streptomyces sp. 6N223 | reverse complement strand
CCCGGCAGTCTCAAGCACGCCTTCGAGGGTGCCGAGCGCGTCCTGGTCGTCTCCGCGGCCATCCGAGGCGGCGGCGCGCTGACCGCCAACAGCGCGGCCATCGACGCGGCACGGGAAGCGGGCGCCCAACGCATCCTCTACACCAGCCACCAGGCCGCCTCTCCCACGTCGCTCTTCCCGCCGCAGAAGGTCCACGCGGCCACCGAGGAGCACCTCAAGCAGCAAGGAGTCCCCTATACCGCCCTTCGCAACGGGTTCTATGCCTCCACCTTGGGCTACTACATCGGCGCGGCGCTGAAGACCGGCACACTCGCCGTGCCGCAGGACGGCCCGGTGTCCTGGACGGCCCACGAGGACCTGGCAGAAGCCGCGGCCTCCGCCCTGACCGAAGACGGAGCACTCGAGGGGATCACGCCGCCGCTGACAGCCCCCCACACGCTGGACTTCGCCGACGTTGCCGACATCCTCAGCCTCATCGCCGGCCGGACCATCACCCGAGTCGTCATGGACGACGACGAGTGGACATCCGCGGCCGTCGCCGGCGGGATGCCGCGGCCGGCTGCGGAGTTCTCCTTGACGATGTTCGCCGCATCCCGCAATGGTGAGTTCAACACCACCGACCCCACGCTGGAAGCCACCATCGGCCGCCCCGCGAAGACCGTCCACGAGGTCTCGGAGGCCGTCGTGCGCTCCCGGTAGACGGGACCAGTCCATGGAGGTGCAACGCGGTCTGTGTGGCGTCCGGGCCGCTCGGAGGCCTCGAGCGCCTGGTCGACCATGCGGCCAATGGCGATGACTGTGACGTCCATCCCGGATCACCCGCACCCCGGCGACGACGAGCGGGAGCAACAGCCCGCATGAGTCCGCCGAGACTGCGTGTTCTGGTCAATCCCCGTGCGGACCGAAGATCGTGGTGCCTCGGGGGGAGAGGGCGTCCCGTATCCGGCGGTGGATCTCGCGCAGCTGCCGGATCTGTGCCTTGGTGAGCGGGTCCAGCACCAGCCTGCGGACCGTCTCGACGTGCCCGGGCGCGGCCTCGTCGACCTTGGTCCGGCCCTTGGGCGTGAGGACGGCCAGGGTGGTGCGGCCGTCGTTCGGATCGCGGCTGCGCCGCAGCCAGCCGCGGGCCTCGAGCCGAGTCGCGACCTGAGAAAGCCGCGACAGCGACCCGTTCGTGAGCAGGGCCAGGTCCCGCAGCCGCAATGTCCCGTCGGGGGCGTGGGTCAGGCTGGAGAGCACCATGTACTCGTAGAACGACAGCTGTGAGTCGGCCTGGAGCTGCGCGTCCAGCGCAGCCGGCAGGGTGGAGAGCACCGATACGAGTGCCAGCCACGCGGCCGTCTCGTCGTCGTCGAGCCAGCGTGGCTCGTCCGCCTCACGTCCCGGTTCCACGACCCGATCATAAAGCCTGGGAATAACTTCACGCATGAAGTGTTGTTGCTTCATGCGTGAAGTTATTGACGAACAGGACGAGAGGTCCATGATGCGTGCATCCGTACTGCGCAACGGCAGGATGATCTACCGCGACGACGTCCCCGAACCCGTTCCCGGGCAGGGCCAGGTCCTGGTGGAGGTGACCGCTTGCGGCGTCTGCGGCGGCGACCTGCACTTCGCCGCCCACGGCGCCAGGATGGTCGAGCTCGCCGACCAGATGACCGGCGCCCCGAGCCTGACCGACGGCCTTGACCTCGGCCGCGACGTGTTCATGGGCCATGAGTACGCCGCCGAGGTGATTGGCGCCGGGCCGGACACAGACGCACCCGCCCCGGGCTCCGCGGTCACCTCGGTCCCGGCCCTGGTGACCGCCCAGGGGATCGCACCGCGTCTCTTCTCCAACACCCAGCCGGGCGGCTACGCCGAGCGGATGCTGCTCAGCGCGGATCTGCTGCTGCCGATCCCGAACGGGCTCGACCCGCGGCTCGCCGCCCTCGCCGAGCCGATGGCCGTCGGCCTGCACGCCCTGAACCGGTCCGGGATCGAGGCGGGCACCGGGGCGGTCGTCATCGGCTGCGGACCGGCCGGACTGGCCGCCGTCGCCGAGCTGCACACCCGAGGGATTGAGCCGATCGTCGCCGCCGACTTCTCCCCCGCCCGACGCGAGCTCGGCCGGCTCATGGGCGCGCACGAGGTCGTTGACCCGGGCGTGGAGTCCGTGTGGGACGTGTGGCGGCGGACTGGCACTGGTAGAGGCGCGCCGGTGGTGTTCGAGGCCGTCGGCGTGCCCGGAGTGCTCGACGCCATCCTGCGCGAGACTCCCGTTGCCACCCGGATCATCGTGATCGGGGCGGCGATGGAGCCGGACGCCCTCACGCCCTACTTCGGCATCGCCAAAGAGGTCGAGTTCCGGTTTGTGCAGGCTTACACCCCCGCGGAGTTCACCGAGACGCTGTGCCAGATCGCCGAGGGCGAGCTGGACGTGGCTCCCCTGATCACGGGTGAGGTCGGTCTGGCAGACGTCGGTTGGGCTTTCGACCAGCTCGGCGATCCCGAGCAGCACTGCAAGATCCTCGTCCTGCCCAACGGCTGACCCGGAGGCCACCATGAGGATCGTCCTGTTCGGTACCGGATTCGTCGGCGACGCCCTGGCCCGCGAGCTCTCCGCCCGCGGGCACGAGCTGACCGCCGTCGCCCGCCGCCCCTCCCCGGCTGCCACCGCGACCGGGAGCGTCCACGACCCGTCGTTGGTCGCCGAGGTGACGGCCGGGGCCGAGGTGATCGTGTCCGCCCTCCCACCGATCGACGACGACGGCGGGCTCGCGGCGAGCACCCCTGTCCTCGTCACCGCGGCCAAGGCGACCGGTGCCCGACTCGGCATCGTCGGCACCTCAGCGCTGCTCCCGCTCACCCCCGGCGGCCCGCCCCTGGCCGAGACCCCCGGCTTCCCCGACTGGCTGGCTCCGCGCGTGGCCGCCCACCAGCACACCCTGGAGCTACTCGGATCCACACCGCACTCGGTTGAATGGCTCTACCTCGCTCCCGCCGCCGAGTTCGGGCCGCACGTCCGCAGTGCCCGGACCGGCCGGTACCGCACTGCGGCCACGCAGCTCATCGACCCCGACGGTCGCTCCTGGATCGGCGTGGCGGACTACGCCCTCGCCTTCGCCGACGAACTTGAGCGACCCACCGTGCACCGTGGCCTGCTCGTTGTCGGCTACTGACCCCGAAGGGATTTCCAATGCTGAAGTCAAGCCCTGGCGGTGACCGGACGTGATGGGTCCTGTCGCTGCGGCGGTGGCCCGTGGCGCGGTGGCTTCGAAGGTGCGGTTGTCGCGTCTCAGCGCCCAGAGCACGTTGAGGCGGCGTCTGGCGAGCGCGAGGATAACTAGCTTGTGGTTCTTCCCCTCGGTGGCTTCGTTCGCTTCCGGTGGTTCTGGCTCGCTTTCCGTGACGCGGTCACGCGAGTGACTGCTGACGCTCGGATCGGACTCCGGGAGGTTGCCTGAAAATGATCAGTGATGATCTTGGTGTGGCCGACAGTTCGGTGCCATGGAAGTGACGACGCTCCGGCTGGAGGAGCTGCCGTTGCCGTCCATCACGGACGTGGCGGGCCCTCGGGGAGTATCGGAACGGGAATTAGCGGTAGCCGCTGACGCAGCCTCGCGTCACCGCGCGTGTTCCGCTGTGGCGCGCGGGCCGGGGAGTTCACCGGCGTGGAGGGCGGCGAAGTCGGCGTGCGCCTGCTCGACGGCCTCGGGGTACGCCTCGCGTTCGGCGTGCTCGGCGAGCGCCCGGTAGATGCTGGCGACGGACGGGTTCTGTCCCTTGCGCTTGCCGGTGGGGATGATCAGGTCGGGCTGGATCTGCGCGACGGACTCGCCGAGCGCCTTCCGGCGGAGCACGGTATGCAGCATGTCCTCGGTGATGACCGGTGGCCGACCGCCGTGCTTGCCCTTGCGCGCGGCCGTGTCGAGCCCCTCCAGTGTCGACTCCCGGATCTTCTCCCGCTCGGTCTCCACCATGGCCGCGAAGAACGCGAACAGCAGCTTCTCCCGGGGCCGGTCGGGTCGTAGATGCCGGGCAGGGGCCCGGCGAGCATCTCCAGGACCAGGCCGTGGGCGGTGAGGTGGTCGGCGAGCGCGGTGAGTTCGGTGGCGTCGCGGCCGAGCCGCTTCATCTCGTACACCGTCAGGATGACCCGGCAGTGCGGCGCGTGCGCCTTGATCTCCCGCGCCGCGCGCAACGCCTCATCGAACGTGGGGCGGACCCGGAGGCAGGTGCTGATCTTTTCGCTGAAGACCTTGTCGCGGGGGATGCCGTGCGCGGTGAGCGCGTCGAGCTGGGAGTCTTTCCTGCGTCACATGCGAGCACCGGGCGTAGCCGATGCGGATGTCCGCGCCCGTGATATTCCTCAACGACCGGGGCCGGGGCCGGGGGCGGGGAGCCGGGCGGCCATGGTTGCCCCGGTCCCCGGTCGGCCGGGGTCGGCATCCGCAGCAAATTGGCGAGCCGGGGCACCTTGGTGAACCGGCCGGTGTGGTAGGCGTCGGCGACCGCGCCGCCGCGCGAGCGGCAGGGCGAGCCGGGCTGGGCACCGCAGCGGGGGCAGGGGTGGCGCTCGACGTCGTCCGGTGACCGGGAAGCCGTCGGCGGTCAGTTGCTTGACGGCGGCGTCGATGTAGAGGCTGTTGAACAGCACCACGGCGTTGAGCGCCAGGCCGAGAGCGCTGAGCTGGTCCTCCATGCCCTCGCGGTAGTGCTGGCGCAGTTCGCCGCGCTGCCCGAAAAAGATCCTCTGGGCGAGGCGGTGGCGGGCCTCGGTGACGTTGAGCTGGGCGCCAATCATCCGCCGGTATCCCTCGTCGGAGACGAACTGGAGCAGGTGCAGGGTCTTGAAGATCCGCCCGTAGTGGGCGAACGCGTCGCCCAGCCCAGTCGGCTTGCCGTCCCGGGAGAGCATGCGGATCAGGTCGTGGCCGCGGACCTCACTGAGGGTCACGGAGCCTGCCATGCGGCGAGTTCCATCGCCCTGCCGGACACCCGCATCGGGCCCAGCCGCAACCGCTCCAGTTCCGAGACCCGCTTTTTCTCCGGCACTTCGAGTAGCCGGACCATCACGGTGCGCAGGTCGTACGGCACCGCCTCGTACAGCGTGGCGTGCAGGCGGTCGTTCTCCTCCTGGCGGAGCGCGGCCACCATCCGGGCCAGCGTCGTCACACCGGGCAGCAGGACCCGGTTGTTCACCAGCCACACCACCGCCCGGTCGAACACGGCCCGCGGCCCTTCCGGCGAGGACCACACCCGCGCCGCCAGGAACTCTCGCAGCCCCGCCTCACCCGCGGCGAAGTCCCGGTAGCCGTACTCGCTGCGGATCTCCCACGCGTGCTCGTACGCCGTCAGTGAGCGCGCCCCGTACCCGGCGAAGTGCTCGTCATCGGTGCCGAACTGCTCGGCGACGAACTGCACCACGGAGGCCGGGACCGCCGTGGGGTCCTCAGTCAGGAACGTGCCGAGCATCCGCACAGTGCCCCACTGCACCGCCCACCCCAACCGGGTTGCCAGACGGCGCTTGGCCCGTGCTAACTCCAGGGCTTTGGGGTCCAGACGGAAGAACTGTTCCAGCTCGCCAGGCGACGGTTCTGTGGCGAACCGCCCGTAGCGGGCCTCTTGCTCAGCAGACAAGTACTCGACAGGCATGCCGAGGAACGCACGGCCCGCTGACCAGGCAAAACAGGAACGTCACCGAACCGGAATCAAGATCGCCCTGCTACCGCTAATTCCCGTTCCGATACTCCCCGAGGGCCTGGCGGTGCTGTCGATGGACGTGAACAACGAGGCGATACGCATCGAGGCCCGCAGTACGGCGGCCGGAGCGGCATGTCCGGACTGCCGGAGCGGGTCGAGCCGGGTGACAGCTCCTACCTGCGGTTTCCGGTCGATGGGCCCGCTGCGGGGCGGCGGGTGTCGGCGTACAACCGAACGTGCCCAGGCAGGTACGGCTGACTGTGACCAATGCTCCCGCTGTGGGTGCCGGGGTCACGTGCCGGGTTCTCACCGTACAGACGAGGATGGCCCTCGGCTACGGTCGTGGTCGAGGGCCATCCTCGTGCCCACACGGGCCACGGCAATGGTCGGTGGCCGGTTGGGCTCAGCGCTTGGCTACCAGGATGTGCGCGGCGGTCTGGGTGGGGAGTTCGGCGGCCTGTCTGCCGTTGCCGACTGTCACGCCGCCGGGCGAGGCCGTCACGCTCACGACCGCGCCGGGTTGCACTCCGGCGTGCCGCAGGGTGTGCATCAGCTCGGGGTCGGTCTGGATCGGCTCGCCGATGCGCCGTACGACCGCGCTTGCGCCGTTGGGCCCTGGCTCCAGGGAGTTGAGGCTGACCACGCTCTCGTCGGGGTACGGCTCCGCGGTGGGCTTCTCGCCGAGCTCTTCCAGGCCCGGGATGGGGTTGCCGTAGGGCGACTGTGTCGGGTGCCGCAGCAGCTTGAGGATGCGGCGTTCGACGGCCTCGCTCATCACGTGCTCCCAGCGGCAGGCCTCGGCGTGGACCTGCTCCCACTCCAGCCCGATCACGTCGATGAGCAGGCATTCGGCGAGCCGGTGCTTGCGCATCACGCGTACGGCGATCTGTCGGCCCTCGTTGGTCAGCTCCAGGTGCCGGTCGTCGGCGACGTGCAGCAGACCGTCGCGCTCCATGCGGGCGGCGGTCTGGCTGACGGTGGGGCCGCTGTGGTTCAGGCGCTCGGCGATGCGGGCGCGCAGGGGGGCCACGCCTTCCTCCTCGAGCTCCAGGATCGTGCGGAGATACATCTCGGTGGTGTCGATGAGTCGGGACATGGGGTGTGTCAGGCGGGGGTTTCTGCCGTGGCGGTCAGGACCGCGCGGCCGAGGATGTGGCCGGACATGGTGAAGCCGAGGAGGGCCGGGGTGGCGTCGGCCGGGACGCCGATGGATTCGGTGTCGAGGGCGTGCACCACGATGACGTAGCGGTGCGGGCCGTGGCCGGGTGGCGGGGCGGCGCCGGTGAAGCGGGCCGCGCGGGCGTCGTTGGGCAGCTGGAAGGCGCCCTCGGGCAGGCCCGAGCCGGTGTCGTCGCCGGCGCCCTCGGGCAGCTCGGTGACGGCGGCGGGGATGTCGGCGACCGCCCAGTGCCAGAACCCGGAGCCGGTGGGGGCGTCGGGGTCGTAGACGGTGACGGCGTAGCTCTTGGTGCCTTCCGGGGCGCCGCTCCAGGACAGCTGCGGGGAGAGGTCCTTCCCGCCGGGGACGCCGAAGATGCCGGAGAACTGCTCGGGCGGCCAGGCGGCGCCGTCGGCGACGGTGGTGCTGGTGACGGTGAAGGAGGCTGCCTCGGGGAGGCGGGCGAAGGGGTCGTTGGCGCTCATCGCGTGGTTCCTTTCTGAGCGTGCTGTGGGGTGTGGCGGCGATGCCGCCGTCGGCTTTCATCGGCCAACCTAGATCGACCATAGCACCAATAATCGATTATTTGCTGCATCGTCTATGATGGCGGCATGACTCAGACGGCCCACACCTCGACCTCGCCGCGGAAGCGGATGCTCTCCGAGCAGGTCTACGCACACCTGCGGGACGCGATCATGCGTGGGGACCACGCCCCCGGTGACGCCCTCAAGCCGCAGGATCTCGCCAAGGAACAGGGCGTGAGCCTGGCCGTCGTGCGCGAGGCGCTGGTGCGGGTGGTCGGCGAGGGCCTCGCCGACCGGCTGCCCAACCGGGGCTTTGCCGTCCCGGCCCTCTCCGACCGCCGCTGGCAGGAGATCGCCGAAGCCCGCCGGACCATCGAACCGGTCGTGCTGCGCATGTCCATCGAGCGCGGCGACGTCGACTGGGAGGCCCGCGTACGAGCCGCACACCACCGTCTGGCCCGCACCCCGGCGTACGTGCCGGAGGAGGGGGCCCATTACAGCGGCGCGTGGTCCGAAGCCCACCGGGCCTTCCACCGCACCCTGCTGGAGGGCTGCGGCAACCCCGTGCTGCTGGAGACCTTCGACCGGATGTGGACCGCGAGCGAGCTTGCTCGCCGCTGGTCGGCACACCGCACCCCCGAACGGGACGGCATTGACGAGCACCGCCGGTTGGAGGAGGCGGCGCTGGCCCGCGACGCCGACACCGCGGCCCAGGTCCTGGTCCAGCACCTCACCCAGACCGCAGCCGCACTCACCGGCCGTACCCGCCACGAACCCCCGAAGGACGCCTGACCCGCCCCGGGCGCTCTACCGGCGGATCAAGGCGGTGGAACGCCTGGACCACGCGGACTCTGCGTGCGTGTCTGCCGAAGGGCCGTCGTCCAGGCCGTCGAGTCCTGCGCGGTGACGACACGACACCGCCGCTGTTCCTGGGCACGTTCGGCGCGTACCCGGCTGGGTATCTTCATGCGAACGACGGGTGGTCGTCTGCCTGCGCGTCCGCCGTTTCTTCTGCCCGAATGCTTCGTGCGGACGGCGGACGTTCGTCGAGCAGGTGCCGGGGCTGACCTGGAGATGCAGCCGGTGGAGCGACGTCTGCGTTCGACACTGGCCGCGGTCGGCCTCGTGCTCGCCGACCGGGCCGGTGTGCGGATGGCGCGGGTCATCGGGGTGTCCATCAGCCGCAGCACCGTGCTGCGGCTCGTCAACGAGCTACCAGACCCGCAACCTCCGGCCCCGTGGGTGGTCGGCGTCGACGAGTACTCCACCCGCAAGGGCCACACCTACGGCACCGTGCTGGTCGACGTCGAGACCCACCGTCCGGTGGACCTGCTGCCCGACCGCCAGGCGTCCAACCTGGCCAGGTGGCTCGCCACGCGCCCCGGGATCGAAGTCGTCTGCCGCCACCGGGGACCGTTCGACGCCGAGGGAGCCGCCGCCGGGGCGCCCCAGGCGGTGCAAGTCGCCGATCGCTACCACCTCTGGCACAGCCTCGGCGAAGCCGCTGAGCGTGAAGTCGCCCGCCACCGCGGCCGTCTATAGGTCCTCGTCCCCCAGCCGGCATCGCCGGACCAGCTCCCAGGCCGACGGAGACGACGGCGGCGACGCCGGAATCGCCGTGGCCCACCGGGCACCGCTGCTGGCGCCGGGCAATGCTCGTCCGCGCTGAATGTCCCTCTTCCCGTGGTGACTCTTGGTCATGTGGGCAGGCGTTGGTCGCCGAGTGCCGATGGGAGGGCGGGTAACCGAGCAGGAGTGCGAGTCTGAGCTGCTGAGCCGCCCGCCGAGCGGGCGAATGAGTGCTTCCCGACACCAGGTCTACGACGCTCGTCTGTCGCCTTCCTCGCTGTGCACCTGTCCAGTCGATCACGCAACTGGACTGCCGGTGTGCCGTGGCTTCCGACGGCCCGAACGAGGGCGGACGGCCGTTGCTGCCACGGCCAGATCGATGTCGCGACGAACACGATCGCGGCCAGTGCTTTACGGTCACCGTGCCGACGTCGACCCCTCGCCTTGTGGACGCCTAGGCTCTGGTGCCACCGGTTGGAACAACGCCCACACAGCTCATCCGCTACCAGCTGCTCAATGGTCCTCACCTCGGCCCGTTATCGCTCACGGCGGTGATCCGTCAGCCTTCATCTGCTGGACCCACCCGTGAAGATCCTCGAGATGCCAGCTGCGGACTATGCGGCCGTTCTCGATCTGGTGGAACTCGTGGATCGTGATCGAACTCGGCCTGCCGGTCGGGGAAACGCCGAGGAACTCTCCGCGGTGGGTGCCGGTCAGCTCGCCTCGCACGGCCACTCGCCCCGACGCGGCGACGACGTCGTGCAGGAGGACGCGAGCGTTCGCGAAGCACGCGTGGAGTTCCTTGATGTGCGGCTTGAGGCCCTCCGGTCCCGGAGGCTGACCGGGGATGCTGGGGATGTCCTCCCAGTTGGGGGCGAGGACCTCGTCCAGGAGGTCCGGCTCCCCTCCGATCGCCCGGTAGAGCGCTTCGACGATTCGTCGTTCATCATCGGAGGCTCCGAAGACTTGGGGGCCGTCGTGAACGTCGGTCATGTGTTCCTTCTTGACGGGGGTGGGCTTGAGGCGGCGGAGCTGAGGGGTGGGGTATCCGGCAGGCGGGATGAGTCCTCGCCGATGCTTCAGCGGGTCGCGGCGGCGAGGGCGTTGCGTACCGTCTCGGCGTTGCCGGGTTTGGCGACCTGGATCGTTTCCCCGGCGTAGACGACGTGGGCTGGGGTGCCGGGTTGCCAGCGCCAGCCCTCGGCGAGAAGGCCGGCGTCCACTGTGTCGTAGCCGATGGCGTCCAGGAACCGGGATACTTCCGCCTTGGCGTCGGGGTCGTCGCCGGCGATCGGCAGCGCGGTGCGGTCGGCTGCCCCGCTCGGGCGGGCGAGCGCGCGCAGTGTCGGGAAGAAGATGTTGTTGAGCGCTTTGACGACGTGTGACGCGGGCAGGTGTTCCTGCACCATTTCACTGGTGGTGGTCGAGGCGTTGTCGAGTTCGGCGATGTGGCCGTGGAGTCGGGGATCGTAGTTGATCGTGTCGATGACGGTCTTGCCCTTCAGGGGCTCGACCGGCACCTGGGTGTAGGCCCGCGCCGGTATGGAGATCACGACCAGATCGCCGGCCTCGGCCGCTTCGGCCGGGGTGGCTGCCCGAGCTCGTGGACCGAGCTCGGCGACCAGGTCGGTGAGTGTCTCGGGGCCGCGGGAGTTGCTGACGACGAGGGAGTAGCCGCCCGCGACGGCGAGCCGGGCGACCGTGCCGCCGATGCGCCCGCTTCCGATGATTCCGACAGTCCGCATGGTCGTCCTTTCCTTCTGTTCGGGAGCCGAGTGCCGTGGCCGTTCGTGGGCACGGTTGCCGGCCGAACAGTGCCGCGTAGCGCGCTCTCAGTCAGACCGGTGCATCCACTAGGGTGGAGGCACCCCTCCACCGGAGGGGTGCCTCCAAAATTAGCGGAGGGGGCCCTCCGCTAGCAAGTGTTCCGTCGAAAGGAAGGTGCGATGGCCACCGCCCGTGGCACGTCCGAGACACCCCGGGTCGGCGTGCGCCGGCCACAGCGCGCCAGCAGCCGACAGAAGTTTGACGCGCTGATCGCCGCAGCTCGCGAGGTCTTCGCCGACGACGGCGTCAACGGATCACTGGAGGAGATCGCTCGGCGCGCCGGGGTCGGCATCGGCACGCTCTACCGCAACTTCCCGACACGCCAGGCACTGCTCGAAGCCGTGTACGTCGACGAGGTCGAAGCCCTCGCCCGCGTCGCCGACGAACTGGGGAACCTGGACCCGTGGGACGCACTGGCGATCTGGCTACGCCAGTTCGTCGCCTACGCCACCACCAAGAGGGCAGTCGTCGAGGGTCTCAACCTCGACTCGCCGATGTTCGGCGCCTGCATCGCACTGATCCATCGCGCCGGGGAGCCACTGCTGGAGGCCGCCCAGGCGGCGGGGAAGGCCCGCGGCGACGTTGACTTCGAGGACGTGCGCCTGCTGATCAACGGCATCGCGACCTCGAACTTCGCGGACGACGCCCAGCGAGAACGAGTCATCGGCATGGCACTGGACGGCATCAGGACGAGGAACTGACTGCCCGTCGGGTGTCGTGTGAGTGATGGCGTCTCGGTCGTCCCGCCGTGATGCCGTGCGCCGTGAAGAAGGCGTTAGCGCGTCGCCAGAAGGCGGCGGCGGTCTCCATACGCTCGTCGGTCAGAACCTCGCTGTACGCAAGCCGGGAGTGGTCGTCGGTGGCGGTATGGATGAAGCTGTAGCCGATCGCGGGACGCCGTGGCTACGCGTGCCGGTCGTGGCCTGTCTGTTGGCGAGGGCTTGCTGTGGGGACGTCACGCGGTGGCAGCCGCCGTCGGGAATGTCGCCGAGTTTCTTGATGTCGACTCTTGATGTCGACGTGGACAAGCGGTGGATGGCCTGGCCGGTGGGCCGGTCCATCCACCGCAGCCGGTTCAGGCCGTGGCGGGTCAGGACACGGTGGACTGTCGAGGCGGGTATTCCCAGGATCGGGCCGATGCGGGCGGGACCGAGCTTCCGCTCTCGGCGCAGGGCGCAGATCACGGCTTCGGTGTCCGCGGAGGTGCGGTGCGGAGTGGTCTGGGATTGCCTCGTCCGGTCGTACAAGCCGGCGTTCGCCTTCGGCGCGCCAGCGGCGGACCCACTTGTGGGCGGTGGTGCGGGAGACGCCCATTTCGTCGGCCACGTGGGCGATGGGCCTGCCGGAGCGGACCCGATCGGATGGTGGACTGTGCCGCACAGGGTGGCGAGGTCCACACCCGTCGGTGGCCGGGGCGTCACGGGATGCCTGGGGGCTGGTTCGCGTAGCTGTTGCCCGGTTACCGCGAGGGCACGGTTTCGGGGGCTGGCGCGTCGTTGTCGGGTGTGGGGGTGGTGTTCTTCGGGCCTCGGGTGAGGATGTACAGGAACAGGGCGCCCATGACGGCTACGCCTGCCCACATGGCCTGCTGCCAGCCGTCGACGAAGGCCTGCTGCGCTGCGTGTTCGAGTTGCTGCGCGTGGGAGCCTGCGCCGCCCGCGGCCTCGACGGCATTGGCGACGCCTTCGCGTGCGGCATCCGCGGTCCCCTGGGGGACGCCGTCGAGTTGGCCGTCGATGGCGCTGCGGTATCCGGCCGACAGGAGCGCGCCGAGGAGGGCCACGCCGAGGGCGGTGCCGAACTCGCGGGTGATGTCATTGAGCGCGGAGGCCACCCCCTGGCGTTCCTGGGGCAGGGAGCTGGTGATGGCCTCGGTGGAGGGGGTCATCGACAGACCCATGCCGATGCCCATGGCGAGCATGCCGGGCAGGACGGACAGGTAGCCGCCGTCGACGGAGACGATGCTCGCCATGAGCGCCAGTCCGGCGTCGGCCAGCGCGATACCCGTGGCCATGGTCGAGCGGGAGCCGATGCGCGCGGCCAGTTTGGGGGCCAGGCTGGAGGTCATCATCATCGCCACAGCCATGGGCATCAGCGCGAGCGTGGACAGCAGCCCCGACCAGCCGAGCACGGCCTGCATGAACGGGAAGAGGACCACGAAAATGCCCGCCTGAACGCCGAAGACGGTCAGCAGCGTGATCGAACCGCCGGCCAGACCGTGTTCGCGGAACAGGCGTACGTCCAGCAGAGCGGCGTCGTGGCGGCGCAGTTCCCAGGTCACGAAGAAGACGGTGGCGACGAGGCCGATGGCGAGGCTGGTCAGGGTGACCGGGTCGGTCCAGCCGCGCTCGGGGCCCTCCTGCAGGACGAAGATGAGGCCGACAACGGCGACGAGGGAGGTCAGTGCGCCGACGGTGTCGAAGGAGTGGCCGGAGTGCTCACGGGAGTTCGGCACGGCGCGCAGGGCCATGGCGAGTGCGATGACCACCAGGACGACGGGCAGGACGAACAGGTAGCGCCAGCTGGCGATGTCCACGAGGGCGGCGGAGAGGAACATGCCCAGGATGCCGCCGCCTCCGGCGACGCCGGTCCAGACGCCGATCGCCTTGCCGCGTTCCTGCGTAGGGAAGGTGGAGGTGATGACGGCGAGCGTGATCGGCATGATCATCGCGGCACCGATGCCGCTGAGCACACGTGCGACGAGCATCACCTCCGCCGACTGCGCAAGACCGGCAAGCGCGCTGGCACCACCGAAGACCAGCAGGCCGGTGATCAGCATGGGCTTGCGGCCCAGCCGGTCACCGACCGCGCCGAGCGGGAGGAGCAGCGCGGCCAGAGTGAGGGTGTAGATGTTGATGATCCACAGGATCGTGCTCTGCGAGGCGCCGAACTCGACGGCGAGGTCGGGCTGAGCCACGTTCAACCCGGACACCGAGGCGATGACCGCCATCAACGCGGCACAGACAGCGATCAGGATGGTGCGCAGCTGACGTGCATCCAGTGCGCGCACGTCGGGAGCGGCACCGCTGGCTGTCGTTGGTGCGGGCTGGTTCGTACTCATGGATTCCTCTCGAAAAGGGCAGGAGGACGCGACGGCGGACCGGTATTGGCCGCCGAGCGGGCTGGGGATCGCCAGTGCGGCGCGTGGGTGCGCCGGGCGGTGTTAGGTGGTGGTGGTGGCGCTGTCCACCGCGGCGAGGGCCGCGTCGGCGGTGGCCAGGTGGGCGTTGATGTGGGCTCCGGCCAAGGTGCCTGCCGCGGCCGGGACGCCGAGCTGGGCGGTCGGGTCGGTGGCGTTGCCGGCCACCCATACGCCTGGGACGGTGGCGTTGCCGGCTGTGCCGGAGGAGAAGTGGTGGCCCATGCCGTCGGGCAGGTCCTCCGTCGGCACGCCCAGGCGTTGCAGGCCCTCGGAGCGGGCCTGCATGCCGGTGGCCACCGCCAGGATGCGGCGGGCGACGACCTGGCCGTCGGCCAGGCCCACCTCCGCGATGCCGCCGTCCGCGGTGTTGACGACCGCGTCGACCGTGGTGTCGGTGAGGCGGATGCCGCGTGCGGTGAACCGGGTGCGGGTTTCCTCGTCCAGACGGGTGCCGCGGGTGAAGTGGATCAGATCGTTGGTGAGTTGGCGGAACATCCATGCGTGGTGGGCGGAGGGGGACCGGTGGCGTGGATGCCGATGGGCTGGTCGCGCACCTCCCAGCCGTGGCGGTACGGGCAGTGCACCACGCTGTGTCCCCGGTGTTCGGCCAGTCCTGGCACATCGGGCAGCACATCGCGCAGGCCGGTGGCCATCAGCATCCGGCGGGCCGTCAGGGTGGGGCCGTCGGCCAGAGTGACGGTGAAGCGCAGGTCGCCGTCGCTGGACGGGGTGGTGGGGGCGGCTGAGGGGACTGCGCCGGAGGCGGCCAAGGCCACCGTAGTGGCGCACCTGCAGTCTGCCCTTGGCGAGGAGTTCGGCGGGCGGGATGCCGTCAAGGACGATGAAGCCGTGCATGGCCTCGGGCGGGGCATTGTGCGGGGTGCCACTGTCGATGACAACGTCGGAGCGGCGGGAGCGGACGAGCATCAGCGCGCCGTTCAAACCTGCGGCGCCATCGCCGATCACCATGGCGTCGACGGTCCCGGCCGGCAGTGTGTCGCTCGCGTCCACGGAGGTCGTGGCAACCATGGCATCCGCCTTTCCATCGCCGCGTGGCCCCATCTGCTCCGGGCCTCTGCCAAAGGACGCTAACCGTGTTTTGCGTCACGGGCATACGATGTTGCCTATGGCGCAAGACAATGGCGACCTGGACAGCCTCGTACGCAAACGCATCCGCGCCCTGCGGGTGGCACAGGGCTGGTCCCTGGAGGAACTGGCCGCCCGCGCGCACGTCAGCCAGTCCACACTCTCCCGCATCGAGAACGGTCGGCGCCGCCTCGCCCTGGACCAGCTCGTCACCCTGGCCCGCGCCCTGGACACGTCGCTGGACCAGCTGGTCGAGACTGCCTCCGACGATGTCGTCACCAGCCCGATGATCGACGGCGCGCACGGCCTGATGCGCTGGCCTGTCAAGGGCGACCCCGGCATGAGCGTCGTGCGCCAGCGCATGACCGAGCCCCCGCCGGACAACTCCTCCCGCTTGCGCGCGCACCCCGGACGGGAATGGCTCGTCGTCCTGTCCGGCACCGCGATCCTCATGCTGGGCCACCGGCGCTTTCGCGTCGAGACCAACCAGGCCGCCGAGTTCCCCACCATGCTGCCCCACGCCATCGGTGCCGAGGGCGGCCCCTGCGAGATCCTGGGCATCTTCGACCGCGACGCCCGCCGCGGCCACCAGCGCGACAGCGCCGACCAGCACTCCGACGGCGACCGCGATACGGGCGGCCCCCGCGCGTAAATGCCCGCCTTCGAAGGGCGCCGTTTGCGCCGTCAGCATCTCCCACGGCGACCACCTTGCGGATTCCGCAAGTCACCATGCCGTAGGTGCATGGCTGTCCGTCTTCAGGAACAGGACGCCGTGCTGGAACGCTTCCGTGCCGAGCAGGCCACGGACGAGTGGAAGGACCGCTGCGCGGCCCGCGCCGGACTCGAAGGCACCATCCACCAGGCCGTCGCGACTGCCGGAGTCCGTCGGACCCGCAATGTCGGCTTGGCCAAGACCCATCTCGCGCAGGTCCTCACGGCGGTCGACATCTGCCCGATCCGCCTCGATGCCTGGTGGAACGACACCCTGCTCGCCCGCACACGCACCTCGCGGCTGGCCGCCCTCGACCTCGCAGCGTGACATCAATTGAGCAACAGAGTCCTTGAGATCTTCCACAACGGGCACGCAGACACGCCGCCCTCGCGATGCTGACTCCCGTCGAGTACGAACTGCGCACAGCGCCTGTAGCGTAAAGCCACGTAAAACCAAGTGACTCGGCTCCACCGAACCCGGGGCACTGCTCGGACTCCACGAAACCCGGGGACCGGGCTGGAGCTGCCGGGGCACGGACACTGCATAAGCTGTACGACAACCCCGAGCGCGGACACGGCGTCGCTGACAGCCTCGTGAAGGCAACCCCACGGCCGGGCACCCACGCCCACAGCATGGTGCTTGCCGATGTGGGCGCCCAGCGCTGTCCCTTTATCGGCGTCTGCACCGGCGTCAGGCCACGTGCGCTCCCAGTCCGGTCAGGCCCGGTGCCACGTCCGGCCGCAACACGAGGTTGTGGTCGTAGTCTCCGCCGTTCTGCGTTCGGTACGCGATCGGCTCGGTCATCGGGATCGCGAGCAGGCGCTCGCACAGCTCCTTGGCCACTGCCTCGCCTTCCTCGGGCGTGAACCGGTCGGCACCCAGTCCCGCAGCCGTCGCCAACTGGTCACCCCGCTGCAGCCGATGGCTTCCGGCCGGGGAAGCGGGCCGACGGGGCGGGCGGGGATTAGCGGAACCATCCGCTCCCACAGATCATCAGGCACAAGATCATCAACCATCTGGCAGACCCTGCCTGACAACACCCCCAACTCCCAGCCGCCACACCGAACTCATACGATCCGTAACCCGACACATCGCAAGGTCAGGAGAAGTCGAGCACCAACCGCCCACGCAAGCCGCCAGCCTCCAGCATGCGGTGGGCCTTGACCGCCTCGGCGGCCGGTAGCACCTCTGCGACGCGCAGCGTCAATGTGCCGTCCTCGGCCTGGCGGCGCAGCGTGTCCAGCCCTGGGGTATCGGTGATGCCATCTGGCACCATCACAGGGCGCACTCGGATGCCGCGCTCGGCCGGGCCGGACCAGCCCCGGAACTCGGCCAGCGTCCCGCCGTCGGCGATCGCATGCAGGATCCGGGCGGTCTGCATTGAGCCGTCCACAAAGCCGGGGACACCTTCGGGTGCCAGCGCGCGAATTCGCGTGGCGACGTCGGTGCCGCGCTCGACGACATGGTCAGCGCCGAAACCGCGGACCAGCTCGGTGTCGCGCTGGGCGGCGTCTGCGATCACGGTCAGCCCGTCGGCCTTTGCCAGCTCGACCGCGTAACCGCCAACGGCGCCGGCCGCACCGGTCACGGCGACTGTCCCGCCGTGCGGCACGGACAGCGCGTCCAGGGCGAGACGGGCGGTCATGGCGTTCATGAGCAGAGTGGACGCCGCGGGGAAGCCTGCTCCTTCCGGGGCCGGCACCACCGACGCGGCAGGCACCACGACCTGCTCGGCGTAGGCGCCGCCGTGTGGGCCGGTGAACAGCACCATGGCGACCACCCGCTGGCCTATGGCAAGTCGATCGTCGGTCTCGGGCCCCACCTGGTCGATCACCCCAGCAGCGTCCATGCCGAGCACGAACGGGGGCTGGCGGTCGGGCATGCGGACGGCGTGGCCGCCGGTACGCAGCATGACATCGGTCGGGTTCACGGCGGCTGCATGCACCCGGATACGGACCTCACCGGGACCGGCCTGCGGTTCGGGCAGATCCAGGACCTGCAGCGCTTCCGGGCCGCCGAAGTTATGGACACCAATAGCCTTCATGCCCCCGGGCAACCTGCCGCGCTGGACTGTATTCCCACGCGGCGAGGCCACTCCACCAGCCACATGGCCCTGGCCGTCGCGACCTCGTGAAGTCATTCTGTAACGACCTCTTAGGGAGCTGTAGAGCGTTCTGCGGTTCCGGACGACCTTGCCGGCGTGGTCCTACTCAGCGATGTACGGCGAGGTACTCGCGGCTCCTAATCAGCGGTCAGGCCGTCGTGAGACACGGGGCGGCCAGGTTGGAGGAGCCATCGACGGCGACCCTACGAGAGCCATGCCCGGTGTCTCTGGGCCTCCAGACCCTACAACCGGCCTTGATCAACCCGCTCAACAACGTAGGACCCTACGCATGGCTCGCTCAGCCCAGTCAACAAGGTAGGGACACCTGAACTGCCAGATGCCCCGGCGCGTTTCCGGGCCGGGGGCCATCGGTTGTGCAGGTGGAGGTCCGACAATCAGTGCGCGACGCTGCGCATCAGTCCCTCCAGATCGCGTTCGCCGGCCGGTGTCTGTGCCCCGCCCCGCAGGCCCCCGCTGATCAGCTGCTGAGCGGCCAGCAGACTGAACGTAGCAGCCCAGGCGTCGTTCTCACGCAGGAGTCCTTCCTTGAAGTCATCGGCGGGCAGCGAGCGCTTGGCTGCTTCGATGACACCGTCGGGCAGCGCGGCGATATTGCGAGCGACACGTTCGACGTACTCGTCGAGCTCGTCGGCGGGCAGGGCCCGGTTGATCCAGCCGTAGGACGCCGCGGTCTCGGCATCGAACAGGTCGGCGGTGAGGACCACCTCCAGTGCGCGGTTGCGACCCACGCGGTCCCGGAGGTACTGCGTTCCGCCTCCGCCGGGGATGATGCCCATGAGCGCTTCGATCTGACCGAGTCCGGCGGTCTCGACGGCGGCGAATGCCATGTCCGCTGCGGCCACGAATTCCGCTCCGCCGCCGCGGGCCTTCCCGGCGAGCTTGACGATGGTTACCTGGGGCTGGTGGCGGATGAGCTCGCCGACAGCCTGGAACACGTTGATGTCCGGCGGCGCCGACGCAGCGAGCTCCTGGAGGACGTCCATCTTCTCCCCGATCCGCATGTCCACGTGAGCGAGGAAGAATTCCGGGTCGGCGCTCGAGAAGACGATCACCCGGACCGATGAATCGTCCGCGAGCGTGGTCAGCACGGTGCGGAGCTCGCGCATCATCGTGGCGCCGATCACGTTCACCGGGGGATTGTCGAGGACGATCCGTGCGACGCCGTGTTCGCTGCTCACGCGCATGGTGGAGTAGGCATCGTTCGTCATGAAGGTCTCCATAGGTCGCCAAAAGGCATGTAGGTTTGCGATGCATACCTACCGTCGGCGGCGCCGCTCGGATCGTCAAGAACGCACTTTGGGAGCACCAAGGCACATGAAGGACACCGGCCTGCACGGAGTTGACACCGAAACACCTACCATTTTCCGGGCGGACTGCCCCAGTCGGCCGATCCTCGACCAGATCGCGGACAAGTGGTCGATGATGGTCATGGCGCTGCTGGAACGGCCCACCCGGTTCAATGAGCTGAAGCGCGGCCTGGAGGGTGTGACGCAGCGCGTCCTTACCCAGACACTGCGTCGCCTCGAGCGGAACGGCATGATTCAGCGCAAAGTACTGCCGACATCACCCGTTGGCGTGGAGTACTCCCTCACGCCGCTGGGCGAGTCCCTGCGCGAGCCATTCGGGCGCCTCTACGACTGGACCGTCGAGCACAGCAAAGAGATCCAGAACTGCCAGCGGGCGTATGACAGCAGGGCTGACGCCTGACCGCCTGTTCGATGGTGTCGATGCGTAGGTGGGTCGCAGTGACATGGACGAGCGCCGGCCTCGCGGTTACGCTCCGGCATTCCTCGTCGACGCCTGACAGTTCAGGCTCTGACCAGGGCGTCGTGACGTTACGTAAGAAGCCGTTGCTCTATCGATCATGGTGATCACCGGTTCGAGTGCGGCGACTCGGTTGGATGATCTCCAGCCGAAGCAGGCATGAAAACAGGGCCTCCTGCTCAGCTCGGGATTGCTGAAGTCCTTCGAGCGTCAGGAGGCCCTGTGCCGCAGTCTTGCGTTCCGTTGTCCTCGTCGTCCAACTCGGTTGCCCGGTCGTGTGATTGCCTCGCGCACGAGTACGGCAATGCGGGGGATCGTTCGGATAGACGGCCGAGGTATCCGTCGGACATGACGGACGCCGAGTGGGCCTGGGTGCGGGGCTTGTTGCCGGTGCCGGGATGGCTGGAGGGCAGGGGCGGGCAGCCGGAGGGCTACTGCCACCGGCAGATGATCGACGCGGTCCGCTACCTCGTGGCCGGCGGCATCACGTGGCGGGCGATGCCGAGCGATTTCCCCGCGTGGGACCGCGTCTACGCCTTCTGGCGGCGGTGGCGGGACAAGGGCTGGGCCCGCGAACTGCACGACCGACTTCGCGACCGGGTCCGCGAGACCGAGGGATGGGACGCGGAGCCGACGGCCGCGGTCATCGACGCGCAGTCGGTGAAAGCGGCCGCGTCGGTGCCGGTCGCCACCCGGGGCTTCGACGGCGGCAAGAAGGTCAACGGCCGCAAGCGGCACATCGTGGTCGACACCCTCGGGCTGCTGCTGACCGTGATGGTCACGGCAGCGTCGGTCACCGACCGGGACGCGGGCCGGGGCCTGCTGGCTCGGCTGCGGCACAGGCATTGGCGCGTGAGCAGGGTGTGGGCCGACGGCGGCTACACCGGGCCGCTGGTCGACGTCGCCCGAGGCCTCTGGCAGATCGCACTGACGGTGGTCAAACGCAGCGACAACGCGGCGGGGTTCACCATGCTGCCCAAGAGGTGGCTGGTCGAGCGCACGTTCGCGTGGCTGATGCGCTCCCGCCGCCTGACCCGCGACTACGAGGGCCGCACCGACAGTGCGGAGGCGATGATTCTGTGGTCGATGAGCATGGTCATGAGCCGCCGCCTGGCCCGGCAGCGACACTGAACCTGCCCGGCGCCGTCTCGACCAGCCAGCCCCGCGCTGCAGGCGCTTGACCTTCGACCGCACCCCCTCGACTTTCGCCGGGACCACAGCCAGACCGAGCGCCGCAGCGAGCTGCCGGCAGTCCACCGCCTCCCCGCCCCGGTCGGCCACGATGGCCATGATCCGCCGATAGTCCGGCGCCAGCACGCCGGCGTCAAGTCCTTCCCTCCACACCGGCACCACCGAGCCGGGCACCGCACCCACGACCGGCCGCCCTTGCCCATCAGGCACCGTCACCGGAGCGTTCCCACACCCGCTCGGCTCTGCCAGGACCTGCCCGACCATCTCGCGAGCGATCACGAACCGCTCGCACACGGCCTCCGCCTCCCGCAACTCGGCCTGAAGGGCCTCCACCCGCTGCCTGGCAGCACGCTCCCGCTCCTCCAGCAACCCCATCACCGACGGCACCCGACACCTCCACCGAGGAGACAACGACATGCCATCACTGCCACACGGCAGCCGGACTACGCCTGACCAGCGGAAACGCAGCAATCACGCCCGGAAAGACACGGCTTCTAAGACATTCGGGGGGTGGGCGACTCGTTCGCTCACCCCCGTTGCGGCGTAGCTGGGAAAGAAGCCACCCCGCCGCGGGCCGTGGCTTCTTCCCACCACAAGCGCAGACGGCGCTGGGGGGCTCGACGCCCGCCAGACCATTCCCACAGCCGAACACCACGATCCGAGCGGCGGCACTCCGGCCAGAGACGGCCGCCGCGCGGTGACCCAACCCAGCCCATCCATGAAGAAGGGACTAAGCCGTGACGGCGGCAGCATTCCGGCCGCGCGCCATGCTCACTCTGAGCCAGGTGTGCGAAGAGCTACAGATCTCGCAGTCCACGTTCTACGACTGGCGCCAGAAGGGCCGTGCCCCTCGCTGCATCAAGCTCCCGAACGGCGCGCTCCGCGTCCGTCGCAGCGACCTGGAGACCTGGCTGGACGACCGCGAGGACGAGGACTGATGGCCAGCTCCTACGATGTCAGGATCTGGAAGACCCGCGTCTACAAGGGCAAGCGGAACACGACCTACACCGTTCGCTGGACGGTCAGCGGACAGTGTTCCGCGACACCTTCGGCACCGAGGCACAGGCCGACGCCTTCCGCTCCGAGCTGGTCACCGCGACCCGCAAGGGCACGGCGTTCAGCACCTCAACCGGGCTACCCGTCACCCACAGGTCACAGGCCACGTCAACGACCTGGTACGACTTCGCCGTTCAGTTCGTCGACAGCCAGTGGGCGCGGGTGTCGGGCAACCACCGCAAGAACGTCGCCAAGACGCTGATGACGACCACCGTTGCCCTGCTGAGCAAGCAGCCTGCTCGCTTCGATCCGGTTGAGGTCCGCACGGCCCTGCGCGAGTACGCCTTCAACACGAACCGGCGGGAGGATGCGCCGCCGGAGGTGGCGGCCGTGCTGCGGTGGGTGCGCCGCAACACCCTCACCATGGCGGCCTGGGAGGACGCGGAGCAGGTGGAGAAGGTGCTCCGGGCATTGGCCACGAAGCTGGATGGAACGCCCGTCGCGGCGTCCTCGGTCAAGCGTCACCGCCGGGTGCTGAACGTCGCCATGATCTACGCGGTCACGCGGGGCATCCTGCTCGCCAATCCGCTGCCCAAGGGAAAGGGCAGCGGTCCCAAGACTTCCACGGCGGTGGACAAGCGGTGCCTGGTCAATCGGCACCAGGCCGCGCGACTGCTCGGCTGGATCCGCCGGCGTCCCCGCGGCGGCAGACGGCTCCATGCCTTCTTCGCAACGATGTACTACACCGGGGCCCGGCCGGAAGAAGTCGTGGCGATGGACGTGGCGGATACGACCCTGCCGGACGAAGCCGACGCGGACCAGTGGGGAGAGCTCCTCATCCACACCGCCACCCCTGAGGTGGGCAGCGAGTGGACCGACACGGGCGACACTCACGAGGTGAGGCACCTGAAGGGGAGGGCCGAGGGCGATACGCGCCCCGTACCGTGCCACCCCGCGCTGGTGAAGATTCTGCGCGAGCACATTGCGGCCGAGGGGCTGAAGCCGGGGGACCGGCTGTTCCAGGGGGAGCGAGGCGGCACGCTGGCAGGCTCGGTGATCCGCCGTGCGTGGGGCGCCGCCCGTCGGGAGGTGCTGACGGAGGCGGAGTGCGCCTCGCCCCTGGGCAGGCGCGTCTACGACCTGCGGCACACCTGCCTGACGACCTGGCTGAACAACGGCATTCCTCCGGCGCAGGTCGCCGAATGGGCGGGCAACAGCGTGCCGTCCTGCTGGCCACCTACGCCCGGTGCCTGTCCGGCCAGACGAGGGAGCTGCAACGGCGGATCGAGGCGGCACAGGACATCTCCGGACTGCTGGGTGACGCGGAGGAGGAGGCGGGGGAGGCGTAGGAGAACTTCGCCGCGTATTCGCCGCAGCGACCCGCACAGACCCGGTGACAACCGGAGACAGCCGGGCCCGCTCCCTCTGCGTGGGGGAGCGGGCCGGGCTTCGTGCGTTCTGCGTTACATGGCCTCTGACCTGCGGAAATCTCGTGTCGAGGGATGGCGGAAGAGGCTGGGTGAGGTGCGCCCCCGGCAGGAGCCACCACAAAGGGTTGGTCGTGCCGCAATCCCGCTGACCTGCGCAGACGCGTTGATCGTGCGGTGGGCTACCTGTCTGCCGAAGACCCGTGATGTCAGCTGATCGGGCCAGTTGCGGGTCGATGGTGGCATGGGACCTGCTGGTGGGGACGAGAGCGCCGCAGAGTTTCGGACCGTCACGCCCTCCGGTCGATGGATTGATCTGGGCATAAACCGGAAGGCTCTGCGCTTGCCACCGACCCCGAGCCGGAAACCTACGGGGGACGGGAAGGGATGAACGAACACGAGGCCCAGGACCAAGGCCTCAAATCCTGAATATGATGCAAGCGTTGAGCATTCGGCGAGCCGGCCGGCCACCCCGCTCAGCGCAGCAGGCTGGCCGTTGACACTGGGTTCATGGGCCAGGACCGGCGGCAGTATGCAGCGCGGCATACTGCTGCGGTGCATGGCTCCTTCACATCTTCCGTGATCGGGATGCGTCGTTCGATGTGCAGCCCGTGATCGAACGGTCCGTTGTTCAGGGCTCAACTCGGACACGAGACGGAGGGCCAGCCAATCACGGACGCGGTAGACCTCGGTCAGCCTCAGTCAACGCCTCTCCTCGCTCCGTGGACCCGCACCGCCCCGACCGCGGGATCGGGGCATTCACGTGAACCAGGGGGCTTGAAATTCTGCGCGCGTAGATCCATCGTAAGAGGCGCGCGAAAATGACTGCCCGCTCGCCTCGTTGGGTTGATTGTGTGTGAGTTGTGAGTTGTCATGACCGCGCCATTTCCCCCCACCCAGGAGGAGCCCTTCGATGGCACACACGCGCGAGCGGGCCCGGCTCCGCAAGAGCTTGGGCCTGGCAGCTACCGCCGTCCTGGCCATGGGCGTCATCGCCGCCCTGCTCGGCACGCCCGGGTCGGCCACCGCCACCACCTCGGCCACACCAGCCCAGTCCCCCCACACCGACACCCCGTTCAACGCCGCGTTCGACGACGCGGCCCAAGAGTTCGACGTGCCGCGCGACCTGTTGGTCGCCGTCGGCTACGGCGAGAGCCGCCTCGACGGCCACGACGGCCTGCCGAGCCAGGCGCGCGGCTATGGCGTGATGCACCTGGTGGACAACCCGACCCACCGGACGCTGGATCTCGCCGCCCACGAAACCGCCCTTACCGCCGCGGAGTTGCGGTACCAAGACTCCGCCAATATCCGCGGCGGCGCAGCCGTGTTGCGCGCGTACGCCGACCGGCTCGGTCTGTCGGCCGCCGACCGAGGCGACATCGACGCCTGGTACCAGGTCGTGGTCCGGTATGGCGGGGCCACCGAGGACGCCACCGCACGCCTGTACGCCGACCACGTCTACACCCTGCTGCGCGAGGGCATCCACGCGCCCGTCGACGGCGGTGAAACCGTCGAGGTCGCACCGCGAGCCGTCGCGCCCGAACGCGGCCCGTACTCCGCCACCTCGGTCGACACGCTCAGCGAGGACTACCCAGACGCCCTCTGGGTCCCGGCGAGCTCCGCCAACTTCACGAGCGGCCGGTCGCAGTCGATCAGCGCCGTCGTCATCCACGTGACCCAGGGCTCGTACGCGGGGACGATCAGCTGGTTCCAGAACCCGGAGGCGGAGGTGAGCGCCCACTACGTCATCCGGTCCTCGGACGGCGAGGTGACCCAGATGGTGCGGGACGCCGACACCGCCTGGCACGCCCGCTCCGGGAACGCCTACAGCATCGGTATCGAGCACGAGGGCTGGGTCGATGAGCCAGAGTGGTTCACCGACGCGATGTACCGTTCGTCCGCGGCGTTGACCAGCCACCTTGCCGACGAGTACGGCATTCCCAAGGACCGCGAGCACATCGTCGGCCACAGCGAGGTGCCGGACAACGACCACACCGACCCCGGGCCGAACTGGGACTGGGACTACTACATGGAGCTGCTCGGCGGTGACCCCGGTGACCCCGGCACTCCACCGCTGGACTTCCCGTCGTACCCGACGCTGCGCTCAGGCTCGATGGGCCCGGAGGTGGCGGCCCTTCAGCACCTACTGACGGAGAACGGGCACGAGGCCGGCGCGAGCGACGGCGAGTTCGGCCCGCAGACCGAGGCCGCGGTCCGTTCGTTCCAGACGGCGCTCGACCTGACCGCGGACGGCGTCGCCGGCCCGCAGACGTGGACTGCCCTGCTGGCCGCGGGCAGCGCGGACGCCCTGAGCGAGGGCAGCACGGGCGAGCCGGTGTCCCGGCTGCAACGAGCGCTGACCGCGGCGCTGGGCCGCACCGTCGACATCGACGGCGTCTTCGGCCCGCTCACGGCCGAGGCGGTCCGCGAGTACCAGGAGGGCCGTGGGCTGACCGTGGACGGACTCGTCGGCCCTGAGACGTGGACCATGCTCCAGACCGGGAAATAGTCCGGGGCGGGGGCCGCCACCGCGACCCCCGCCCACCTCGCGCGGCGTAGCGCGCCCCTCGGAACCGGATGCCCGTACCGACGAAGAACTTCGCCGCCCCTGGGAACGGCCCGCCGAACCCGGCCATCCCCGGCCCGCGTTCGGCGCGGGTTTCGCGACCTCCGCCCACACTTGACCGGCCCAGCCAGAGCACCGAAACAGCGAGGTGTGGAACGCCGCCCGGAGCAAGGCGCTGACCCGGGAGGAGGCCGCCACGCCGCTGGCCGAGGTGCCCTACTCACTGCGGCACGCCGGCATTTCGAACAGCGCGAGCAGGGCACGCTCCCTCGCCTGCTGCCGCCGCCGGAACTCGCTGTCTCCGTTACTCCGACGTTGAGCCACTGCTCCCCTCCCCGCGATCGATACCTACGACTCACGTACACGCTTCCCCTAGCAGACGCAAAGTCACCCATCAGCGACAGTCCACTCAGCTCCAGCATCCCCCGCCCAACGGCTTCGGCCGACGCGAACGCGCTCTGCGCGGGCGGGCCGGTCGCCATGATCCCAGCCCATACCGGTGGAGACACCCGCGCCCCAAGACCGACCACACCGTTCGCCTCTCCCGTACGAGGAAGCGTGGGCCCTGCCGACTCGGGGCCGGGCTCCGTGCACGGACGAGTACATGATCGTCGACCATGGCATGCTCGGCCATCATCGCGCATCCTGATCCCTCCGACGTCACGGGTCAGCGGCGATCTCACCATCGAGGCGGTGGTCCCGGTGAGGCGAGCGTGTCTGACGGCGGTTCGAGTCCGCCGAAGCACGCAAGACCTGGGTGTCACGGCGTTGCGCGGCCACGGCGACACTCACTCTGGACCTCCCCGGCGTTGCGGCAGCGCAGAACCCCCCGCGTCGGCGGATTCTGGTGGGCATGGATGCTGATGGGAACGAGGACGGACGGGACTGCGTGAGGCAGGTCGGGCAGGGGAAGCGGAACCCGGGTCTTGCTGTCCGATACGAGTACGTCGTGGTCGACGGACCCGACGGCGAAGCCTTGCGTGAGCCACAGGTGAGTGCGATCCGCCGGGGGCTTCAGTGGCTTGCCGACCACCCGGGCGGCACCGAATCGGAGTAGCGGAGGCGTTACCAGCCCTTTGCCGTGTGCCCCCGAGGGACTCGAACCTGCGGCCAGGCCAGGGGCACCATCCGCACGAGGCGCCATGCGGTCTGACCTGCGCTGATCGAGCTCGAGGCGCGTGGGGGAAGCATCATGCACACGCTGTGTGCGCCCCCCAGGGGCACGCATGGCATCTGCTGACTTCTGGTGTGAGTACCTCGCCTGACCTGCGTCTTTCCTTCGATCAGGCGCCAGGTGTGTGCGCCCCCGGCAGGACTCGAACCTGCGGCCAAGCGCTTAGAAGGCGCCTGCTCTATCCACTGAGCTACGGGGGCCGGTCTCCCTCATGGCTGGGACGGTGCCCCCGTGGTGACCTCGCCGCGCACAGGATAGGGCTTCGAGGGGGCCGTTCCCGTTGCTTCACGGCAACACCGTCGTGTGGAGATCCAGTGAAGCAGACCTGATAATCGCAGTCGAGTGCCACGCGCGCAGCGTTTTTGGAGGCTCGGGATGTGGGTGTTGCGCACTCGTTATGCCCGAGGGTGGGGCGCGCATGGGGGAATATGCTTTGGAAAACGCTCCATGTTGGGCATTCTGCGCATGTGGCGATCTTGGAAGCACGGCCCGAGCTGGTGGACGCGCTGACCGCATTGCGGGAGTGCCTTGTCCGCGCACGCTTCCCGCTGGAGTTGCCCGGCGCCGAGCGGGCGCGGCGTACGCGCGATGAGCTGCTGGCACAGCTCGACGGCTACCTGCTGCCCCGGCTGCGCGAGCCGGGGGCGCCGCTGCTGGCCGTCGTCGGCGGCTCCACAGGCGCGGGGAAGTCGACGCTCGTCAATTCCCTCGTCGGACGGCGGGTCAGCGAAGCGGGGGTGCTGCGGCCCACCACGTGGACGCCGGTGCTCGTCTGCCATCCCGACGACCGCCGCTGGTTCACAGGGCGGCGCGTGCTGCCCAGCCTCGGGCGGGTCACCTGGCAGCGGCGGGACCTCTCGCAGCGAGAGGATCGGGGGGAGCCGGTGATGGTTGTGGAGACCGACAGCGCCGTGCCGACCGGGCTGGCGCTGCTGGACGCGCCCGACGTCGACTCCCTCGTGCCCGGCAACCGCGAGCTGGCGGCCGAGCTGATCTGCGCCGCCGACGTCTGGGTGCTGGTCACCACCGCCACCCGGTACGCCGACGCCCTGCCCTGGCACCTGCTGCGCAGCGCCCGCGAGTACGACGTCACGCTCGTCACCGTCCTGGACCGGGTGCCGCACCAGGTCGCCGCCGAGGTGTCCCGCCACTACGCCACCCTGCTGGAGCGCGCCGGGCTCGGCGACGTCCCCCGCTTCACCGTGCCCGAGCTGCCCGAGTCGGCCGGCGGCTCCGGCGTGCTGCCCGCCACCGCCGTCGCCGGGCTGCGCGAGTGGCTGGTCCGCCGGGCGTTCGACCCCGCCGCCCGCGCCGCGGCCGCCGCCCGCACCGCCGAGGGCGCGCTCGCCTCGCTGCGCGGCCGCGTCGGCGAGCTGGCCGGGGCGAGTGCCGCGCAGTACGCCACGGCCGTACGCCTCGACCTGCGGCTCGACGAGGCGTACGAGGAGGCGGCCCGCCGGATCCGCGCCTGCCTGGCCGGTGGCGGGCTGCTGACGGGTCAGGTCCGCGCGCTGTGGCTTGCGTTCCCCGACGACTCCAGCGGCGAGGAGCTGCTGGACGCCCTGGTGGAGACGCTGACCGGGCTGCTGGCCGAGGCCGTGGCCGCCGCCGACGCCGCCACGGACGCCGCGTGGCGGCGCGAGCCCGGCGCGCCGGCCGGGGGCGACGACGGGGCCGGCTCGGTGCGGGACCGGGTCGGGATCCAGGCGCGGAAGCTGCGGCGTTGCCTGGAGGAGCTGGTCGAGGAGGCGCGCGCCGTCAGCGGGGTCGGCGTGCCCCTGGGGACCGGCTCGCTGCGGACCGGGCCGCTGCGGGGGGCGGCACCGCCCCCCGCGCAGGTCCTTTCGGGTGAGGAGACGGAGACGGCCGCGCTGCTGGCCGTGGCGCTGCTGGGCGGCAAGACGGCCGCCGTGGCGCAGCAGATCCTCGCCGGGGCGCTGGGGGCGGCGATCACGACGCGGCTGCGCCAGCAGGGCGCGCGGATGCTGAACGACTGCGTGGACCGGGTGCTCGCCACCGAGCGGGCCCGGCGTGGCGAGCCGTTGCACCGGCTGGCGGTCACCCCGGACCACCAGGTCGGGCTCGTCGCCGCCCTCTCCGCCGTTCGCGCCCGCCACGCCGCCCCGTCCGCGCCCGCAGCCCCGGTCCGGTCGACATAGGGATTCAGGGACAGGGACACATTGGGACCCATAAAAAAGAGGAAAGAAGAGGAGAGGGAGCGTGAACGAAGCCATCGAGGAGGGTGACCGGGAGGAGGCCGCGCTGCACCGCAGGCTCGGCGCGCTGCGCGAGCTGCTCGGCCTCTCCCGGACCCGGCTGCAGGGCGCCGCCGACCCGGACCCGGACGCCGCCCCGTCCGCCCCCGCCCCCGCCGATCCCGGCACCGAAGCCCTCACCCTCGCCGGGCGCGTGCTCGACGAGGCGGCCGCCCGCGAACGCCTGCCCAAGGAGTACACCACCGTCGCCATCGCCGGCTCCTGCGGCAGCGGAAAGTCCACCCTCTTCAACGCCCTCGCCGGCGCCCAGCTCTCCGAGAGCGGCGTCCGCCGCCCCACCACGGCCGGGCCCGTCTCCTGCACCTGGGACGCCGGCAAGTCCGGCCCCGGCCCCGACGGCCTGCTGGAGCGGCTCGGCATCCCCGCCCGCTCCCGCCGCCGCGCCCACGTCGTCGACCCCACCCTGCGCGGCCTCATCCTGCTCGACCTGCCCGACCACGACTCCCTCGACGCCGCCCGCCGCCGCCAGGCCGACCGGCTGCTCGGCCTGGTCGACGCGATGATCTGGGTGGTCGACCCCGAGAAGTACGCCGACGCGCTCTTCCACGAGCACTACCTGCGCGCCTTCGCCGACCACGCCGAGGTCAGCATCATCGTCCTCAACCAGGCCGACCGGCTGCCCACCGAGGCCGTCGACGCCGTCCTGCACGACCTGCGGCGGCTGCTCGACGAGCGCGGCATCGCCCTGGGCGAGCACGGCGAGCCCGGCGCCCGCGTCCTGGCCCTCTCCGCGCTCACCGGCGAGGGCGTCGCCGAACTGCGCCACGAGGTGGCCCAGCTGGTCGCCTCGCGCGGCGCCGCCACCCGCCGCCTGGCCGCCGACGTGGACGGCGTGGCGCGCCGCCTGCGCCCGCTGTACGTCGCCGACGGCGGCCGGGCCCCGGCCGGGCTCACCGAGGAGGCCCGGGAGGAGTTCGAGGAACGCCTCGCCGCCGCCGTCGGCGCCCCCGCCGCCGGGCAGGCGGCCGAGCGCGGCTGGCTGCGCCGCGCCGACCGCGCCTGCGGCACGCCCTGGTCCCAGCTGCTGCGGCGGCTCGCCGTGCACCAGGCGGAACGCCGCGGCGAGCCCCCCGCGCTGGCCGCGAAGCGGCTGCGCGCCGCCGAGCCGCCGGTGGTCTCCCGCCCCGAGGTCGAGCAGGCCGTCCGCCAGCTCGTCGACGGAGCCTGCGACGGCCTGCCCGCGGCCTGGGCCGAGGCGGTGGGGGAGGCGGCGTGGCGCGGCGCCGGGGGCCTGCCGCGCGCCCTGGAGTCGGCGCTCGGCGAGCAGGCCACGGGCGCGCTGCCCCGCCCCCGGTGGTGGTCGGCCGCCGCCGTCGGGCAGGCCGTGCTGCTGGCCGCCCAGCTGCTGGGGCTCTGCTGGCTGCTCACGGCGTTGATCGGACAGCCCGTGGTGGGCCGCTGGCTGCCGGTGGCGCTGATGGCGTGCGGCGCGCTGGCCGGGCCGCTGCTGGCGTGGGGCTGCCGGATCGCGGCCCGCGGGCCCGCCCGCGCGTACGGCCAGCAGGAGGAGTGGCGGCTCGCCCGGCTGGCGGCCGACCAGGGCCACCGCCACGTGCTGGAGCCGGTGGCGGCCGAGCTGATGCGCTATCAGGAGGTGCGGGAACGGTACGCCCTCGTCGATTCCAACGCGCCCGGTCTTACATAACGATTCAAGCAAGGTATGTGTAACTCTCGTATGGGCGGGGGACTTTGGGCGACCGCCCTCTCTACGATCCAGCGTACGCACGGGGACAACGATGAGCGTGCGGCAGGCGCACATCCGTGCGCCTCGCCGCGTGCCCTGTGAATCACGTGGAGGGGACACACCCATGTTGTTTGCGCGCAGGCGGGCCGCCGCCCGCCTTGCGGCCACCACCTTCGCCGCCGGCCTCTTCGCCGCCGGCGCCATCGCCACCGCGGGACCGGCCGCCGCGGATGTAATCAACCCGCGCGACGGTGGCATCACGGCCACGCTGGATGGCCTCACGATCTTCGACCGGGTCGACGTCGTCGTCGACGGCGAGACGAGGACGTACGGGGGTGGCCTGTTCAGCCTGACCGCCGACGACGGCGGCACGCTGCAGACGTACTGCATCGACTTCGAGACCGCCGCCCAGGCCGGCTCCCAGTACAAGGAGACCGGGTGGGAGTCCTCCTCGTTGCAGGGCAACCCCGAGGCCGGCAAGATCAACTGGATTCTCCAGAACTCCTACCCGAGCGTCGACGACCTCAGCGCCCTCGCTTCCCAGGCCGGCGCCGAGTCGCTCACCCCTGAGCAGGCCGCCGCCGGCACGCAGGCCGCGATCTGGCACCTCTCCGACGGCGTCGACGCCACGCCGCAGGACGAGAACGCCGCCCTGCTGACCGAGTGGCTGCTGGCCAACGCCGCCGAGGTGGCGGAGCCGGAGGCGTCGCTGCGCCTCACCCCGCCGCAGGTCTCCGGCAAGCCGGGCGAGATCGTCGGCCCGGTCACCGTGAACACCACCGCCGAGGCCGTCTACGTCGCCCCTGACCAGGCCGCCGCCGACCAGGGCGTGACCATCGTCGACGCCAACGGCGAGACCGTCTCCGAGGAGGTCGCCGTCACCGACGGCACCGAGCTGTACTTCTCCGTGCCCGAGGGCGCCGAGGACGGCAGCGCCTCGCTGACCGCCACCGCCACCTCCGAGGTGCCGGTCGGCCGCGCCTTCACCGGCACCGAGACCGTCACCCAGACGATGATCCTGGCGGGCTCCTCCACCTCCGAGGTGACCGCGAGCGCCAGCGTCAACTGGGCGACCGAGGGCCCGGTTCCGGCCGTCACGGCGAAGGAGAACTGCGCCGAGGGCGGCGTGGACATCACCGCCACCAACGCGGGCGACGAGCCGTTCGTCTTCCAGCTGGGCGGCGAGGAGTACGAGGTCGCCCCCGGCGCGGAGGAGACCATCACCTTCCCGGTCGAGAACGGGCAGGCGTACGAGATCAGCATCGCCGGCCTGGAGGAGAGCCAGGAATGGGTCTTCTCCGGCGTGCTGGACTGCGACACCGGCGGCAACGGCGGCATGGAGGAGATCGACGAGAACGAGCCCGCGCCCGCCAGCACCGGCGGCTCGGGTGAGTCCGGCCCCGACCTGGCCGAGACCGGCAGCGACAGCGGCAGCCCGGTGATGATCGCCGGCATCGCGGCCGTGCTGCTGGCGGCCGGCGGCGGCACCGTGCTGTACCTGCGGCGCAGGGCGGCCACCGCGTCGGCCGGGTAACGCCGCACCGCGCAACGCCGCACCTCTGCGACACCAAGGGGCGGGTCCGGCCATGCCGGACCCGCCCCGTCGCGTCGCGCCGACCCGAGAAGGTGGGTGGGCGCGTTTTCTCCCTGGAGGGACCATGCGGCAGGATGGATTCGTTCGCTCTCCTGCCCGCTTCGTGATCGCCCGGACGGTTTGACTTGGCTGAGTACATCTACACCATGCGCAAGGCGCGCAAGGCCCACGGCGACAAGGTGATCCTGGACGACGTCACCCTGAGCTTCCTGCCCGGCGCCAAGATCGGCGTCGTGGGGCCCAACGGCGCCGGCAAGTCCACGGTGCTGAAGATCATGGCCGGCCTGGAGCAGCCCTCCAACGGCGACGCCTTCCTCTCGCCCGGCTACAGCGTCGGCATCCTCCTCCAGGAGCCGCCGCTGAACGAGTCCAAGACGGTCCTGGAGAACGTCCAGGAGGGCGTGGCCGAGATCAAGGGCAAGCTCGACCGGTTCAACGAGATCGCCGAGCTGATGGCGACCGACTACTCCGACGAGCTGATGGAGGAGATGGGCACACTCCAGGAGCAGCTCGACCACGCCGGCGCCTGGACGCTGGACCAGCAGCTGGAGCAGGCCATGGACGCCCTCGGGTGCCCCCCGGGCGACTGGCCCGTGACCAACCTCTCCGGCGGCGAGAAGCGCCGCGTCGCGCTGTGCAAGCTGCTGCTTGAGCAGCCCGACCTGCTGCTGCTCGACGAGCCCACCAACCACCTCGACGCCGAGTCCGTGCAGTGGCTGGAGCAGCACCTCGCCAAGTACGAGGGCACCGTCGTCGCCATCACCCACGACCGGTACTTCCTGGACAACGTCGCCGAGTGGATCCTGGAGCTCGACCGCGGCCGCGCCTACGCCTACGAGGGCAACTACTCCAAGTACCTGGAGACCAAGCAGACCCGCCTGAAGATCGAGGGCCAGAAGGACGCCAAGCGCGCCAAGCGGCTGAAGGACGAGCTGGACTGGGTCCGCTCCAACGCCAAGGGCCGCCAGGCGAAGTCCCGCGCCCGCCTCGCCCGCTACGAGGAGATGGCCGCCGAGGCGGAGAAGACCAGGAAGCTCGACTTCGAGGAGATCCAGATCCCGCCGGGCCCGCGCCTGGGCAGCATCGTCGTCGAGGTCGACGCCCTGGCCAAGGCGTACGACGGGAAGGTGCTGGTCGAGAACCTCTCCTTCACGCTGCCGCGCAACGGCATCGTCGGCGTCATCGGGCCCAACGGCGCGGGCAAGACCACGCTGTTCAAGATGATCCTGGGCATGGTCGAGCCCGACGCCGGCGGCGTCCGGGTCGGCGAGACCGTGCAGATCTCCTACGTGGACCAGTCGCGCGCCAACATCGACCCGGACAAGTCGCTGTGGCACGTCGTCTCCGACGGCCTGGACTACATCAACGTCGGCCAGGTCGAGATGCCCTCGCGCGCGTACGTCAGCGCGTTCGGCTTCAAGGGCCCCGACCAGCAGAAGCCCGCGGGCGTGCTCTCCGGCGGCGAGCGCAACCGGCTCAACCTCGCGCTCACCCTCAAGCAGGGCGGCAACCTGCTGCTGCTGGACGAGCCCACCAACGACCTCGACGTGGAGACGCTCTCCTCGCTGGAGAACGCGCTGCTGGAGTTCCCCGGCTGCGCGGTGGTCATCTCCCACGACCGCTGGTTCCTGGACCGGATCGCCACCCACATCCTCGCCTACGAGGGCAACTCCCAGTGGTTCTGGTTCGAGGGCAACTTCGAGTCGTACGAGAAGAACAAGGCGGAGCGGCTCGGCCCGGAGGCGATGCGCCCGCACCGGGCCACGTACAAGAAGCTGACCCGGGGCTAGGTGGGAGCGGCGTGCGCCACGTGTACGAGTGCCCGCTGCGCTGGGCCGACATGGACTCCTTCGGGCACGTCAACAACGTCGTCTTCCTGCGGTATCTGGAGGAGGCGCGCATCGACCTCTTCTTCCGTGTGGCGCGGGAGGCGACGTCCGGGGGGTTCGAGAGCGGCGTGGTGGTGGCGCGGCACGAGATCGACTACCGCAGGCCGCTGACCTACCGCGCCGAGCCGGTGACCATCGAGATGTGGGTGACCCGGATCGGCGCCGCCTCCCTCACCGTGGCCTACGAGGTCAAGGACGTGGCGGCCGACGGCGAGGAGACGCTCTACGTCCGGGCCGCCACCGTCCTCGTGCCCTACGACCTGGAGCGAGGCAGGCCGCGGCGGCTCGGGGACGAGGAGCGGATCTTCGCGGAGAAGTACCTCGAGGCGGCCGGGGAGGGCGGGGCGGAGACGCCATCCATGGCATGACGCGTGATGACCGGCGATGACGGGCGATGACGGGTGATGAAGACGACGCACGGCCGGCTGGCCTTCGCCGAGCCGGGAGAGGCCAGGGACCTCGCGGCGTTCCTCAAGCGGCAGCTGGGGTGGGACCGCGCCGCCTCCGTGCGGCTGACGGCGGGCGGTGAGGTCGCGGCGCTGTTCACCCGGCCCGCGCGCTTCGGCGTGCTGGCGGTGCGTCCGGGCCGGCTGCGGGAGCCCGCGCGGATCGATGCCACCGTCTCCGCCGGCGAGTTGCTGGAGGGGATCGACGAGGAGCGGGACGCCGTCGCGGTGCCCGCCCCGGTGACCGGGCCCGCCTGGGCCGGCGTGCTGCCGCCGCGCGGCGGCTGGCAGCAGCTGGCCCAGGTGCCGCACGGCGAGCTGGGGTCCACGGCGGCGGCGGTGGTCGCGGAGTTCCGCGAGCGGTCGGAGCGGCTGGCCGGGGCGGAGCGCACCCGCGAGGCGCTCGACGCCATCGCCGAGGAGATCTGGTCGCGCACCCTGCCCGGTACGCCGCTGCCGTTGCGCGTCGTGCACGCCGCCCACGCGCTCGGCTTCCTGCGGGCGCGGGACGCCGCTCCGGCGACGGTGCTGAGGTGCGGCGTATGGCTGCGTCTCGGCACGCCGCCGGGCTCCATCGCCGTCCGGACGGCGGGCGTCGGCGGGCTGTCGGTCACACCTCTGTAGGCCCCCGCCCGGGGATTCCCCACCGCGACCGCCGCCGGAGTGCTTGCCGCCTGTGTCCTGCCTCTACTTGCCGCCCTTGCTCAGCCGGTTGGCCTCGCTCTGCGCGTTGGCCTCCCTGACCTTCTCGCGCAACTGGTCCGCGGTGCTGGGTGTGTCGTTCTGATGTCCGGTATTCGTCGGTTGGGGTGCGGTAGACATGATCGGGTGCCCTTCGCCATGTCATGGAGGGAAGTGGCCTCGCGAGGGTGTCAGCGACGGCCGGGCACTGCCCCGGCGTGCTGACGTACAGCAACGGTAGCGCTACAGGGCGGCGGCGGCAACGGTATCCCGGGACACCATTGCCAAATTAATCTTGGATTGATATAGGCCCCTCCCGCGGGGGTGAGGGGCCGAGGGGGAAGTCAGTCCGTCAGGCGGTCGAAACGGCCCGCCTTCGAACCCTCCAGGAGCGCGGCGAGGCGTACGCGGCTCGCGCGGATGACGGTCCCGGGCACGTCGCTCTCGCGGATCGCCACCCCGCCGGGGAGGCCTGCGATCTCGACGCAGTTGTCGCCGGTGCTGGAAAAGCTGGACTTCTGCCAGGTGAACTCTGCCGTCATTGCTGTCATTCTCTGCTCACATCTCTCGCGCGATGTACCGGATGAGCTGCCGGGAATCCTCGGCATCCAGCGCAAGGTGGCTTGAGGTCACGAACAGCCTCCGGTACTTCTTCAGTTCGGGCTCGGTGTGCAGGAAGGCGCCGCCGAACGGTGTGTCCAGCTGCACGGTGTCCAGTTGGGGAACCGGGCCTTCCGCATAGAGCATAGACTGCGCGTGACCAGGGACATCCTCGAGCGCGAAGGGGATCGCCCGGAGGGTGACGGAGGGCCAGTCCGCCACGTCGAGCAGGTGTTCAAGCTGGGCGCGCGCCACGCTGCGCCCGCCGTAGCGCATGCGCAGCGCCGCCTCGTGGATGATGACCTCGCACGGGGGCGGGTCGGGCCGCCGGAAGATCTGGGCCCGGCTGACGCGGTGTTCGACCCGCGCGTCCAGTTCCTCGTCGCGCGGCCGGGGAATGGCGCTGCCGAAGATCGCCCGCGCGTATCCGGGCGTCTGGAACAGCCCCGGCACCAGAAGCATGTGAACCGTGCTCAGCCGCCTGGCGTGGTGTTCGAGCTCCGACATGTCGAGTGAGCCCGGCGCGAGAATTCCGCGATAGCGCTCCCACCAGTGCTGCCCCCGGTGTTCGCGCGCGATGGCGCACAACGCGTCGATGAGGGGCTCGTCGTCGCACAAATAGAAGTCCGCGAGCCTCCGAATGCGCTCCTCGCTGATTCCGCGCCTCCCCGACTCGATGTTCGACATCTTCGCGCGGTCGGTCCCTATGTGCGCCGCCGCTTCGTGGGCGGCTTTTCCGGCCCGTTCCCGCAGCTTGCGCAGTTCGGCTCCCAGGCGCGCCTCGCGAGCGGTCGGAACGTCCCTCGGCGGCATATATCCCTCCTACGGTCGCGCTGTTTGATCGGTTCTTTGATCAAGCTCCGCAGTCTGCCGCTCCCTGGAGATCCGGTCTAGTTCGGCCCGAGCTTGCCACGGGATACCAGTGCCCCGGATGGGGTGTGGGTGGGGTCTGCGACCATGGGAGGTGTGATGGACAAGCAGCAGTCGTTCTACGAGCAGGTCGGGGGCGAGGAGACCTTCCGGAAGCTGGTGCACCGTTTCTACGAGGGGGTCGCGACCGATCCGGTGCTCCGGCCCATGTACCCGGAGGAGGACCTGGGCCCCGCGGAGGAGCGCCTCAGGCTCTTCCTCATGCAGTACTGGGGCGGGCCGCGCACCTACAGCGACAGCCGGGGGCACCCGAGGCTGCGCATGCGGCACGCGCCGTTCGCCGTGAACCGGGCGGCGCACGACGCGTGGCTCGCGCACATGCGCGAGGCGGTGGACAGCCTGGGGCTGGATCCCGAGCACGAGCGGCAGCTGTGGGACTACCTGGTGTACGCGGCGGCGTCGATGGTCAACACGCCGGGCTGACGCGCCGGTGGGCGGCCCGTCGTCCGCCCCTGGCCGCCGCCATCCGCGTCACCCGCGTCATCTGCTTCCGGCCCGCTCGGACGCCTTGGCGCGGGGCACCGGGAGCGGGCGCAGGGCCCCGGCGGCGGACGCCTCGTCCGGCCGGGCGGGGGCGAGGGCACCCTCGGGGGCGGCACCGGCGCGGATCTTGGCGCGGGCGGCGGCGCTGGTTCCGGCGTTGGCACCGGCGTTGGCACCGGCGTTGGCGTTGGTGTCGGCGTTGAAGAGCCACGGCATGCGGGGCTGGATCACGGGGCGGGTCAGCCAGCGCACCGGGGGCGAGGCGAGGGCGGCGGCCAGCAGCGCCGCGAGGACCAGCGCGCCCGCCACCCGAGGCGCCGAGTCGGCCCAGGAGAAGGTGTCCCGCTGGTGGAGCGGCCGCAGCACCAGCGGGTGCAGCAGGTAGATGTACAGGCCGCCCGCGCCGAGGTAGGTGATGACCGGCAGCCGACGGCGGGGAATGAGGCGGATGAAGCTGAGCGCGATCACCATGCCGCCCAGCAGGATCATGCCCCGCACCGTCCAGGCCAAGGGCGCGCCGAGCATCTCCTCCGCCTCGTACGGGCCCTTCATCCGCAGCCAGTTCGGCCGCAGGGTGTCGCGCAGGAGCCAGGCGGCGACGAAGGTCGCCCCGATCACGCCCAGCGCCGCGTCCCGCGTCCACCGGGCGCGCAGCGCCCCGGAGAACAGGCCCTCGCGGATCTTCCACCCCAGCAGGAAGAAGGGCAGGAAGCCGAAGGTGCGGCCGATCGACCACGTGATGCCGAATTCCGATACATAGCCGGCGACCAGCGCCATCGCCACCGAGGCGGCGAGCGGGTAGCGCAGCTGCGCCAGGTACGGCAGCGCGGCGCGCCAGAACACCAGCGACAGCAGGAACCACATCCCCCACGCCGGTTCCCCGAGGTGGAAGCTCCACTCCCCGGAGTGGTCGGGACCCATCTGCAGGGTGTGCAGCAGGCCTATCGCGAGGTACGGCACCACGACCGACTCGATCAGGCGCCGCGCCTCTCTGGGGGTGAGCGCGTCGGCGCGGCTGAAGTACCCGGCGACCAGGACGAAGACGGGCACCCGCATCGCCCAGGTCGCGATGTACAGCCAGCGCAGGCCCTCGTAGTTCTGCACCGTGTTGGTCATGTGGATGAAGACCACGAGGGTGCCGGAGAAGTACCGGATGTTGTCCCAGTGCGGGTCGCGGCTCGCCCGGCGTTCGCCCCGCCGCTCGGCGGCTCGGCGCCGCCAGTCCCTTAACGCGTTGAGCAGCACCGCTCGATCCCCCCGTCAATGTGCATGATGTCGTGCGTGAAGTCCGTCGTCACGTTCTGTTTGACGGCCGAACCACGCGACGGGATGCGTTTTCGCGGGGATACGAAGGATAACGATCCTGTCACTGTCAGGCGTCGCGCGTCAGCTCCGGTACAGGGTCAGCGTGGTCCAGGCGCCGATGTGGACGCGGTCGCCCTCCTTGAGGGGGACCGGCACGAAGGGCTGGATCGGCTCGTCCGCGCCGTTGACGGTGGTGCCGTTGGTGGAGTCCTGGTCCACCACCGCCCAGCTGCCGTCGGCCTGCTGGATGAGGATGGCGTGCTGGTGCGAGACGCCGGGGTCCTCCGGCGGGCGGGCCAGGTCGATGTCCGGGGACTCGCCGGTGGACTGGCGGCGGCGGCCGATGGTGACCTGCGGCTTGGTCAGCGGCATCTGCTGCTCGGGGGCGTACGCCGGGAGGCTGAGCTGCGAGGCCTCGGGGCCCGAGCGGCGCATCATCGCCTGGAAGTACTGCGGGTCGGCGCCTATGGAGACCATCCACGTGCCCGGCTGCGGCGGCGGGTACCCGCCGGGGCCGGGCGCCTGTCCCGGGCCGGGGCCCTGCTGCGGCGGAACGCCCTGGTGCTGGCTCGGGGGCGAGATGACCCAGTCGCCGCTCTGCTGGAGCTGCTGAGGCTGCTGATGCTGCTGAGGTTGCTGGTGGTGCTGGGGCTGCTGCGGATGCGGCGGGAACTGCTGATGCTGCGGCTGAGGCGCCTGCGGGGCCGGTGGGGCCTGCGGGAACATCGGCTGGCCGTGCTGGCCGTGCTGGCCGTGCTGGCCGTGCTGGCCGTGCTGGCCGGGGGCGCCCATGTGCGGCGGTGGCTGCTGATGCTGCGGCTGCTGTTGCTGCGGGGCCGGCGGCGTCGGCGGTATGTAGGTGGTGGGGGAGTTGGTCAGGAAGTTGAACCGGCACTGCTCGCAGAACGGCGCCTGGTCCTCCCGGGGCGTGTTGCACTGCGGGCACAGCTCGGGCGGGGCGCCGGGCATGGGGCCAGGACCGCCGTGGGCGGGACCGGGGCCGGGGCCACCGGGCATGGGACCTGGCTGCGGGAAGCCGGGGGGTGGCGGAGGCGGGGGCACCGCGGTGGCGGCCGGGGCGAGCATGCGGTGGCCGCACACCTCGCACCAGTCCTCGGCCACCGACTGGTGGCCGTTCGGGCAAGTCGGCATGTTACTGCCTCCCCCTTACGTCCCAACGTCTGCGTATATCCCTCTGGCTGTGCGGGCGAAGCGCAGAAGTGCACGTCGGCCGCGCTACTTCTTCACCCTGACGGTCTTCGTCGACCGCGTCTCCAGGGTCATCTCATCGGCCTCGGTGACTCTTGCCTTCAAACGAACAGTACCTGCCGCCGCGTCCTCCACGTCTACCACCTTCGCCAGCAGCTTGGCAGTCTCGTCGTTTCCGGAGGAGTGCGCGAGCTGCACGGCCCGCCCCAGCTTGGCCGTCGCGCCCGCCTCGTCGCCGTCTTTGCGCAGCTGAAGGCCATCCTGGATGGCGTCGGCCAGCTCGGCCTGCCCGGTGTAGTGGGCCACCTGCGGGTTGATCCGCGTCGACGCGGCGAGGTCGTCGGTCCACACCGCCCGGATCAGTCCCTGACCCAGCGTGGTCGCGGGCGGCCCGGCCGGGTCCGAGACCTCGCGGATGATGAGCGCCACCCGGGCCGCGAGCATTTCGTGTCCGACCTCCGCCGACGGCACCCGGACGCACACGTGATAGTCACGGGACTCGTCTCCCCACGAGCCCGTCGGGTAGTCGCCGGAGCGCGGCGGCGACTCGGTGCGGCGCGCCGTGAGGTCCTCCACGGCCGGCGCGACCTGCTTGACGAACTGGATCTCCGCGCCCTGCGGCGTCCACAGCCGCAGGCTGACGTCGCCGACCTCCTTGCCCATCGCCTTCTCCATCATCGCGGTGAAGTCGGCGGCCAGGCCCTCGGGCTCGGCCACGATGTCGGCGGTGCCCAGCAACGCCGAGGCGATGCCGGTGACCTCCTTCACCTCCCAGTCGGTGCCCACGCCCCGGGCGTCGCAGGTGAACGTTCCGGCACAGTCGTCCAGCGCCGCCTTCAGCTCCTCCGGCTTCTCGTGCTCGTTGCGCCCGTCGGTCAGCAGGATGCCGTGGCGGATCGAGGCGGGGGAGGCGGCCAGCAGCCGCTGCGCCAGCCGCAGCCACGTGCCGATCGCCGTGCCGCCGGAGGGCGTCAGGCGCCGCAGCGCCTCGCGGGCGCCGGCGCGGGTCTCGTGGGACGCGATCGCCAGCCGCCCGTCGCCCGGGTAGATCTCGATCGCCTTGTGGGTGCCGGCGACGACGGCGAACGACACGCCGTCCCGGACCGTGTCGATGGCCGCCTCGGTGGCCTGCCGGGCGTTGCGCATCTTGGTGGGCGGGTAGTCCATCGACCCCGAGCAGTCCACCATGATCACCACGGCGGCGCGGGGCCCGCTGCCGTCCTCACCGCCCGCGGGGAGGGGCCGCCCGCCCGTCGTGCCGCCGCCGGTGGAGGTGACCGTGACGATGGCGTTGACCTCCCGCGCCGCCTGCGGGAGGTACTCGTTCTGGTAGACGTCGATGGCGAACTGCGGCACGTTCGACTTCGCGAAGTTGGCCATGTGAGGACCCTCCAGTCGTGCGAGCGGCATCGCGCGGGGTTGAGAGAACGGCGCCCGAGTGGGTCAAGCCGTTCCTGCCCGGTCGGTGGCCACGGGGAACGGGATGACGGCCACCGTTACGTTGTCGTGGCCGCCGGAGTCGAGGGCGTGCTGGACGAGTTGGCGGGCGGAGGGCAGCGGCGCGGCGTGTGCCTCGCTGGAGACCAGCCGCGCCATCTGGTCGGCGGACTCGGCGTAGTTCCACAGCCCGTCGGTGCAGACGATCACCACGCCCGGCCGGTCGGGCTTGAACGACGCGGTGTGCGGCTCGATCTCCTGAGCGTCCGCGCCGAGCCAGGCGGTGATGGCGTGCGCCCGGTGGTCGGCCATGGCCTCGGCCTCGCTGAGCAGCCCGGCCGCCACCATCTGCGCGGCCCAGGAGTCGTCCTCCGTCAGGCGCGCGGGCGCGCCCGCGCCCGGGCCGCCGTCGATGGCGATGGGGACCCAGTAGGCGCGGCTGTCGCCGATCCAGCCGATGGTGAGGGTGCCGCTGGCGGTGACCGCGCTGACGATGGTGCAGGCCGGGGCGTTGCGGCCGTGGGCGCGCTCGGACTCGTCGGCGAGGTCGGCGACGGCGTGGGCGGCGGACAGCAGCGCGTCGTGCATCGCCTGCTGCCCCGAGACGCCGCGCGGCAGGGCCTGCAGCAGGTACTCCTGGGCGGCCTCGGCGGCGGCGGCCGACGCCTCGTCGGGGCGGGAGGAGGAGGAGACGCCGTCGCAGACGACGGCGATGACGGCCGGGGAGCCGTCGGGCAGCGCGGTGGCGGAGACGGTGAACGCGTCCTCGTTGCGGTGGTGGCGCAGCCCCAGGTCGCTGACGGCGGCGACGCCGCCCAACGCCCGCTCCACGTGGTCCCGTTCGCCCGGCTGGGCGCGGCCGCACTCCTCGCAGTAGCCGTCGGTGTCCACGTAGCCGTTGCCGCAGACGGCGCAGGGCACGGGGTGGGTCCCGCGGCCGGGGGGCCGGGAGTCGCGGGTGCGCGGGTCCTGGCCGGGCGAGGACGGCGGCGCGGCGGGCGCCGGACCGGCGGGCGCGGCGGCGCGCGGGTCCGAGCCGGACGCCGGTGACGGCTGCGGTGGCCCGGGTGGCCCGGGCGGCGCCGGGGGAGCCGACGGGGGCGGCGGCGCCGCCGGGGAGGTCCGCGGGTCGAAGGTGGGCAGCGGCCCGGCGGCCGGCGGCTGGAGGGGCGGCGGCGGGGCGATCGGCTCGGCCGCCGCGGCCGACTGCGGCGGCGGCAGCGTGAAGTCCGGCTCGGTGGGCGTACGCAGCGGCTGGTCCGGCTGGGTCGGGGTGCGCACCGCCACCGTCGGGTCGTCCACCGCGGGACCGTCGGAACCGTCCGCCCGGGCCACGGCAGGCATGGCATGCCGCGCCGTGCCGCAGACGCCGCAGAAGCGGTCGTCCTCCTCCAGCGGCTCCCCGCAGCCGGGGCAGGCGGAGACTTGGTCGAGCTGCGGCATTGTCACACCCATGTCCTTGGCCTGAAGCGGTTGGCCGCTTCCACTAGTCCGATCCGTTCCGTGCTGGTTGGCGCCAGTCGGGCAAGCCGACGGTAGCTGCGTTCCAGGCCGAGCCTGACCCACTTCTCGTCCAGCGGCAGGCCGAGCAGCCGCTGCTGCTGCGCGTGGTCGGGGTGAGGCGCCTGCCCCGATCGCCCGGTGAGTACCCAGTCCAGGGCGGTTCCCAGCACTTCACAGGACAGTTGTTCACCTAGTGATGGTTCCAGGCCCGCGTCACGCAGACCGGCGAGCTGCTGACCGGCGGCCAGCAGGTCCGGCAGCAGGTCCTCGGCCGCCGTCCGCTGCCGCAGCCGGGCGCGGACCGCCGCCACCCGGGCCGCCGTGAAGTGGGCGGAGGTCTCCGGCACCGACTCCAGGGCGGCCACCGCGCGCTGCCGGTCGCCGCTGGCCAGCCGCACCCGCGCCAGGCCGAAGCCGGCGCTGACGTGACTGGGGTCGGCGCGCCACACCAGCTCGTAGTAGTCGGCGGCGTTGTCGAGCTGGCCCAGCACCTCGGCGCACAGGGCCAACGCCAGCTTGGGCGCGATCTCGCCGGGGAAGGCGTCGTAGACCGCGTCGAAGGAGAGCGCGGCCGTCTCCAGGTCCTCGGTCACCAGGGCGTGCAGCCCCCGGTACCACACCACCCGCCAGTCGTCGGGGTACTCGTCCTCCAGCTCCGTCAGCGCCTTGCGGGCCAGGGTGCCGGGAGACCCCGAGGCGGCTTCGGTGACGTCGGCGGTGCCGATCATCTCCAGCCACGCCCGCAGCTCCCGCAGCCGCAGCTCGACCGACTCGGCGGGGGCCGAGCGCACCGCGGTGATGATGTCGGAGGTCGTGGTGGCCATCAGGCCCGCCAGGAAGCCGGCGTTGGGGTCGGAGGGGTCGACCCGGGGGACCGGCAGGGCGAGCGCGGACTGCCGCACGTCGGGCTGGATGGTCCGGGGGGCGGCCGGCAGCGGCGGACCGGTGGCGGGCCGGGGCGGCGCGCCGCCCAGGCCGGGGGCGGGCTGCCGCGCGGGCGGCTGCCCGGGCTGCGGCGGCACCCCGGGCTGTGCGGGCGCCCCGGGCACCCCGGGCACCCCGTGAGTCCCGGGCATTCCGGGCGCCCCGGGCTGTGCGGGCACCGCCGGCCCCGCGGGTTGCGCGGACAGCGCGGGCGGCGAAGCCTGCGCGGGCAGGGCGGGCAGGGGGGCGGCCTGCGCGCGCCCCCCTCGCCGGCCGCCCCGGGTGCGTCTGGCACCCAGCGCCGACGCCTCCGTGTACGGCTGGCCCGGCATCAGCTCGGTGTCCGCCACCCGCAGTTCGGGCCCGAACAGCTGCGAAAGCGCCGGCTGAGGCTGCCCGGTGTTGATCGCCACCACCTCGCGCAGCACGCCGGTCAGCTGCTCGGCCATCTCCTGCGCCGAGGCGAAGCGGCGCTGCGGGTCGGGGTCGGTGGCCCGCACCAGGAAGCGGTAGAAGGACTCGTACCGCTGGAAGACGTGCACGCTGTCCGGCTCGGGCAGGCTGTCGGCGTACACCGAGGTGTAGCCCTGGAAGTCGAAGGTGAGCACGGCCAGCGTGCGCGCCACCGTGTACAGGTCGGAGGCGACGGTCGGGCCGGTCTCGGCGACCTCCGGGGCCTGGTACCCGACGGTGCCGTAGATCGCCGACTCCTCGTCGTCCATGCGCCGCACCGCGCCCATGTCGATCAGCTTGAGCTGGTCGTCCTGCTGGATGGCGTTGTCCACCTTGAAGTCGCAGTACAGCAGGTTGCGGGTGTGCAGGTAGTCCAGCGCGCCCAGCGCCTCGATGCCGTAGGCGCAGGCCTGCTCGACCGGCAGCGGGTCGCGGCGGCCGTCCAGGGTGCGCCGGGAGTTGGCTATCTCCTTCAGCGACTTGCCGCCGACGTACTCCATCACGATGTAGCCGTCGAGGCTGCCGGTGCGCTGGTCGAGGTGCTCGACGAAGTTGTAGATGCGCACGATGCTGGGGTGCTCGATCTCGGCGAGGAACTGCCGCTCGGAGATGGCCGCGGCCCGCGCGTCCTCGTCGCCCGTGTCGAGCAGACCCTTGAGCACGACCCACCGGTCGGAGACCTTCTTGTCCCTGGCCAGGTAGATCCAGCCCAGGCCGCCGTGGGCCAGGCAGCCCTCGATCTCGTACTGCCCGTGGTGCACGGCGTCGCCGCGCCGCAGCTTCGGCACGAACGAGTAGGGGTGGCCGCACTTGGTGCAGAACCCCTCGGTCCTGCCCGCCCGCCCGCCGCGCGAACGCCCCACCGGCGCGCCGCACTCGCTGTTGCCGCAGAACCGCTTCCGCTCGGGCACCTCCGCGGTCTCCAGCACCGCCTGGCGCGGGTCCGGGCGCGGCACCTCCGGGACACTGACGACGCCCGCGCCCAGCCGCGAGCGGGAGCCCGCGCCCGTGGCGGAGCGGGAGCTCCGCACCGACACCGAACGCGAGGAGACCCGCCCCGAGACGGAGCGCGAGAGCCGCCCGGAGACCGAGCGGCGGGAGAACTGCGAACGCGAGGTCGAGGATCGGGAGGAGCGCGAGGAGGTGGGCGTGCTCGTCGAGCCCGATCCCCGGCCCGAGCCCTGGCTGCCGGTGCCGCGCGCGTGGCCGGTCACGCCCGTGGGCGCCGCGCCGATCAGGCCGTGAGAGGAGACCACGGGAGCCAGCCCGCAGGTGTCGCAGTACAGCTCCCCGCCGCCGACGTCCTCGTACGCCCCCCGGCACCCGGGCCGCTGGCACGGCTTGGCGTGCTGCATCGTCTCGTCACTCACGGCTTCCCCCACTCTCCCCGGTTGATCCTGTCTCGCACCTCGGCCTGCGCCTGCGCCTGCGCCTGCGCCTGGTCCTGGTCCCTAGGACGGGCCGGCTCCGTCAGGATCTCGGCCGCGGCCTCCTGGTACCGCAGCACCGCGTACTCGGCGGCCCGCAGGTCGCACGGCGCCGTCCACAGCAGGCGCCGCGCCGCGTCGTACCGCTCCACCATCAGCGGCTCCTCCGCCTTGCCGAGCCGGGCCGCCTTCGCCTTGTACGCGTCGAGGCGGCCGCGCAGCTCCGCCCGCACCGCCAGCGGCGCGGTCACCGCCGAGAGGGAGGCGCGCGCCCGCTCCAGCTCCTCCTCCGCCCGCTGCTCCAGCGACTCGAGCAGCGGGGAGAGCCGGTGCCACTGGGCGCGCCTGCGGTAGTCGGCGGCGGTGGCGAGCTGCTCGTGCAGCGCGGTGGCCGGGCCGTTGACGGCCGGCACCTCCGAGGCGGCGATCTTCGCCAGCACCTCGCCCCGCGCGGTGCGGGCCTCGGCGAGGGTGCGGTCGGCGCGGGAGAGCAGGTCGCGCAGCCGCACCAGCCGTTCCTCGGCGTCCTTGCGCACCCCGATCACGGCGTCCACCTCGCGGCGGATGTCGTCCAGCGCGCGGGCCGCCCGGTCGTAGCGGGTGGTGTCCGGCCGCCCGCCGCCGGGCGCGCTGGAGCCGCCCGCCGGGAGCCAGAACGCCAGCGGGTCGGCGATCACCTCCTCGCGCAGCGCCGCCAACTCGTCGGTGACGCGCCGCAGCTGGTCCCCGGACGGGTGGGCGCCCGGCCGCACGCCCACGGAGTGCGCCAGCTCGCTGAGGCGGTGCAGCTCGGCGGCGAGCAGGTCGATGCGGGCGGGCAGCGCCGACCAGACCGCGTCCGCCGCGGCGACCACGTCAAGCACCTCGGCGTACCCGGCGTTCATCCGCTCCACCAGCGCGGGCCAGCCGACGCGCTCCGCCAGCCGCTCGCCCGTCACGGCCCCGCCCGCGATGACGAGGTTCTCGCCGTCGAGCAGCGCGCTGAGCTGGACGAGGTCGTCGCGGGTGGGGGAGCGGCGCTTGGCGCGCAGCTCCCGCGCGGTGGTGAGGGCCTCGGTGCAGGTGTCGAAGTACGCCCACAGCAGTGAGACGGTCCGCTCGGCCCTGACCCAGCGCTCGCGCGTGATCCCGGACAGCTCGGCGCCCTCCAGCAGTCTGCGGCCCGCGTGGTCCTGCAGGGCCAGCAGGGAGGTCTCGATCGCCTCGTGCTCGGCGCCGAGCCGCGCCAGCGCGCGGTCCACCTCCTCCCGGCTGAGGACCTTCCCGCCGGAATCCGGGGCCATCGCTCTCCCCTCTGGGCCGTGACGCTTTCGGTCTGTCGTGTGGGTCTGTCGTGTGGGTCTGTCGTGTGGGTCGGTCGGTCGGGTCGGTTCGGTCGGCTGTCGGTCGTCAGTCGCGGTACAGCGGCTCCGGGGGCGAGACCCCCTCGCCCATGTATTCGGCGAGCCACTCCTCGTACGCGGCGTCCCAGGCGCCGCTGGCGGTGTAGTCCTCCAGCACGCCGTTGACCCAGCGCACCAGGTCGACGTCCGCCAGATTCATGGCGACGCCGTAGGACTCCACCGTGACCGGCTCACCCACGAGGTGCATGGTCGGGTCCTGGGCGGCGTGGCCGGCAGCCAGCGCGCTGTCGGTCATCAGCGCGTCGGCCTGGCCGAGCTGGATCGCCACCAGGCAGTCGAGGTGGCTGCCCCGGTGGATCAGCTCCACGTCCGGGATCGACTGGGTGCGGGCCTGAAGCTGGTCGGAGGCGGTGGTCTCCTCGCCGCTGCACACGGTGTGCCCGCTGAGCGACTCGTCGACCCCGGTGATCCGGGAGTCGCGGGGCGCAAGGAGCTGCTGGCCGGTCTCGAAGTACGCCGCGGAGAAGGCGACCTTGTCCCACCGCTCGCAGGTGATGGACATGGTGCGCACCACCATGTCCACGTCCCCGTCGCGGATCGCGTTCTCGCGCTCCGCGGTGGGGATGGCCTTGTAGATGATGGTGGGGTTGTCACCCAGCAGGCTCTCGGCGATGGCCTCGACCAGGTCGATGTCGAAGCCGACGACGTCGGTGCCGCTCGGCTCGCGGTACCCCCACCGGTAGCTGTTCTGGTCGACGCCGACGACGAGCCGGCCCGCGTCCTGGATGCGCTCGACGGCGTCGCCGCCGTCGAAGCCGGGGCCGTAGCTGGTGGCGGCGTTCAGGTCCTCGTTGATGCCGTCGGGACACACCTCGGGTTCGGCCACCCCGCCCACGTCCGGGTCCTCCTGGCCCGGGTTGGCGGCCCGCTCGGCGTGGGGGAGTCCGCCCCCGGCCGGGCCCGGGCGCCCGTCACCGCCGGAGGACGGGAGGGACGCCACCAGCATCGCCCCGGCCAGCGTGAGGCCGCCGGCCGCGACGAGCAACGCCCACGCGCCGCCCCGGCGTCCACGGGCCGGCCCTCCCGGCCCCGCCACCGCGGCCTCCTCGGCCGCACTTCTCGACGTGCTCACCGGCTCGTTCCCTCCCTCGCGCTCCCTCACGTTCGTCACGTTCCCCCGGCTCTCACCGGTACTCCGCGAGGCGGCGCCCGATGCCCGCCACCACGCAGGCCGCGCCCAGCACCGCCAGCGCCACCGCCCCGACGAGCAGGCCGCCGAGCGCGCCGCGCCCGCTGTCCGCCGCCGCCTCGAACTCCTCCTGCTCGTGAGCGACGGCGTTGCCCAGCTCCTGGTCCACCTGGCCGAAGAACTGGCCCGAGGAGTCCTCCGGGCCGATCACCAGGCCCAGCGCCCGGTTGTAGTCGCCGGCCAGCTCCGCCTCCCGGGCCATCTCGTGCCGGTTGCGCCACTCCTCGGTGGCGGCCATGGCCTCCTCGATGGGCTGCCGCCCCTCGTCGTCGTCGGCCAGCGAGGAGGCCCGGCCCAGCAGGCTCTCGCCGTCGGCGCCGCCCGGCTGGGCGTTGCCCTCGCCCGCGAACTCCGCCATGTGGTCCTGGTAGTTGGCCTCGAAGGTGTCGCCCGCGCCGCGCGCCACCAGCACCAGGTTCTCCTGGCCGCGCGCCTTCAGCGCCTCGGTCCGCGCCTCGTTGAGGGCGTTCAGGGACTGGACGCCGCTGCTGTCCGCCTCGTTGAGGTTGCTTCGGGCCAGCGTCTGCGCCCCGGCGAGCCACAGCAGCAGCACGGTGGCGGCGGTGGCGGCCAGCATCCCCGGGTTGAACACCCGGTTGGTGCGCTGGTAGTTGCGGCGCTGCGCCCAGGCCAGCACGACGAGGGCGACCACGCCGGCGGCCATCGCCGGCCACGGCCAGGACTTGGCGGCGGAGATGTCGTCCCTGAGGCGCTGCGTCTCCAGGGCGTACAGCTCCTCGGCCAGATCCAGCATGCCGTCCTGCTTCTGCATCTGCTCGTCGGCGTAGCGCAGGTAGGCGCCGCCCAGCGGGAAGCCCTGCCGGTTGTTGGCGCGCGCGGTCTCGACCAGGCCGGTGTAGGTGAGGAACTGCTCGTTCAGCTGCTCGATGATCTCCTGGGAACGCCCGGTGCCGGCGCCGTGGGCCGCGGCCTGGGCGAGCAGCCGGCCGGCGCGGTCCACGTCCCGCTCGTACTGGCCGCGGGCCTCGGCGTCCCCGTTGGCCCCGGCGAGGAACTCGGCGGCGGCCGTGGTGTTGGCGTCGGCGAGGAGGCGGTAGATCTCGGCCGCGTCGGTGCTCAGCGGCTGGCTGGAGTCGACGACGGTGTCGGCGGCGGCCGAGCGGTCGGCGACCTGCCAGGCCGAGACCCCCCCGAAGAGCACCAGCAGCCCGGCGATGACCGCGCCCATGATCCGCAGCCTGCCCGGCTCGGTGCGGGCGGCGGCGCGCACCCGGGACCAGCCCTCGGCGAGGGCCGAGCGCCGCGGCGGCTCCGGCGACGCGCCCGGCGGCGGCCCGGGCGGGGCGGCCGCCGGGCCGGGCGGCGCCGGCGCCACAGGCAGGGACGCGGGCGGTGCGGTCGGCGGATGTGTCACGTTCCGGGCCCTCCCCCTCACATTTCTGGTCGGTCCGCGCCACCGGGTTCACGCGGTTCACGTGAGGCACACGGTGACGCGGGCCACGGCCAGCAGTATGGCCGTTCGTCCGGCGACGACACAGCCCTTCCCGGGATCTTGTCACGATCGCGATGCGCCTTCTGCCGGCGCCGCCGCCTTCCGAAGTGACCACGCGGTAGGCGCGCCCCCGGTTCCCCTTTTCCCGCCGCCCCTTTCGCCGGGTTGGCGGCCGGCGCCGTCAGCCGAGGGCGAGCCCGAGGAGGACGACGCCGCCGTCGCCGTCCGGGTGGGGGAGCTCGGTGAAGCCGAGGCGGTCGTAGAAGGCGCGGGCGCCGGTGTTGGCCGGGTCCATGGCCAGGTGGACGCCGGGCACGCCGCGCTGCCGCAGCGCGTCGAGGTAGGCGTTCATCAGGCGGCGGCCGAGGCCGCGGCGCTGGCCCTCGGGAAGCAGGTCGATGTGGAGATGCGCCGGGAAGCGGGCGGCGACCTCCGGCACGAGCATGCGTTCGGGGTGGTGCAGCAGGCCGCGTATCGTCTCGTCCAGGTCGCGGGGCGGCGCGTCCGGCGCGGGCGCGGGGAAGCGCTCGGCGACGGTGGGCAGCCACTCCGCGCGCAGGGCGGCGTAGAAGGCGGCGGAGTCGGCGGTGCCGACGATGTAGCCGATGACCCGCTCGCCGGTGTCGGCGACGAAGACGATCCCGGGCGCGAGGACGGCGTACGGCTCGGCGAAGACGGCGGGCAGCACCTCCGGGTCGCGGTAGTGATCGGTGGCGTCGCCGCCCCGGTAGCCGGTGCGGACGCAGATCTCGCGCAGCGCGGGCAGGTCGCCGGCCTGGTAGGGGCGGACTGCGGGAAGGGCGGTGGTGGCTGTCATCGGCGGCCTCTCTGGGATCCTCGCGTCCCGTTATACGCTGGACGCGGTGTCAACGTAAGTTGGCAAATAGACGTGGGTCAATAGATGGCTCAAATGCTGGCCAACTACTGGGACTGGCCAACTGCTGAGTCGCCTGCCGGCAGGCACTGGCGACTGGACTCTGGGAGGCGGAATGCGAGGCGAGGGCAGGAGCGAGGACGAGGCGGCCGGCGTCGGCAAGGGCGCCGACGTCGAGGTGGAGGAGGAGGCGTGGGCGCCCCGGCACCGGTTCGGGCCGCGCTCGGTGCCGGCGCGGCGGGCGATCCTCAAGGCCGCGCGGGAGCGCTTCGCCGAGGAGGGGTTCGACCGGGCCACGATCCGCGCCATCGCCGCGGACGCCGGGGTCGACCCGGCGATGGTGATGCGGTACTACGGCAGCAAGGCCGACCTGTTCGCCGCCACGGTGCGCGTCGCCAGCGAACTGCCCGACCTCGCGCAGGTGCCCAGGGAGGAGGTCGGCAGGCGCTTCGCGGACGCCATGCTCGGGCGCTGGGAGCGCGGGGAGAACCGGACGGAGGAGGCGATGCTGCGCGCCTCCGTGACCCACCCGGCGGCGGAGCGGGCCATCCGCACCACCTTCGAGGAGCGCCTCGTTCCCGCGCTGCGGCGGGCGTTCCCCGACGACCCCGACCTCGACAAGCGCGCCGGCCTGGTCCTCACCCAGGGCCTCGGCATGGCGCTCTGCCGGTACGTGCTGCGGATCGAGCCGATCGCCTCGATGGACTACGCGCTGATGCTCGACGCCGTCGGCGCCAGCATGCAGCAGCACCTGACCCGCCCCCTGGCGTAGGGGACGGGTCGGGGCGGGCGGGCTCGCGGCCCGGCCCGTTCGGCCGTCAGCCGAAGTGGGCGGGGAGCACCTCGCCCTCGCCCCCCTCCCGTCCGGCCGCCGCCGTGGCGCCGGCGGCGCGGCGCCGGGGGCCGGGGGTGTTCATCAGCACGCCCACGATGAGCGCCGCGACCGCGAGGATGCCCGAGGCCCAGGCGAACGCCGTGGTGTAGCCCTCGACGAGGCCCTCCCGCAGCACCGCGGGGTCGCCGGCCGCCCGCGGCCCGCGGTCGGCGAGGAAGTCGTCGGTGGCGCCGGTGGCGATCGTGTTGAGCAGCGCCGTGGCGATCGACCCGCCGATCTGCTGCGCGGTGTTGACCGTGCCGGAGGCCACGCCCGCGTCCATCGGCCGGACGGCGTGGGTGGCGTAGTTGATCGACGGGGCCATCACCAGCCCCATCCCGAAGCCGGTGATCAGCATCCCGGTCAGCGGCCCGGCGGCGTAGGAGGTGTCCGGCTCCAGCCTGGTCAGCCAGCCGAGGCCGGCGGCGGCGATGAGCAGGCCCGGCACGATCAGGACGCGCGGCGGCACCTTCGGCAGCAGCCGGGTGGCGATGCCCCCGGCACTGACCGCGATGGCCAGCGTCATGGGCAGGAACGCCAGCCCGGCCTTCACGGGCGAGTACCCCATGACGATCTGCACGTGGTAGGTGAGGAAGAAGAGCGTGCCCAGCATCCCGATGATGGCGAACCCCACCGCCAGGTAGGCGCTGCCGCGGGTGCGGTCGAGGATCACGCGCAGCGGCAGCAGCGGCTCGCGGGTGCGTGCCTGCACCGCGATGAACGCCGCCAGCAGCGCGCCGCCCGCGGCCAGCAGGCCGATGACGGTCGCGGACGACCAGCTCTCGGACTCGGCCTCGCTCAGCCCGTAGACGACGGCGACCAGGCCGCCGGTGACCAGCAGCGCGCCGGGGATGTCCAGGCGGGGGCGGGCGGCGGGGCGGGACTCGCGCAGCAGGGGCGTCCCGGCGAGGGCGGCCACGGCGATGACGATGTTGACGTACATGCACCAGCGCCAGTCGAAGGCGTCGGTCAGCCAGCCGCCCAGCAGCAGCCCGATGGCGCCGCCGCCCGCGGCGATGCCGCCGAAGATGCCGAACGCCTTGGCGCGCTCGCGGGTCTCGGTGAAGCTCACGGCGATCAGGGAGAGCGCGGCGGGCGCGAGCAGCGCGCCGAAGACGCCCTGGAGGGCGCGGGCGGCCAGCAGCAGCTCGAAGCTGCCGGCGGCGCCGCCGAGCGCGGAGGCGGCGGCGAAGCCGAGCGCGCCGATGACGAACGCCCGCTTGCGGCCGGTGTAGTCGGCGATCCGGCCGCCGAGCAGCAGCAGGCTGCCGAAGGCCAGGGTGTAGGCGGTGACCACCCACTGGCGGTCGCCGTCGGAGAAGCCGAGGTCCTGCTGGGCCGAGGGCAGGGCGATGTTCACGATGGTGACGTCGAGCACGACCATCAGCTGGGCGAGGCAGATGAAGACCAGCGCCAGCCAGCGACGGTGGTCGGCGGGTGATTGCGGTGAGTGAGACATGGGGACGTCCTCCGTGACGGCCGAGGTCAACGGCCGATAGTCAACAGCGAAAGCCAACGCAAGGTAGTCAACGTCTGTTAGTCAACGACTGTTGTCAACGCTTGTTGTCACCTTAGGCCCGCCCACGGGCGTTAGTCAACGCTGGTTGGCAATGCTGCCCGAGGAGGCGGAGGGGGGAGGCTGCTCAGCGGGTGGTGAGGATGCCGCCCATGGCGGCCAGCACGGCGGGGGCGACGCGGTAGTAGACCCAGGTGCCGCGGCGTTCCGAGGTGAGGAGGCCGGCCTCGCGGAGCTTCTTCAGGTGGTGGCTGACGGTGGGCTGGGAGACCCCCACGTCGGAGATGTCGCAGACGCAGGCCTCGCCGCCCTCGTGCGAGGCGATCAGCGAGAACAGCCGCAGCCGCACCGGGTCGCCCAGCGCCTTGAACATCGCGGCGGCCCGCTCCGCCTCCTCGGCGGTCAGCGGTCGCTCCGTCAGCGGCGGGCAGCAGGGCTCGGCGGCGGACGGCGGGGCCTGCGGGGCGAGCAGATCGACGGTGCGCGACGACATGCGTCTATTTTCACACATGTCGAAACAGCTGCGGGCCGGGCCGGGCGTCGAGTCAGACGTCGCGGGGCTGCGAGCCGGTCGGCTCGGCGGTCAGGGGCCGCTCGCCGGTCAGCGGCGGCTCGCTCGTCAGCGGGGTGGCGTCGGACAGCGGTGGCTCGCTGGTCAGCGGCGCCTGCTCGGGCATCGAGATCAGGGGCGGGGCTTCGAGCACGGAGGTGACTTCCGGTTCGTCGACGGGTGGTGCGTGCGCGGGTGCGCCTACCCAGTCAACGTCACCGCATCCGCGCACGCCACAGGAAGTGGCCGGAAAGCGCGGGTTCTCACGGAAAAGAGACTGAACTCACGCGGGTGAGGCGTAAGACTTTCTGTATTGAACTGTGTCGAGCTGTGTCGGGATCGGGTGCGGATCGGTGCGTCAGGCCGCTCTGCCGTCGATTCTGGCGAGCGCGTCGTCCGCGCCGTAGGGCCTGAGGTACGGCAGCCAGCGGGGGTCCCGGTGGCCGGTGCCGATGATGCGCCAGGCCAGGCCGGACGGCGGGCCGGGCGTATGTCGGAGCCGCCAGCCGAGCTCGGCGACGTGCCGGTCGGCCTTGATGTGGTTGCAGCGGCGGCAGGCGGCCACCACGTTGTCCCAGGCGTGCTGCCCGCCCCGGCTGCGCGGGATGACGTGGTCGACGCTGGTGGCCACGCCGCCGCAGTACGCGCAGCGGCCGCCGTCGCGGGCGAAGAGTGCCCGCCGGGTGAGGGGGACGGCGCTCCGGTACGGAACGCGCACGAATCGCTTCAGCCGCACCACGCTCGGGGCGGGTATGACGTTGGTCGCGCTGCGCATCACGGCGCCGGAGTCCTCCAGGCTGACGGCCTTGTCGTTGAGCAGGAGGATGAGCGCGCGGCGGACGGGCACGACCCCGAGTGGTTCATATGACGCGTTGAGGACCAAAACGTGTGGCACTGCGGACGCCCTCCGTTTCCGTCGGCGGCACGTGGCTCGCGCCGGGACGATCTCCCACAGTGTGTCCTGGGTATGGGCCCGAGCGCCACCACGATCGTGAAATGCGCCGATTGTGTCGTTCGCCACATACTCCTCATCCTCCTCATCCTCCCCACGTCGCCCACACGGCGTCCCATTACGGTGGACGGGTGACCGGAGAGAACTGGGAGGCCTGGCTCGCCTCGGGACTGCGGGTCCTGCTCATCGTGGTGATAGCGCTCACCGTGCGCTTCGTCGTGCGCCGCGCCATCAGCCGGCTGATAGGCAGGCTCAACCGCGAGGACCGGCAGCGCGGGACGGGACTGCTGCTCAACTCCGAGCGGCGCAGGCAGCGTTCGGAGACCATCGGCTCCGTGCTGCGCAGCGCCGCGTCCGTGCTGATCCTCGGCACGGCGGCGATGATGGTTCTCTCCGAGCTGGGCGTCCAGCTCGGCCCTCTGGTCGCCAGCGCCGGGATCATCGGCGTGGCCATCGGCTTCGGCGCGCGCAACCTGGTCGCCGACGTGCTCAGCGGCATGTTCATGCTGCTGGAGGACCAGTACGGCGTGGGCGACCGCGTCGACGCGGGCGAGGCCACCGGCACGGTGCTGGAGATCGGGATGCGCGTGACGACGCTGCGCGGCGACAACGGCGAGGTCTGGTACGTCCGCAACGGTGAGATCAAGCGGATCGGCAACCTCAGCCAGGGCTGGTCCACGGCCACGCTCGACGTGTACCTGGCCGCCGACGCCGACCTCGACCGGGCGCGCAAGGCGATCGAGGCGGCGGCCGAGGAGCTGTCGCGCACCGCGCCCTTCGACGAAATGCTGTGGGAGCCCGCCGAGGTGCTGGGCCTGGACTCCGTCACCATGGACACGATGGTGGTCAAGGTCGCCGCCAAGACGCAGCCGGGCAAGGCGCTGGGCGTGGAACGCGAGCTGCGCTGGCGCGTCAAGCGGGCGCTGGACGGGGCGGGCATCGAGCTCGCCCCCACGCAGGTCGTCGCGGATGCGACGGCTAAGGTGTGAGGCGTGGTCGATCTGAGTGAGAAGCGTGAGAAGACGAACGGGCGCGGTAAGCGGCGCGCGGGTCGCGCGTTGCGCGCGGCAGGCGTGACGAGTGCCGCCGCGCTGGCGGTGCTGGTGGCCTCGCCGGCGGCGCAGGCCCTGACCCCGGACGACGGCGACGACCCCGGGAGCGGGCTGAGCATCTTCGAGACGCTGAGCCTCTTCGTTCTCGCCCCGATCCTGCTCTTCGCGGTGATCGCGGGCCTGGTGGTCCTGGCCGAGCGCAAGCGCTGAGGGCTGACCCCACC
>NZ_JBQQCA010000048.1:0-56460 GCF_052246635.1 Streptomyces sp. 6N223 | reverse complement strand
GGGTGGCGGGTCACGCGAGGTGGAACACCTCCGTCAGCGGCGTCATCGCCTCGTCCGGGCGGGCGCCGTCCAGCGACTCGAAGAAGCCGGCCATCTCGGCCTGCCAGCGGGCGTTGACCTCGGTGGCCGCCATCGCCCGCTGGGCGGCGGAGAAGTCCTCGGTCTCCAGGTAGCCGACGAGCAGGCCGTCCTCGCGCAGGAAGAGGGAGTAGTTGTGCCAGCCGGCGGCGCTGAGGGCGTCGAGCATCTCGGGCCACACCGCCTCGTGGCGGCGCCGGTACTCCGCGAGCCGGTCCGCGCGGACCTTCAGCAGAAAGCAGACCCGCTGCATGGTGCCCACACACCCCTTCTGAAAGGATTCACCCCGATGGCAGCTCGCAAGCTAACCAGCCGGTCCCACGGCGTCAAGATCGCAGAGCACCCCCCGCTCCCTTGACAGCACGTGACCGGCACTCTTAGCGTCGAGTAGGTGAAACGATTCACATTCGGTGTTCAGGGAGCCCTGATCGCATGACCGTCCCCCCCGCCCTCAAGGCGGCCTTGACCTCGCAGGCCATCGAGACCCCGTCGTGGGCCTACGGAAACTCCGGCACCCGCTTCAAGGTGTTCGCGCAGCCGGGGGTGCCGCGCAACCCACGGGAGAAACTCGACGACGCCGCACAGGTGCACAAGCACACCGGCGCCGCGCCCAGCGTCGCCCTGCACATCCCGTGGGACCGGGTCGACGACTACGCGGCGCTCGCCAAGTACGCCGAGGAGCGCGGGCTGAAGCTCGGCGCCATCAACTCCAACGTCTTCCAGGACGACGACTACAGGCTCGGCAGCGTCTGCCACCCCGACGCCGCCGTGCGGCGCAAGGCCCTGGACCACCTGCTGGAGTGCGTCGACATCATGGACGCCACCGGGTCCCGCGACCTGAAGCTGTGGTTCGCCGACGGCACCAACTACCCCGGCCAGGACGACATCCGCGCCCGCCAGGACCGGCTCGCCGAGGCCCTCTCGGCCGTCTACGAGCGGCTGGGCGAGGACCAGCGGATGCTGCTGGAGTACAAGTTCTTCGAGCCCGCCTTCTACACCACCGACGTGCCCGACTGGGGCACCGCCTACGCCCACTGCCTCCGGCTCGGCCCCAGGGCGCAGGTCGTGGTGGACACCGGGCACCACGCCCCCGGCACCAACATCGAGTTCATCGTGGCGCTGCTGCTGCGCGAGGGGAAGCTCGGCGGCTTCGACTTCAACTCCCGCTTCTACGCCGATGACGACCTGATGGTCGGCGCGGCCGACCCCTTCCAGCTCTTCCGCATCATGTACGAGGTGGTGCGCGGCGGCGGGTACGGCCCGGAGGTGGCGTTCATGCTCGACCAGTGCCACAACATCGAGCCGAAGATCCCGGCCATCATCCGTTCGGTGATGAACGTGCAGGAGGCCACCGCCAAGGCGCTGCTGGTGGACCGCGAGGCGCTGGCCGCCGCCCAGGCCGAGGGCGACGTGCTGGGGGCCAACGCCGTGCTGATGGACGCCTACAACACCGACGTGCGGCCGCTGCTGGCCGAGCTGCGCGAGGAGATCGGCATCGACCCCGACCCGATCGCGGCCTACCGCCGCTCCGGCTGGGCGGAGACGATCACGGAGGACCGCAAGGGCGGCCGGCAGGCCGGCTGGGGGGCGTGAGCGCGATGACGGAACAGGCACACCACCAGGCGGAACGCCGGCACCCGGCCGTGGCCGAGCTGCTGGACCGCTCCCACCGGCTGGGCGCGGACCCGAGGAACACCAACTACGCCGGCGGCAACACCTCCGCCAAGGGCACCGCGACCGACCCCGTCACCGGCGGCGAGGTCCGGCTGCTGTGGGTCAAGGGCTCCGGCGGCGACCTCGGCACGCTGCGCCCCGAGGGCCTGGCGGCGCTGCGTCTTGACCGGCTGCGGGCACTCACCGAGGTCTACCCGGGGGTGGCGCGCGAGGACGAGATGGTCGCGGCGTTCGACTACTGCCTGCACGGCAAGGGCGGGGCGGCCCCGTCGATCGACACCGCCATGCACGGCCTGGTCGAGGCCGCCCACGTCGACCACCTCCACCCCGACTCCGGCATCGCGCTGGCCTGCGCCGCGGACGGCGAGGCCCTGACCAAGGAGTGCTTCGGCGAGCGCGTCGTGTGGGTGCCGTGGCGGCGCCCCGGCTTCCAGCTCGGGCTGGACATCGCCGCCGTGCAGAAGGCGCACCCGCAGGCGATCGGCTGCGTGCTGGGCGGCCACGGCATCACGGCGTGGGGAGCGACCAGCGAGGAGTGCGAGCGGAACTCGCTGCACATCATCCGCACCGCCGAGGCGTTCCTGGCCGAGCGCGGCCGTCCGGAGCCGTTCGGGCCGGTGCGGGAGGGGTTCGCGCCGCTGCCGGAGGGCGAACGCCGTGCGCGGGCCGCCGCGCTGGCGCCGGTGATCCGCGGGCTGGCGTCGGCCGACCGGCCGCAGGTGGGCCACTTCACCGACGCCGAGGTGGTGCTGGACTTCCTCTCCCGCACCGGGCACCCGCGGCTGGCGGCGCTGGGCACCTCCTGCCCGGACCACTTCCTGCGCACCAAGGTCCGGCCGCTGGTGCTTGACCTGCCGCCCTCCGCGCCGCTGGAGGACGCCGCGGCGCGCCTGAGGGAGCTGCACGCGGCGTACCGCGAGGAGTACCGCGCCTACTACGAGCGGCACGCGACGCCCGGCTCCCCCGCGATGCGCGGCGCCGACCCGGCGATCGTGCTGGTGCCGGGCGTGGGCATGTTCTCCTTCGGCAAGGACAAGCAGACCGCCCGGGTGGCGGGCGAGTTCTACGTCAACGCCATCAACGTGATGCGCGGCGCGGAGGCGGTCTCGACGTACGCCCCCATCGAGGAGTCGGAGAAGTTCCGCATCGAGTACTGGGAGCTGGAGGAGGCCAAGCTGCGACGGATGCCCGCGCCGAAGCCCCTCGCGACGCGGATCGCGCTGGTGACGGGCGCCGGCTCCGGCATCGGCAGGGCGACCGCGCGGCGGCTGGCCGCCGAGGGCGCCTGCGTGGTGGTCGCCGACGTCAACGCGGGCGCCGCCGCCGAGGTCGCCGAGGAGCTGGGCGGCCCGGACAAGGCGGTGGCGGTCACGGTGGACGTCACCGACGAGCAGCAGATCGCCGCGGGGTTCGAGGAGGCGCTGCTGGCGTTCGGCGGCGTCGACCTGGTGGTGAACAACGCCGGGATCTCCATCTCCAAGCCGCTGCTGGAGACGACGGCGGCCGACTGGGACCTGCAGCACGCGATCATGGCGCGCGGGTCGTTCCTGGTGTCGCGCGAGGCGGCGCGGGTGATGACCGAGCAGGGCCTGGGCGGCGACATCGTGTACATCGCGTCGAAGAACGGCGTGTTCGCCGGGCCGAACAACATCGCGTACGGCGCGACGAAGGCCGACCAGGCGCACCAGGTGCGGCTGCTGGCGGCCGAGCTGGGCGAGCACGGCATCCGCGTCAACGGCATCAACCCGGACGGGGTGGTGCGCGGCTCGGGCATCTTCGCGGGCGGCTGGGGCGCCAAGCGGGCGGCGGTCTACGGGGTGGAGGAGGAGAGGCTGGGCGAGTTCTACGCCCAGCGGACGCTGCTGAAGCGGGAGGTGCTGCCGGAGCACGTCGCGAACGCCGTGTTCGCGCTGACCAGCGGCGACCTCAGCCACACCACGGGGCTGCACATCCCGGTCGACGCCGGGGTGGCCGCGGCGTTCCTGCGGTGACCGCGCCGGGCGCCCGGCCGTTCGCCGCCGTGGATCTGGGGGCGTCCAGCGGGCGGGTGATGCTGGCGTTCGCGGGCGGCGGCACGCTGTCGCTGCGCGAGGCGTACCGCTTCGGCAACCATCCGGTGCGGGCCGGCGGCACCCTCCACTGGGACATCCTGGCGCTGTACCGGGGGGTGCTGGAGGGGCTGCGGGCCGCGGGGCAGGCGGCGGGGGGCCGCCTGGCGGGCGTCGGCATCGACTCCTGGGCGGTGGACTACGGCCTGCTGGACGCCTCGGGCGCGCTGCTGGGCAACCCGGTGCACTACCGGGACGAGCGGACCGGCGGCGTTCCCGAGCGGGTGTGGGAGCGGCTGCCGCCCGAGGAGCTGTACGCGGCGACGGGGCTGCAGCACCTGCCGTTCAACACCATCTACCAGCTGGCCGCCGCCGAGGGCAGCCCGCAGCTGGCGGCGGCGCGGCGGCTGCTGCTGATCCCGGACCTGGTGTCGTACTGGCTGACGGGCGAGGCGGGCACGGAGCTGACGAACGCCTCCACCACGCAGCTGATCGATCCGCGGACCGGCGACTGGGCGCGGCCGGTGGCCGAGGTGCTCGGCGTCGACCTGGGCCTGTTCGCGCCGCTGCGCGGGCCGGGCGATCCGGCCGGGCGGCTGCTGCCGGAGGTGCTGGAGGAGACGGGTCTGCCGGGGCCGGTGCCGGTGTGGGCGGTCGGCTCGCACGACACCGCCTCGGCGGTGGTGGGGGTGCCGGCGGCGGGCGCGGGCTTCGCGTACATCGCCACCGGCACGTGGTCGCTGGCGGGCCTGGAGCTGGACGCGCCGGTGCTGACGGAGGACTCCCGGCGCGCCAACTTCACCAACGAGCTGGGCGTGGACGGCACGGTGCGCTACCTGCGCAACATCATGGGGCTGTGGCTGCTGCAGGAGTGCCTGCGGGAGTGGGAGGCGGCGGGCTTGCGGTGCGAGCTGGGCGAGCTGCTGGACGAGGCGGCCCGGCGGCCCGCGCTGCGGTCGGTGGTGGACGCCGGGGACCCGGCGTTCCTCGCCCCGGGGCGGATGCCGGAGCGGATCGCCGCGGCGTGCCGGGCCGGCGGCCAGCCGGAGCCCGGGGACCCGGCGCAGACGGTGCGGTGCGTGCTGGACTCGCTGGCGCTGGCGCACCGCCGGGCGGTGGTGGACGCGCAGCGGCTGTCGGGCCGGGAGGTGAGGGTGGTGCACGTCGTGGGGGGCGGCGCGCACAACGAGCTGCTGTGCCAGCTGACGGCGGACGCGTGCGGCCTGCCGGTGGTGGCCGGCCCGGCGGAGGCGGCGGCGCTGGGGAACGTGCTGGTGCAGGCGCGGGCGGCGGGCCCGGTGGGCGGTGGGCTGGCCGAGATGCGCTCGCTGCTGCGCGAAACGCAGAGCTTGCGGCACCATGAGCCCTCGGGCGACCGCGCGGCGTGGGACCGGGCGGCGGCCCGGATCGCCGACGGCGGGAAGGGGTGAGGTGCGACGATGCGGGTCGCGCTGTTCGTCACCTGTGTCAACGACGCGCTCTATCCGCGCACCGGACAGGCGGTGGTGGCGCTGCTGGAGCGGCTCGGGGTGCGGGTGGAGTTCCCCGGGGAGCAGAGCTGCTGCGGGCAGCCGCACTTCAACACCGGCTACCGGCACGAGACGGAGCCGCTGGTGCGCCGCTTCGAGCGGGCGTTCCGCGGCGTTGACCACATCGTGACGCCGTCGGGCTCCTGCGCGGCGATGGTGCGGGAGAACTATCCGCGGATCGGCGCGAAGGCGGCGGAGGAGGGCCGGGGCGGGGAGCTGGCCGAGGCGGCGGCCTCGGTGGTGCCGCGCACCCTGGAGCTGACGGAGTTCCTCGTGGACGTCCTCGGCGTGACCGACGTCGGGGCGTACTACCCGCACACCGTCACCTACCACCCCACCTGCCACGGGCTGCGGATGCTGGCTCTGGGTGACCGGCCGCGGCGGCTGCTGGGGCAGGTCAAGGGCCTGGACCTGATCGAGCTGCCGGGCGCGGAGGAGTGCTGCGGCTTCGGCGGCACGTTCGCGGTGAAGAACGCCGCGGTGTCGGCGGCGATGGGCGCGGACAAGGCCCGGAACATCACGGGCACCGGCGCGGAGGCGGTCTGCACGGTGGACAACTCCTGCCAGATGCACATCGGCGGCACGCTGGCCCGCACGGGGTCGCCGGTGCGTCCGGTGCACATCGCGGAGATCCTGGCCAGCACGAAGGAGCGTCCCTGGTGAGGTCACGGTGAGCGACGAGCGCGCGGCTGCCGGGTCGCGGACGACCGCGATGACCGCGCACTGCCGCGCGATCGCAGAAGCGAACGGACGGGCACAGTGAGCGGCACGTATCTGGGCATGCCGGCGTTCCCGGAGGCCGCGGCCCCGGCCGTGGCGGACGAGCGGCTGCGGGGCAATCTGCGGCACGCCACCCACACCATCCGCGACAAGCGCGCCCGGGCCGTGGCCGAGCTGCCGGACTGGGCGGGTCTGCGGGCGGCGGGCGCGGCGATCAAGGACCGGACGCTGCGTCACCTCGACCACTACCTGGAGGAGCTGGAGCGTTCGGTCACCGCGGCGGGCGGCCGGGTGCACTGGGCGGCCGACGCCCGCGAGGCCAACCGCATCGTCACCCGGCTGGTGCTGGCGACGGGCGAGCGGGAGGTGGTGAAGGTCAAGTCCATGGCAACGCAGGAGATCGGGCTCAACCAGGCCCTGACGGCGGCCGGGATCCGGGCCAGCGAGACGGACCTGGCGGAGCTGATCGTGCAGCTCGGCGACGACCTGCCCTCCCACATCCTGGTGCCGGCCATCCACCGCAACCGGGGCGAGATCCGGGAGATCTTCGCCGAGCGCATGGCGGACTGGGGCCGCCCGGCGCCCGACGGCCTGACCGATGCGCCCGCCGACCTGGCGGAGGCGGCGCGGCTGCACCTGCGGCAGAAGTTCCTGGACGCGAAGGTGGGCGTCTCCGGCGCGAACTTCATGGTGGCCGAGTCGGGCACGCTGGTGGTGGTGGAGTCCGAGGGCAACGGCCGGATGTGCCTGACGCTGCCGGAGACGCTGATCTCGGTGGTCGGGATCGAGAAGGTCGTGCCCACCTGGCGGGATCTGGAGGTCTTCCTGCAGCTGCTGCCGCGCTCCTCCACGGCGGAGCGGATGAACCCCTACACCTCGATGTGGACGGGCACGGCGGACGACGACGGGCCGCGGGAGTTCCACCTGGTGCTGCTGGACAACGGGCGCACCGACGCGCTGGCGGACGTGGTGGGGCGGCAGGCGCTGCGCTGCATCCGCTGCTCGGCCTGCCTGAACGTGTGCCCGGTGTACGAGCGGGCCGGGGGCCATGCGTACGGCTCGGCGTATCCCGGGCCGATCGGCGCGATCCTCACGCCGCAGCTGCGCGGGGTGGGCACGGAGCTGGACGCGTCGCTGCCGTACGCCTCGTCGCTGTGCGGCGCCTGCTACGAGGTGTGCCCGGTCGCCATCGACATCCCGGAGGTCCTGGTGCACCTGCGGGAGCGGGTGGTGGAGGGCGGCGAGGTCACGGTGCGCGGCGGCAAGCGGGTGATCCGGCCGGCGAAGGGGCACGCCGCGGAGCGGGCGGCGATGCGCGCGGCCCGCTGGACGCTGGACCATCCCGGGGCGTGGCGTACGGGGCAGCGGCTGGCGTCGCGGACGCGGCGGCTGCATCCGCGGCGGCTGCCGGGGCCGGGCCGGGCGTGGTCGGCGACGCGGGAGCTGCCGGAGGTGCCGGCCGAGTCGTTCCGGGACTGGTGGCGGCGCACGCGCGGCGGCGCGGCGGGAGGGACCGGCGATGGGCGGGCGTGAGGAGGTGCTGGCGCGGGTGCGGCGGGCCCTGGCGGACGTGCCGCGCGGGGAGTCGCCGCGGGACGTGCCGGTGGCGCGGGACTACCTGGACAGCCACTCCCCCGCCGACGCGGTCGCGATGCTGGCGGACCACCTGGCCGACTACCGGGCGCAGGTGCACCACACCGACGAGGCGGGCCTCCCGGCGTTGATCGCGCGGCTGCTGACGCAACGCCGGGCCCGCCGGGTCCTGGTGCCGGACGGGCTGCCCGCCGGGTGGCTGGCCGAGGCCGGGGATGTACGCCGGGTGGCCGACGAGGCCGGGCTCACCCCGCGCGAGCTGGACGCGGTCGACAGCGTGGTCACGGGCTGCGCGGTGGCGATCGCCGAGACGGGCACCCTGGTGCTGGACGGCGGGCCCGGCCAGGGGCGGCGGCGCGTCACCCTCGTGCCCGACCACCACGTCTGCGTCGTGCGCGTCCCGGACCAGGTCGTGGACTCCGTGCCGCAGGCGCTGCGGCGCCTGGCCCCGGACCGGAACCGGCCGCTGACGTGGATCTCGGGCCCGTCGGCCACCAGCGACATCGAGCTGAACCGGGTCGAGGGCGTGCACGGGCCGCGCACGCTGGAGGTCGTGCTCGTGCGGCCGGCCACCTGAGTCGCCGGCACCCGCGATGAGTGAGATCGTGGCCGGTATGGAGCTTGTGGAGGCGTTCGACCGGGGGCTGGAGGAGTTCGGCCGGCGGGTGCACCGGGTGCGGGGGGACCAGTGGGACGACGGCACGCCCTGCACCGAGTGGTCGGTGCGCGACCTGGTCAACCACCTCACCGGCGAGCACCTGTGGGCGCCCTGGCTGCTGCGGGGCGCGACCCTGGAGGAGGTCGGCGACCGGTACGACGGCGACGTGCTCGGCCAGGACCCGGTGGCGGCCTGGGACGAGGCGGCGGCCGCCTCGCACGAGGCGGTCCACGAGCCGGGCGCGCTGAAGGGCCGGGTGCACACCAGCGGCGGCCTGACGCCCGCCGAGGAGTACCTGCGGCAGATGATCCTCGACCTCACGGTGCACGCCTGGGACCTGGCGCGCGGCATCGGGGCCGACGACCGCCTGGACGACGGGCTGGTCGCGCTGGTGTGGGACTACGCCAAGGACACCGTCCCGGCCTGGCAGGGCTTCGGCATGTTCGATCCGCCGGTGGAGACGCCCGCCTCGGCGAGCCGGCAGGACCGGCTGGTCGCGCTGCTGGGCCGCCGGCCCTGACAACACCCGCGAGGGTCAGCCCAGGGTCGCGGCCGGACCGGCCGGCGTGAGCAGGTGCGTGGCGACGCTCCCGGCGCGCGGGCCGAGGAGCGAGGCGAGCTGGTCGGCCGCCTGGTCCAGGGCCTTGGGCCCGGCGTCGGGGTCCACGGTCTCCAGCAGGAAGACGACGTGGCGGGAGTCCGGCGTGACCTTGGTGCGGTCGCTGTCGCGGTGGTTCCAGTGCCGGGTGAGGACGGCCGGGCCGTCGGCGTTCTCATCGGCGTAGATGACCTCGCCCGCCCTGACGGGCTCGGCGGTCTCCGGCTCGCCGAGCGGCGTGAAGGTCTCCTCGCCGGTGGCGAACCGCAGGGTGATGCCGCCGCGCACGGCGGCCAGGTCGAAGGCGCCGGCCGGGACGCCGTGGGTGAGGGAGACGGCGTTGTAGGCGTCCACGGCGGCGTTGACGCGCGGCAGCCGCCCGGACTTGGCCAGGCGGCGGCCGAGGGCGTCCACGCTCGGACGGAAGCGGCGCGGGTTGGTGCCGAACGCCCGGTACGCCGCGTGCCAGGAGGCGAGCAGCGGGTCGGTCTCGGCCGGCGGCTGCCAGCCGCCGGCCGCCGCCGCGCGCTCCAGGCCGGCGAGCAGCGCCTCGGCGTCCTCCCAGGGCTCGCCGCCCTCGAGGTCCGTCGCGACGACGGCGGCCACCGCCAGATGCGGGAACGCCGCGCCGATCTCGTCCGCCACCCTCAGTTTCGTCATGGCCCCCTGGCTCTCTCCTCGTCGGGCGACCGCAGCTTACCCGGGGCCGGGGCCTAGTCCGATCGTCGCCCGGCCGATCGGTCCCGGGCCCGTTACCGGGCGGCCCGGGGATCCGTACCGTCGGCCGCATGGACACACGGGCAGCGGGAACGCTGGACGAGGCGCTGGGCCGGTTGCACGCCACCGGGCCGGAGTTCGAGGGCCGGCTGACAAATCACGGGCCGATGGCGGTGGAGGCCATGGTGCGGCGCGGACAGGGGGCGCGCGTGCACCGCTGGGTCGACGCCTACGCCCGGCGGCTGGAGGAGCGGCCCGGGCGCTACGGCCGCGTCACCGGGGAGAACTGGCGCGAGGCCCTGGGCGATCCGCGGTATCTGGCGGACTGGGCCGGGTACTTCGCGGAGCGGCTGGCCGAGGCGCCGTGGCGCGCGGTGCTGGCCGAGTGGTGGCCGAGGCTGCTGCCGGGGATCGCCGCCGGTGCCACCCATCCGGTGATCCGGGTGGGGCACGCGGTCCGGGTGCTGCTGCGCGACGGGGAGAACGAGCCGCGCCTGGCGGAGCTGGCGCACGGCCTGGGATACTGGGCCGCGCGCCACCAGCCGCTGCCGCCGGGGATCGCGCGGCCCGCCGCCCCGGGCCCGGCGGGCGAGGCGCTGCGGGCGGTGCCGCGGGTGCCGGACCCGTCGGGCGGCATCAACCACCGGCTGGGTCAGATCACCCGGCTGCCCGCCTGGGACGAGGGGGCGCCGGGCGCGGACTCCGGCGCGGCCCGGGAGCGGCTGGCGGAGCTGGTGCGGGCGGCCACCGGGTACTACGCCACGCACGGGCACGGCCAGCCGGTGATGCTGGTGCACGCCGCGACCGCGCCCAACGCCGTGCTGCGGGCGCTGCCCGCGCTGCCGCCGGAGCTGTGGCCGAGGAGCCTGTCGGCGGCGTGGTCGGCGAGCGCGGCGGTGGTCGCGGCGTACGCGCCGGGCGACGGCCCGCGCGAGCCGGCGGAGCCCGGCGGGGTGAGCGCGGAGGAGCTGTTCGAGCGGGCGGCGGCGCACGGGGACGAGCACGCCATCAAGCTGGTGGACACGGCGCTGGACGTGGCCGCCGCGCACCCGGAGGACGGGCTGGCGGGGGCGGCGGCGCTGCGCGCGGTCGAGCTGATCGACCCGCTGTCCTACTGACCCGCGCCCCCGGGCGGGCTGCCGGCACCGCTCAGCGGAGCTGAACGGATCGGTGAAGCGTTCATGCCCGGTGCTTCACGGTGGCGGCGCGGGCGGCGCTCCCGGCGTCAGGCCGTCGCCTCCCCCAACGCCTCGCCGAACGCCTCGTAGGCGCGCGGGTCGAACAGCACGAAGCGCAGCTCGGTGAAGTCGCCGGCCCGGGAGGTCTCGCGGACGGCCCGCACGGCGATGCGGGCGGCGTCGGCCAGCGGCCAGCGGTAGACGCCGGTGGAGACGGCGGGGAACGCCACGGTGGCGGCGCCCAGTTCGGCGGCGACGCGCAGCGACTCGCGGTAGCAGGAGGCCAGCAGCGCGGAGCGGTCCTCCTCCTCGGTGTGGACGGGCCCGACGGTGTGGATCACCCAGCGCGCCGGCAGCCGCCCGGCGGTGGTGGCGACCGCCTGGCCGGTGGGCAGGCCGCGCCCGTAGCGGGAGGCCCGCAGGCGCCGGCACTCGGCGAGGATCTCCGGGCCGCCCCGGCGGTGGATGGCGCCGTCCACTCCCCCGCCGCCCAGCAGCGAGGAGTTGGCGGCGTTGACGACGGCGTCGACGTGCTGCTCGGTGATGTCGCCCAGCACCCGGGTGATGTCCGTCATGCCGCCGGCTCCTGCCGGCGGGCGGCCCAGGTCAGGCCGCCCAGGAGGTGGCGGCGGAAGTCGGGGTCGGCGTAGGACTCCCGGGTGTGGCCGAGGGCGGTGTAGAAGGAGCGCCCGCCGGCGTTCTCGTGGCACCAGATCAGCGGGTGGTCGGCGCCCATGCGGCCGCCCTCGTAGGTGGTCTCGTCGGCGGTGGCCAGCACCCGCACCCGGCCGCGCGGGTTGGCGGTGAAGTTGTACCACTCGTCGGTGAAGGCCCAGCGCTCGCCGAGGTGGGCGGTGGCGGGGTGGTCGCGGTCCTCCACGGCCAGTTCGCCGGGCTGGAGCGCGGGATGGCCGTCGAAGACCGCGCCGACGGCCTCCTGGCCGTACCAGGGCCAGTCGTACTCGGTGCAGGCGGCGCCGTGGACGCCGACGAAGCCGCCGCCCCCGGCGAGGTGTTCGCGCAGCGCGCGGCGGCTGTCCTCGGTGAGGACCTCGCCGCTGGTGGACAGGAACACCGCGGCCGCGCAGCCCGGCAGCCACGCGGCGAGCTCGCCGGGGTCCTCGGTGGCGTCGACCTCGAAGCCGTGGGCGGCGCCCAGCTCGCGGAAGGCGTTCACGCCGTCGGGGATCGATTCGTGGCGGTAACCGGTGGTGCGCGTGAAGACGGCGATGCGGGGCGGGTTCATGGGTTCCCATCGTAGGAGGGGTGCCCCGCGCCCGGGAGCAGTGCCCGATCGCGTCGGATTCGTGCTGTCCGCTACCACGATCGGGGGGTTCTCGCGTCTTCCGCCACGGGCGGGTCAGGCCGCATGATCTTGTGGCGTTCGCCGGAGTGAGGAGTAACCATGCACCGCGAGCAGGCCGCCCGTTCCTTCGACCAGCAGGCCACCGCCTGCGCCCGCCTGGGCTCTCCGCTGTGCGCCGCGCTGCTCGGGCGCGTGGCGGCGGACATCCGGGAGGGCGGGCCGTGCGCCGAGGCGATCGCGGGGCACGAGCGCGCGACGCGGGACGACGCGGTGCCGCTGCGGCTGCTGGGCGGCGTGCACGCGCTGGCGCTGACCGGGCGGGCCCCGGAGCTGGCGGCCCACTACCCCAGCGCCGGCGGGGCGTTCGACCCCGGTCGCCCCGCCGAGGCCTGGCCCGCGTTCCGTGCCGCCGTCGCCGGGCACCCGGAGTGGGTGCGGCGGTGGCTGGAGCGGCCGCCGCAGACGAACGAGGTGGGCCGGGCCAACCTGCTGCTGGCCGGGCTGCTGTACGCCGTGCCCACGGCGCAGCTGCCGGTGCGGCTGTTCGAGCTGGGGTCGAGCGCGGGGCTGAACCTGCGGGCGGAGCAGTTCCGGTACGAGGGCGGGGACTTCGCGTGGGGCCCGCTCGACTCGCCGGTGCGGCTGGCGGACGCCTGGCGGGGCGAGGTGCCCGGCTGGCTGCGGGCGGGCGCGGCGCGCCACGAGGCGCTGCGGATCGTCGAGCGGCACGGCTGCGATCCCGCGCCCATCGACCCGCTGTCGGCCGACGGCTCGCTCGCGCTACGCGCGTACCTGTGGCCGGACCAGCCGGAGCGCCGGGCCCGGCTGGACGGGGCGCTGCGGGTCGCGGCGAAGGTGCCGGCCACGGTGGAGGCGGCGGGCGCGGCGGAGTTCCTCGCGGGGATCACGCTGGAGCCGGGCACGCTGACCGTGGTGTGGCACTCGATCATGCGGCAGTACGTTCCGGCCGGGGAGTGGCGGCGGGTGGAGGCGGAGCTCGGCCGGCTGGCGGCGGCGGCAGACGGCGGCGCGGGCTTCGTGCGGGTGTCGTTCGAGCCGCGCGTGGCGGCGGGCAGGGAGCGCTTCTGGCTGGCCGTGCACCGGGCCGGTGAGCCAGAGCGCCTGCTGGCGACGGCCGGTCCGCACGGTCTTCCGGCGTTCGCGCCGCAGACTTGAACCATGACACTCGATGCGCGCAGGCGGCCGCGGTCAGGGCGCGGCAACCCGTTCTTCGCCCGGTGCTACGCGCGGCTGAGCCCGGCGATGGACCGGCGCGGCATGGCCGGTCACCGCGCCGCGCTGCTGGCGGGCCTGGCCGGCGAGGTGGCCGAGATCGGCGCCGGCAACGGCCGGAACTTCCCCCACTACCCGCCCGGCGTCGCGCGGCTGGTGGCGGTGGAGCCCGAGCCCCGGCTGCGGCGGCTGGGCCGCGAGGCGGCGACGGCGGCCCCGGTGCCGGTGACGGTCGTCGCCGGGGACGCGGCGCGGCTGCCGCTGGCCGACGCCTCCTGCGACGCCGTCGTGGCCTGCCTGGTGCTGTGCTCGGTCGCGGATCCGGGGGCGGCCCTGGCCGAGGCGTACCGGGTGCTGCGGCCCGGCGGGGTGCTGCGTTTCCTGGAGCACGTGCGGGCGCCGTCGGTGGGCGTGCGGCGCGTGCAGCGGGTCTTCGACGTCACGCTGTGGCCGCGGCTGATGGGCGGCTGCCACACCGGGCGCGACACGGTGGCCGCGATCGGGCGGGCCGGGTTCGAGCTGGGCGAGGTGCGGGCGTTCCGCTTCCCCGACGCGCCGACGCCGACCGCCTACCACGTCTCCGGCGGCGCGTGTCGCCCGCCCGGCCCCCCGCCGGGCACGCCCTAGGCTCGCGGCATGCCTCCCGCGCGCTTCAAGAGCATCTCCCTGGACGCCAACGACCACCAGGCGCTCGCGGACTGGTGGTGCGCCGCGCTGGGATACGTCAGGCGCGAACCGCCCGCGGGCGAGGAGTGGCCGCCGGAGTGGCCGGTGGCGATCTACGACCCGTCCGGCCAGGGCCCGCTCATCTGGATCAACCCGGTGCCGGAGCGGAAGTCGGTGAAGAACCGCATGCACCTGGACCTGTGGGGGAACGCCGAGGAGCTGCTGGCGCTGGGGGCGCGGATGGTCAGGCGGCGGGACGCGGAGCGCGACTGGGACGTGCTGGCCGATCCGGAGGGCAACGAGCTGTGCGTCTTCACCCCGCCGCCGGAGCCGGCGGTGCGCCCCTCGGTGCGCTGACGAACCCGCCCGCGGTCACACGCCCCGCCAGGTGCGGCGGTCGCGGGCCACGCCGTAGATCGTCTCGATCACGTCGGGCTTGAGGACCCCGCCGCGCTCCGCCAGGGACGGCAGCTCCGGCTCGGCGAGCACCTCCACGTCCCGCGGCCCGGTGCCCACCTCGACCCGCGCGGCGGCGACGCAGACCAGCACGGGCCGCACCTCGACGGGGAAGCCGCAGCCGCGGGTCAGGGCGTGGGCGGCGCGGGTGCCGTCCCGGCGGCAGGTGCGGACGTACGGCTCGGCGCGGCGGCGTCCCGCCCGGGCGACCTCCACGGTGTCGCCGCCCACGGACAGCCGCGCGCCGCGGTGGAAGACGGTGCGGAAGCTCAGCACGCCGGCCGGGCCGATGGCCAGGTGGGAGATGTCGGGCGCGCCGGGCAGCGGGACGGAGTGCAGCACCCGCCAGCCGACGCCGGCGAGCCGGTCGAGGCGGGCCCCGGCGAACTGCTCGCCCAGCAGCCGGGCCCGCAGGTCTCCGGCCTCGCGGGAGCGCGCCAGCAGCCGGTCGCGCAGCCGCCGGGCGCGGCCCGCCGGGAGCGCCGCCACCCGGCCGTGGAGGGTCTCGCCCGGCCGGTTGGGCGCGAGGTCGTCGTCGGGATGCAGCCACAGCGGCCCGCCGCCGTAGGGCTGCCGGTCCGGAGTCTCCGGGTTCTCCATCGCACACCCCCAGACCTCCATGACACCATCGGGCGGGCCCGCGAGGCGAGTGCAGGAGGCAGATGGCAGTGGAGCGGCTGATCGACACCGTGGCCTGGGTGCACCTGGAGGGCGGACGGATCCTGGGGGCGCGTTCCCGGGGCCGGGAGCTGTTCTACATCCCGGGCGGGAAGGTCGACCCCGGCGAGGGCGAGGTGGCGGCGCTGGTGCGGGAGGTGCGCGAGGAGCTGGCGGTGGAGCTGCTGCCGGACACCGTGGCCTACCTGGGCACCTACACGGCGCCGGCGGACGGGCACCCGGAGGGCACCCTGGTGCGGATGGCGTGCTACACGGGGGCGTACCGGGGCACGCTGACGGCCAGCAGCGAGATCGAGGAGATCGCGTGGCTGCGGCTGGCCGACCGGCACCGGACGGCGCCGGTGGACCACGCGGTCTTCGACGACCTGGCGGCCGCGGGGCGCCTGGTGTGACGCCGTGCGGCTAGCATGGGGACCTGGCTGATCGTGAGGTGGCGGTGGTGGCCGGAACACGGACGGACGGACGGGTCGAGCGGGGGAAGAGGACCCGGCGGCTGGTGCTGGGCCGGACCATGGACATCGCCTCCGTGGAGGGGCTCGACGGGCTGTCGATCGGCCGGATCGCCTCGGAGCTGGGTCTGAGCAAGAGCGGCGTCTTCGCGCTGTTCGGGTCCAAGGAGGAGCTGCAGCTGGCGACCGTCCGGGCGGCGCGCGCGGTGTTCGCGGACCGGGTCGCGCGGCCGGCGGGCGAGACCCCGGCGGGGCTGGCGCGGGTGTGGCGGCTGTGCGAGGGGTACCTGGAGTACTCCCGGTCGCGGGTCTTTCCCGGCGGCTGCTTCTTCGCGGCGGTCGCCGCGGAGTTCAGCGCGCGGCACGGCGCGGTGCACGAGGCGGTGGCGGCCTGCCGCGTGGAGTGGCTCGACTTCGTTGCGGGCGTGATCGAGGAGGCCCGGCTGGCGGGCGAGCTGCGGCCGGAGGTGGACGCGCGGCAGCTGGCGTTCGAGCTGGCGTCGTTCATGGAGATGGCCAACTCGCAGTCGGCGCTGCACGGCGACGACTCCGGGTACGACCGGGCGTGGGCCGCGATCCTGGCGCGGCTGCGGGCCGGCGCCGCGGACCCGGAGGCGGCGGGGGCGGCGCTGGGGCCCGTGGGGGTGGGTCCGGCCGCGTCCTAGGGCCTGCCGGCCGGGCCGTGGCCCTGGCCGGCAGGCTGGGTGGCCGGCTCGGCGAGGGGCTCTGTGGCGGCGGCGAAGTCGAGGACGGCGTCGATGACGGCGGGGTCGGCGATGAGGCGGCGGTGTCCCAGGCCCCGGGTGACCAGCAGGTCGGCCTGCTGCCCGTAGGCGGCGGCGATGCGGCGTGCCTGGCCGGTGTCGATCGTGTCGTCGGCGTCGTCGTGGATCACCAGGACGGGGTGGGTGTGCTCGGCGGGCCGGTGGGTGGCGGCGAAGCGAGCCCAGATGTTGGCCTCGCCGGGGAACATGCGGCGTTCGATCTGGCGGCGCAGCTCGGCCTTGAGGCGGGGCCCGACGCCGAGTTGGGCACAGAACCGGTCCACGACGTGGTCGAAGTCGGACGGGGCCGAGATGGAGACGAGCCGGTCGGCGGTGACCTGGCCGCGAATGGCGAAGAACGCCGCGGTGCCGCCGACGGAGTGGCCGATCACGGCGGCGAAGCGGCCGTGCCGCTCGTGGAGGCGCCGGGCGATCTCCCGGTAGTCCAGGATCGTGGTGGTGGCGCCGCCGGAGTCGCCGTGGCCGGGGGCGTCGAACGCGACGGGGCTGTAGCCGCGCTCCAGCAGGGCCTGGACGAGGGGGGCGAAGCGGGAGGCGCGGGAGGCCCAGCCGTGCATCAGCAGGACGGGGCGTTCACCGCTGCCCCAGGCGTAGACCTCCACGTCGGCGCCGTTCACGCGGAGCCGGTCCCGCCGGGCCCGCCGCATCACGGGCTCCTCGGCGGGCCGCGGCCGGCTGCGGCCGGCGGGGAGGCGGAAGAGGCGCAGGGCCAGGCGGCCGGCGGCGCGGGGGGCGATGCGGGAGAGCGTGGCGAGTGCGGTGCGGACGAGTGCGGCCCTGAGGTTCATGCCCGGCGGCTCCTCGGTCGGTGGCGAGCGGGACGCCGAGATAGTAGCACGACCGTTCGCATAGTTTGTTTGCGGGCAGCCGGGGACCCGGTGACGAGGCAGGGGCCACGGTCAGGGAGCCGCCTCCACGGCCCGCGGCGCCCGGGCGTCCCGCCGCACCAGGGCGGCGTACCGGCCGTCGAGCGCCAGCAGCTCCGCGTGGGTGCCGCGCTCGGCGACCCGGCCGCCGTCCAGCACCACGATGAGGTCGGCGTCCCGGATCGTGGAGAGCCGGTGCGCGATGGTCAGCGTGGTGCGGCCGGCCGACAGCGCGTCGATGGCCTGCTGCACCGCCTCCTCGGTACGGGTGTCCAGCGCGGAGGTGGCCTCGTCCAGGACCAGCACCGGCGGGTCGCGCAGGATGGTACGGGCGATGGCCAGCCGCTGCTTCTCGCCGCCGGAGAAGCGGTAGCCGCGCTCGCCGACGACGGTGTCGTAGCCCTGGGGCAGCGCCGCGATCAGCTCGTGGATCTGGGCGGCGCGCGCCGCCCGCTCGACCTCGGCCGGCGTGGCGTCCGGCTTGGCGAACCGCAGGTTGTCGGCGACGGAGGCGTGGACGAGGTACGCCTCCTGGGAGACCACCCCGACGGCGCGGGACAGCGAGGCGAAGCTCAGGTCGCGCACGTCGACGCCGTCGAGGGTGATGCGGCCCTCGGTGACGTCGTACAGGCGGGGCACCAGGTAGCCCAGCGTGGTCTTGCCCGCCCCCGTCGGCCCGACGACGGCGAGCGAGCCGCCCGCCGGGATCGTCAGGTCGATGCCGGACAGGGTCGGCGGCGCGTCCGGGTCGTAGCCGAAGCTGACCTTCTCGAAACGGATCTCGCCGCGGGCGCGCTCCAGCTCCACCGGCTCGGGCGCCTCGGTGATCTCCACCGGCAGGTCGAGGTACTCGAAGATCCGGTGGAACAGCGCCAGCGACGCCTGGATGTCGACGCCGGTCGACAGCAGCGACACGGCCGGGCGCAACAGGCCCTGCTGGAGGCTGACGAACGCCACCAGCGTGCCGATCGACGGCGGCGTGCCGCCGAGTTCCAGCATCGCCCCCGCCGACCAGTACAGCAGGGCGGGGATGGCCGCCATGATCATGCCGATCGTGGACATGCGCCAGCGCCCTGCCATGCTGGCGCGCACCTCGAGGCCGACCAGTTGCTCGGACTCGGCGGCGAAGTTGCGGGTCAGCGCCTCGGCGCGGCCCATGGTGCGGCCCAGCAGGATCCCGCTGACCGACAGCGACTCGGTGACGATGGCGGCCATCGCCGCCATCTGCGTCTGCCGCTGCGTGGTGATCCGCTTCCGCTCGCGCCCGACGCGACGCGCGATCCAGACGAAGAACGGCAGCAGCGCCAGCGAGACGAGGGTCAGCCGCCAGTCCAGCGCCAGCATCGCCACCACCGTGGCCACCACGGCCGTGAGGTTGGAGACGAGCGAGGTCGCGGTGGAGGTGACGGTGGCCTGCATGGAGCCGATGTCGTCGGCGATGCGGGACTGCACCTCGCCGGTGCGGGTCCGGGTGAAGAACGCCAGCGGCATCTGCTGGAGCTTGGCGTAGACGCCGGTGCGCAGGTCATGCATGACCTGCTGGCCGACGGTGGTGGATATGAGGGTCTGCAGCACGCCGAAGACGCTCGCCGTCACGGCGGTGGCGATCATGCCGAGGGCCAGCAGCGCGAGCAGCCCGGTGCGGCGCTCGGGCAGCGCGGTGTCGATGATCTCGCGCAGCAGGAAGGGGGAGGCGACCCCCACGAGGGAGGAGGCGGCGACGAGCAGGCCGACGAGCGCGAGGCGGCCCCGGTAGGGGACGAAGAGGCGGAGGATGCGGCGTATCTGGGCGGGTTGGGAGAGCTGCGGGAGCGGCGAGGGCTGTTCGGGCTGCGCCGGCGCGGGCAGGCTGTCGTGCGGCATGGGCTCCTTCGAGGGCCGTCGCCGGCCGCGGCGAGGCGGAGCCGGCGAGAACGAGGACAGAACGAGGCGCGAGGGCGGGGACATCGCGGGACCGGACGATGCCGGTGCGAACGGATGGGACAGCCTTCCAGCCTACGGCCGGAGGCAAGGTGTCACTCGCCGCCGCGCAGATCGCCCAGCGTGCGCCGGGCGCACGCGATCCGCGCGAAGCGGACGGTGGTGCCCTCGCCCAGCGGCGACTGGGCGAGGAACCCGGCCCGGGTGTCGTGGGAGCCGTCCGCGTCCAGCGCGAAGTACCGCACCAGGTGCCAGAAGTGGCCGTCGTGCGAGGCGTGGAAGGCGTACGCCCCGCCGATCCGCGCCACGCGCAGCCAGATCTCGCCGCCCTCCGCTGTGAAGCCGTTGGCGTCGTCGGAGGTGCCGCGCGTCACCACCGAGACGATCGTCGGCCTGCCCTGCGGCGACAGCTCGAGGCAGAGCTTGGCCCAGGTGTCGGCGTCGCGGTGCAGCAACAACACCCCGGCGTCGTAGGTGGACGACAGCTCCGCCGTCACGTGCGCGCTGAGGGTGAAGTCGCCCTGCAGGCGCGCGAGGAGGGCGGGTGCGGAGGCGAAGCGGTCGGGGCCGCCGGGGTCGCTGAACAGGTCGGTCCGCGGCGGGGAGGTGATCGTGAGGGCGTCGTCGCCCTCGACCCGCCAGTCGGTGGGTGTCCCCAGCCAGCGCAGCGGCGCGGGCACCGCGGGCAGCGGCACCGGCGCGTCGGTGTCCATCAGGTCCACGCCGCGACCCTACGCCGCGGGCGGTGTCCTGGCCAGGTGCCGGCGCCGGGCCGGCCGGGGTGCTCGCCGCGGGCCTCCGCCGCGTGTTACCAAGTGCCATGCCCGACGCATCCCCACTCCCCCGGCCCTCCGCGCCGCCGGCGCGCGGCGCCTACGACGCCGTGATCGTCGGCGGCGGCCACAACGGCCTGGTCGCCGCCGCCTACCTCGCCCGCGCGGGACGGAGCGTGCTGGTGCTGGAACGCCTGGCCCGCACCGGCGGCGCGGCCGTCTCCCACGCGGCGTTCCCGGGCGTCGCGGCCCGGCTGTCGCGCTACGCCTACCTCGTCAACCTGCTGCCCCAGCGCATCGTGCGGGACCTCGGGCTGCGGCTGGAGCTGCGGAAGCGGCCGTTCTCCTCCTACACGCCGGCGGTGCGCGGCGGCCGGGCCACCGGGCTGCTCGTCGGCGGCGGCGAGGCCAGGACGCGGGAGTCCTTCGCCCGGCTGACCGGCTCGGACCGGGAGTTCGAGGCGTGGCGCCGCTTCTACGCCATGACCCGGCGGGTGGCCGTCCGCGTCTTCCCCACCCTCATCGAGCCGCTGCCCACCCGCGCGGAGCTGCGGCGGCGGGTGGCCGACGACGCCGCCTGGGAGGCGCTCTTCGAGCGGCCGCTGGGCGAGGCGGTGGAGGCGGCGTTCGACGACGACCTCGTGCGGGGGGTGGTGCTCACCGACGCGCTCATCGGGACTTTCGCCGCCGCCCACGACCCGTCGCTGCGGCAGAACCGGTGCTTTCTGTACCACGTCATCGGCGGCGGCACCGGCGACTGGGACGTGCCGGTCGGCGGCATGGGCGCGGTGACCGACGCGCTCGCCGACGCCGCCAGGTCGGCCGGGGCGGAGATCGTCACCGGCCACGAGGCGACGGCCGTCGCCACCGACGGCCGCGCCGCCGAGGTGCGCTTCCGCACGGCGGAGGCGGAGGGGCGTGTCGGCGCGGAGCAGGTGCTGGTGGGCGCGGCGCCGGGCGAGCTGGCGCGGCTGCTGGGCGAGGAGCCGCCGCCCGCCGCCGAGGGGGCGCAGTTCAAGGTCAACATGCTGCTCACGCGGCTGCCGCGGCTGCGGGACGCCGACGCCGACCCGCGCGAGGCGTTCGCGGGGACCTTCCACGTCGCCGAGGGCTACCGGGAGCTGGAGGACGCCTACCGGCAGGCGGCCGGCGGGCGGCTGCCGGCCACGCCGCCGTGCGAGCTGTACTGCCATTCGCTGACCGACCCCTCGATCCTCTCTCCCGAACTCGCCGCCCGGGGCCACCAGACGCTGACCGTGTTCGGACTGCACACGCCCGCACGGCTGTTCGCGGCGGACAACGACGCGGCGCGGTCGGCGCTGCTCGACGCCACGGTGGCGGCGCTGGAGGAGCACCTGGCGGAGCCGCTGGCGGCGTGCCTCGCGCGCGACGCCGACGGCCGGCCGTGCGTGGAGGCGAGGACGCCGCTGGACCTGGAGCGCGAACTGGGGCTGCCCGGCGGCAACATCTTCCACCGGGAGCTGGCGTTCCCCTATGCCCAGCCCGGTTCGGAGGGCCGGTGGGGGGTGGAGACCGGGCACGCCAACGTGCTGCTGTGCGGGGCGGGCGCGGTCCGCGGCGGCGGGGTGAGCGGTGTTCCCGGGCACAACGCGGCGATGGCGGCGCTGGGTTGGTAGCGCCAGACAACGTTTTCTGAAGTGGCGGGGAGCATGCGGAAAGTTTCGAGTTCCTGCCTGATAGAGAACTTTTCTCTATCAATGCGGTGGGTCGCCGCAGGGGGCGACCCGTGGAATGCGTGCTGGGAGCGGCTGATCGCCAACTCCCACTCGGACCCGGCTGGGCCCCCAACCCGCAGGCCACGATCACCCTCGGCGGCGACGGGCAGAACTACCCGACGCTGTGAACTGGGCTTCGGCACGCTCTGCTACGCGTCCAGGCCTGAGACGGGCGGCGTGACGTCCGCCCTGCCCGCGGCCCGGCCCGGTTCGCTAGGCCGTGCCGGGCGGCGGCGGGGCGGTGGAGTCCCGGACGACCACGTGGGTGCCGAGCATGGCGTGCTGCTCGGCCGAGGACACCTCGCCCTCGCGCAGGCCCAGCGCCAGCCGCACGGCCGTCCGGCCGAGCTCCTCGTAGGGCACGTGCACGGTGGTCAGCTGCGGCCGCAGGTCGGTGGCCGGGTCCACGTCGTCGTACCCGACGAGGGAGACGTCGGCGGGGACCTCGATCCCCGCGTCGCTCAGCGCCGCCAGCGCGCCCGCCGCGACGGTGTCGGTGACGGCGAAGACGGCCGTGAAGTCACGGCCCACGCGGAGGCGTTCGCGCAGCCGCTCGTACGCCTCGGCGCGGGTGAAGTCCGAGTGCTGCACCAGCGTCTCGTCGAAGGGCGCGTCGAAGTCGGCCAGGGCCCGGCGGTATCCGGCCAGCCGGCCGGCCGCCGTGGTGGAGCCGTTCGGACTGGTGCCGAGGATGAGGATCCGCCGGTGTCCCTGGGCGAGCAGCCGGCTGACGACGGCGTACGCGCCGCCCTCGTTGTCGTACTCCACACAGGTCGCGGGAACGCCGGAGCCGAGCGGTGGACGGCCGCAGAGCACCAGCCGGGAGCCGGAGGCGTCCAGGGAGTGCGCGATGGCCGTCATCTGCTCGCGGTAGGCGGCGTCGTCCACCACGCCGCCGATGAGGATGACCGCGCCCGCGCCCTGCTCGCGCATGGTGCGCACCACAGACAGCTCCCTGACCGGGTCGCCCTGGGTGGTGCAGATCAGGCAGATCCGGCCGCGGCGCGCCGCCTCCTCCTCCACGCCGTGCGCCACCTGCGCGAACGACGCGCCGCGCACGTCGTTCAGCACGAAGGCGACGGTGGGGGTGCCCCGGCCGCGCAGGGCGCGGGCGTGGGTGTTGGCGACGTAGTCCAGCTCCCGGATGGCGCGCAGCACGCGCTGCCGGGTGCGCTGGGCGACCGGGTAGTTGTCGGCGAGCACGCGGGAGACCGTCGCCATCGAGACCCCGGCGCGCTCGGCCACGTCGCGCAGGGTCGCCGGCGCTGCTGGGGTAGCGGACGCGGCGTCCGAAGGGATCATGGCAACGCTCCGCAGAAAGCGTTTCTCGGCCTGCTGCTCATCGTGATGAGTCTATCCGCCCAGCCTCGGCCGAATCGCCGTCCCGTGGCGCCCTGAGCACCGCGCGGAGCCCGGCGACGCGCCTGGACAGCGATTTCTACGGGGTGCCGGCTCCCCCCTCCCCGCGCCCGGAGCACGGTCCGGCAACCCCGGCAGCAACCCTCGCGGCGTCGGCGGCGACTTACCAGTATGGCGAGAGTTCCCCATCCTTCCCCCCACGCGGGGGAACTCTCGCCGCCTTCGCTCTCCCCCGGGCCGTCGGGGGCGCGCCGGAGCAGGCGGACGCGGAGTCGGCCGACTGCCGGGGCAGCGAGACGGGCCGAGGGGCCGCCGCGTCGGCGGCGGGAAGCCGGCGACCGGCCCGGCACGGACACCGGCGAGCCGCCGACGGCAGGACCGACGCGTCACGCGCACAACGCGCCGACCTGCGGACCGTGACCGACCGGAGCGGACCACAGGCAGCCGGGCACGCACGCCGCGTACCGGAGCAGCGGGACGGCGACGGCGAAACGGCCGAGGATCCGCCGCGCCAGCGGCGGAACAGTCAGCGAGCTTGCCCGGCGCGGACACCAGCGGTCCTGCCGACGGCAGGACCGACGCGTCACGCGCACAACGCGCCGACCTGCGGACCGTGACCGACCGGAGCGGACGGGCCTCCGCGTTCCGCGCGGCGAGCGCGGCGAGCGCGGCGAGCGCGGCGAGCGCGGCGAAGGAAGCTACCGGCCAGCCGGCCGGCGGCGCCGGCCGCAGCCCGAGGGCGAGCCGCTCCGGCTGGTGAACCGCGACAGCGAAGACCATCGCTCGGGCCCTCGCACGGCGGGTGGCCCTCTGGACCAGGACGGAGGCCACCGCCCTCGCACCGGCGCGGAGCAGCGGGTGCGGTCGGGGGCCACGTCCCTTCTACATGGCCCCGGCCCGGCACCCGCTGCCCCGCGCCTCGGCTTGGGCGGGTGCGCGGGGAGGCCATCGCCCACTCCCCGCGCACCCGCGGTCTTCGTGGCGCCGTGTCACCGGCGCCGTCCGGCGTCCGCGGGTCGCTGACGCCGGCTACTGCAGCCAGCGGTGGCGGCTGACGAGGGGCAGCCTGGCCCAGTACCGGCCGAGCCCCCAGACGCGCCCGGCCGAGCAGGCGGCCGCCACGATCATCGCGGCCGCGTAGATGACGTGTTGATCGACGAGGGGGTTGGGGGACCCGCTCGGCGAGCCGTCGGACAGGTGACGGGCGGGCGGGAACTCGCCGAGCCAGAGGAACAGCATCATGGCGGTGCCCGCCACGGCCGTGAGGCGCAGCGCGACGCCGCACACGAGGGCGACGCCGAGGCCGAGCATCCCGGCCATGTACAGCAGGTCCACCCAGGCCTGGCCGGCCCAGTCGTGGTAGGTCGACTCCATGGGGCCGACGGAGACGTTGGCGAGATAGCCCTCCGCCGGCGAGTTGCCCTCCAGCCACGAGCTCTCGGACGTGGTGGCGTAGCCCCAGCCGAAGGTCTTGTCCAGGAAGGCCCAGAGGAAGATCGACCCGGTGGCGATGCGCAGCGCCGCCAGCGCTCTGCCCGCGGCCGGTGACGCGGCCCCGACGCGGTCCCCGGCGACCGCCGGGGGTGACAGGGCTGCGGTGGTAAGGGATGACATTTCAGGCCCTTCTCGAATCCTTTGCCACGACAGGGTCGTGACGTCTCATCGGGAGCGAGAACCGCCGCCGGGTGGTGGACCCTCCGGCGCCCTGCGGGCGGTCGGCGGTCCGATTTGGGAGCGCTCCCACCCGACGGCGGCAAACACATGCTGCGAAAATGTCATGCCTTCGTCAATGACCTCGACCGTTCCAGTTTCAAACAAATGCTTGCCCAGTACGCCCCACCCGCCCCGGATGACTACAGGAGGTGTCGACACAGCCATCCGGGGCGGGTCCCGCCTCAATCCGCGTCGTCCCTGACGGAGTCGAAGCGGCGGCGCCCGCACACCCACCGGACAACCCCCGCTGAACGGGGGCCCGGAGCGGCTACACAACGGTGGGAGGCGGAGGGATTCGGGAACGTACGGCGTTCGGACCGAAGGGTGGCGGGGACACGAGCACGGCAACCGGCGGCGGTCACCGAGTCACAGCCCCTCGCCTCGACTTCGCCGGTTGAACGCACTGAGCTTGTTGGCTTCCTTCACCCACAGCCAGAGCAGCGGGCGGCGGTCCTCGCCACGCCGACGCTCGGCCTCGCCCCGTTCAGCCGGCGGCGGGTCGCCGGCGTCCTCGTCGCACTCATGTGCGGACGACCGGCTGCCAGAGCAAGAGAGGTGGCGCGCGAGCGGGATGCCTTGGGGGGGTGGCATGGTTGCGGCCCTTCTCGATCCTTGGGTCTCCGGTAGAGAGCCACCGCCGAGCACGAGCGTCCCGCGGCCAATGGGAGCGCTCCCACTCAGCGGATGTCTTCATACTGCGGGCGCGTAACGGTCAGGTCAACACCTTGTGCGTTCCTTTTTGAAACAGAGAAAACTGCCAACGACGCCGATCCGTCTAGACCACCTGCACGGCGTGAACCCACGCCGTCGGCGAATGGCCCGGTGAGGCGCGCGGCGTGGGGCCTCACCCCACCCGATGGCTTCGGGGTGTGAAGCCGCCTCCCCCTGCTCCGGCTCCCTGCTCCGGCCACGTGCTCCGGCGACGCCGCGGCGTCCCGCCCGCGCCGGACGCGAGACGGGAAAATGCGTTGAAATTCGGCCCCTCGGACCAGGACCCTTGCCAGGTTGACCACTTCCGTTCGAGCCCAGTCTGGGATGTCATGCAGATTCGCGATCTTCCGTACTCCGACCCCGGGGAGCCCGATGTACGGTCCGGATTCCGGTTCCTGGTCTGGCTCTTCCGCCGCCAGCTGGGCGGCCAGGCGCGGACGCTGGCCTGGGGGATCCTTCACGTCTCCTGCGTCGGCACGCTGCCGGTGTTCCTCGGGCTGGGCGTGGACGCCGTGGTGGACGGCTCGGGCCGTGAGCTCGCCGTCATCGCGCTGCTGATGCTGGGGCTCACCGCCGTGATGGCGTTCGCCGACGCCATGGTGCACCGGACGGCGGTGACCAACTGGATCACGGCGGCGGCGCGGGTGCAGCAGTTGCTGGCCCGGCGTACCGCCGAGCTCGGCGGCGTGCTGACGCGGCGGGTGGCCGCGGGGGAGGTGGTGAAGGTCTCCACCGGCGACGTGGAGAAGATCGGCTGGTTCGTGGAGTCGTTCTCGCGGTTCGCCGCCTGCGTGGTGGTGACCCTGGGCGTGTGCACCGGGCTGGTGGTGTACGAGCCGAGGCTGGGGCTGATCGTGGCGGCCGGGATCGCCGCGGTGGTGCTCAGCGTCTTCCCGCTGCTGCCGGCGGCCACGCGGCGGGCCGACCGGGAGCGGGCGAAGTCCGGGCGGGCCACCGAGCTGGCCTCGGACACCGTCGCCGGGCTGCGCGTGCTGCGGGGCATCGGCGGCGAGGAGCTGTTCCTCGACCGGTACCGCCGGGCCTCGCAGGAGGTGCGGGCGGCGTCGGTACACAGCGCGCGGATGTGGTCGCTGATCGACGCCGTGCAGGTGGTGATGCCCGGGCTGCTGCTGCTCGCGGTGATCTGGCAGGGCGCGCAGCTCGCCCGGGATGGGCGGCTGTCCGCCGGCGAACTGGTCACCGTCTACGGCGCGGTGATGTTCCTGATGTTCCCGCTGCGCATGTTCCAGGAGACGGCGATGGCGTTCACCTTCTCCCGGCCCTCGGCCAAGCGGGCCGTGCGGGTGCTGGCGCTGCGGCGGGAAGAGGAGGCGACGGCCGCGCCGGAGGGGCCGCTCGCGGGCGAGCTGTGGGACCCAGTGACGGGGCTGCGCGCGGCCGAGGGGCTGCTGACGGCGGTGGTGTGCGGCGATCCGGACGCGGCGGAGCGGCTGGCCGAGCGGCTCGGCGGGCATCCCGCCCAGGGCCGGGGCGAGCCCTCGGTCCGGCTGGGGGGCGTCGCGCTGAACGAGGTGCCGCTGGCGAACGCCCGCGAGGCGGTGCTGGTCCAGGACAAGGATCCGGTGCTGCTGTCCGGCACGCTCCGGGAGCTGCTGGCCGTGCCCGCTTCCGGGCGGGTGTCGGCGGCCGACGCGCTGCGGGCCGCGCAGTGCCAGGACGTGCTGCGGGCGCTGGCCCAGGGGGCGCCCGACGCGAGCGGGGACCCGATGCGGACGCGCATCACCGAGCGGGGCCGTTCGCTGTCAGGCGGCCAGCGGCAGCGGCTGGCGCTGGCCCGGTCGCTGATCACCGACCCGGAGGTGCTGGTGCTGGACGAGCCGACCTCGGCCGTCGACTCGCACACCGAGGCGCGGGTCGCGGAGGGCGTGGGGGCGCTGCGGTCGGGGCGCACCACCGTGGTGTTCACCTCCAGCCCGCTGCTGCTCGACCGCGCGGACGCGGTGGCGTTCGTGCGCGACGGGCGGGTGGCGGCCACCGGCTCGCACCGGGAGCTGCTGCGCGCCGCTCCGGAGTACCGGGCGATCGTGACCCGGGAGCCGGAGGCCGACGCCGCGGCCCGGCCCGATGACGACGCGGGGTCCCGTGACGCGGAACCCGCCTACTACGCCGAGGAGTCCGCATGATCGGGGTCAGACCCCCGGAGTACGACCCGGCCACCGGCGAGCACGCGACCCGGCTCCCCGTGGCCGGCCCGGCCACGGTCCGCGCCTACGTCGGCGACCTGCTGCGCCGCCACCGGGGGGCGTTCGCCGTGCTGGTGGCGGCCAACGCGGTCGCGGTGATCGCGTCGATGGTCGGCCCCTATCTGCTGGGGCAGGTGATCGAGTCCCTCGCGGACGGCGAGAGAGAGCTGCACCTGGGGCGCACCGTCGCGCTGTTCGCCGTGGCGCTGGCGGTCCAGGCGTTCTTCGTGCGGCTGGTCGTGCTGCGGGGCGCCATGCTGGGCGAGCGGATGCTGGCCGACCTGCGCGAGGACTTCCTGGTCCGCTCGGTGGCGCTGCCGCCGGGAGTGCTGGAGCGCGCCGGGACGGGCGACCTGCTGGCGCGGATCAACACCGACATCGACCGGCTGGCGCAGGCCATGCGGGAGGCCGTGCCGCAGCTGGCGATCGCCGTGGTGTGGGTCGGGCTGCTGCTGGGCGGCATCGTGGTCACCGCGCCGCCGCTCGGCCTGGGCGTGCTGATCTCCGTGCCGGTGCTGCTGGCCGGCTGCACGTGGTACTTCCGCCGGGCGCCCTCGGCATACCGCTCGGAGGCGGCCGGATACGCCGCCGTGGCCGCCGTGCTGGCGGAGACGGTCGATGCCGGGCGGACCATCGAGGCCCACCGGCTGGAGCGCGACCGCGTCGCCCTGTCGGACCGGCGCGTGAAGGAGTGGACCAGTTGGGAACGCTACACACTCTGGCTGCGTTCCATTCTGATTCCGACGATCAACGTCTACCACGCCACGATCATGGGCGGCGTGCTGCTGCTGGGCGGCTGGTTCGTGCTGGAGGGCTGGGTCAGCGTGGGCGAGCTGACGACCGGTGCACTGCTGGCGCAGATGATGATCGAGCCGGTGGGGATGATCCTGCGCTGGTTCGACGAGCTGCAGGTGGCGCAGGTGTCGCTGGCGCGGCTGGTGGGGGTGCACGAGATCGAGGACGAGGCGGGCGACGACGCGGTGACGCCCGAGGGCCGGGAGCTGACGGCCGACCGGGTGCGCTTCGGGTACGTGGCGGACAACGACGTACTGCACGGCGTGTCGCTGGAGGTGCCGCCCGGCACCCGGCTGGCGCTGGTCGGCCCGTCCGGTGCGGGCAAGTCCACGCTGGGCCGGCTGCTGGCCGGGATCTACGCCCCCCGCCGGGGAGAGATCACCCTCGGCGGGGCGCGGCTGGCGGGCATGTCCGCCGAGCGGGTGCGCGAGCAGGTGGCGCTGGTCAACCAGGAGCACCACGTGTTCGTCGGGCCGCTGCGGGACAACCTGCTGCTGGCCCGGGAGGACGCCACGGACGCCGAGCTGTGGGCGGCGCTGGGCGCGGTGGACGCGGACGAATGGGTGCGGTCGCTGCCGGACGGCCTGGACAGCGAGGTCGGCTCGGGAGGGCTGACCGTCACCCCGGCCCAGGCACAGCAGATCGCGCTCGCCCGGCTGGTGCTGGCCGACCCCCACACGCTGGTGCTGGACGAGGCGACCTCGCTGCTGGATCCGCGGGCGGCCCGGCACCTGGAGCGCTCGCTGGCGAGCGTGCTGGAGGGGCGGACGGTGATTGCCATCGCGCACCGGCTGCACACCGCCCACGACGCTGACGTGATCGCTGTGGTCGAGGACGGCAGGATCAGCGAACTCGGCAGCCACGACGAGCTGGTGGCGGCGCAGGGGGCCTACGCCGCCCTGTGGCGCTCCTGGCACAGCTGACCCGGGTCACCGGAGGGAGCGCCGGGGGCGTGGCGGGATCAGGCGGCGAGGACCGCCGCCCCCACGCCCCCGGCGGCGCCGATCACCACGAAGACGGGCATCAGTATGCGGTTCTCCACCCAGGCGCCGGCCCGGAAGCGCATGAAGCGGGGGGTGCCCAGCGGGTACCAGCGCTTGCCGGCGATGGGCAGCGGCCACAGCATGGGGCAGCCGGAGATGGTGAGCGCGTCGCCGAGGGTGTGCACCACGGCGCCGATCACGATGGGCAGGCCGATCCACAGGTAGGGCTGGTCCTCGAAGAGCCAGTTGGAGCCGTTGCCCGGCTCGTCGAGGGTCGCGGCCAGCAGCCAGGCGCTGGTCGCGCCGAGCAGCCACACCAGCACGTCGCTGGAGACCCGGGCCATCCGCCACAGCAGGCCCTCCACGGCGAGCACCACGTGGACGAAGAGCGTGACCAGCACCGCCCAGCGGCCCCAGGCGACGGCGGCGGCCGAGAAGCCGGCCCCGATGAGGACGGCCCACACCCATGTGTGGGTGAGGGTGCGGTGCCCGCCGCTGCGGCGCCGCTCGCCCTTCGCCCGGGTGGCGTTGTAGACGACGGCGGAGATCTTCCCTATGAGGATGGCCAGCAGCCGGGACGGCGGGCCGAAGGCGCGGGAGATCGTCGCCGAGGGCTGGTCGAGGTCGGGGGCCAGCGCGGCGCCCGCGCAGATCAGGGTGCCCACCACGAGCACCGGCCAGGGCATGGCATGGTCCGCGTACGCGACCGCCGCCCCCACCCCCAGCCACACGGCCGCTCCTGACAGTGAATGCGCCGGTCCCATCATGACTGCGCCCCGCCCCTTCTGTTGTCGACTCGCCTGCCGCGTCGCAAGGTTGTCGTCCTGTGAGTTCTTCGTCGGCGCGACAGCGTAGTGCCTCGTGATCTTCGCAGGAGCGGCCGGTTCCCGCCCGGACACCGGATGCGGGCAGTATGGGGGCGTGACCCTTATCGATCAGATGCCGGACGGCAGCGACCCCGATGCCCTCTTCGACGCGTTCTCGACGTGGGCGACGCAGCAGGGGATCTCCCTGTATCCCGCGCAGGAGGAGGCGCTGATCGAGGTGGTGTCCGGGTCGAACGTCATCCTGTCCACCCCGACGGGCTCGGGAAAGTCCCTGGTCGCGGCGGGGGCGCACTTCGCCGCGCTGGCACGGGATCAGGTCACCTTCTACACGGCGCCCATCAAGGCCCTGGTGTCGGAGAAGTTCTTCGACCTGTGCAAGCTCTTCGGCACCGAGAACGTGGGGATGCTCACCGGCGACGCGTCGGTCAACGCCGACGCGCCGGTGATCTGCTGCACCGCCGAGGTGCTGGCGTCGATCGCGCTGCGGGACGGGGCGGAGGCGGACATCGGCCAGGTGGTGATGGACGAGTTCCACTTCTACGCCGAGCCGGACCGGGGGTGGGCCTGGCAGATCCCGCTGCTGGAGCTGCCGCAGGCGCAGTTCGTCCTGATGTCGGCGACCCTGGGCGACGTCAGCCGCTTCGAGGAGGACCTGACGCGGCGCACCGGCCGGCCCACCGCCGTGGTGCGCTCGGCGACCCGTCCGGTGCCGCTGAGCTACGAGTACCGGGTGGCCACTCTGACGGAGACGATCACGGATCTGCTCGAGTCCCGTCAGGCGCCGGTCTACATCGTGCACTTCACACAGGCGCAGGCGGTGGAGCGGGCGCAGGCGCTGATGAGCATCAACATGTGCAGCCGGGCGGAGAAGGACGAGATCGCCTCGCTGATCGGCAACTTCCGCTTCACCACGCGGTTCGGGCGCAACCTCTCGCGGTACGTGCGGCACGGCATCGGGGTCCACCACGCCGGGATGCTGCCGAAGTACCGGCGGCTGGTGGAGAAGCTGGCCCAGGCGGGGCTGCTGAAGGTCATCTGCGGCACCGACACGCTGGGCGTCGGGGTCAACGTGCCGATCCGTACGGTGCTGTTCACCGCGCTGACGAAGTACGACGGGAGCCGGGTGCGGGTGCTGCGGGCGCGGGAGTTCCACCAGATCGCGGGGCGGGCCGGGCGGGCCGGGTTCGACACCTCGGGGCTGGTGGTGGCGCAGGCGCCCGAGCACGTGGTGGAGAACGAGAAGGCTCTGGCCAAGGCGGGCGACGATCCGAAGAAGCGCCGCAAGGTGGTCCGCAAGAAGCCGCCGGAGGGCTTCGTCAACTGGAGCGAGAACACCTTCCAGCGGCTGATCGCCGCCGATCCTGAGCCGCTGACCTCCCGCTTCCGCGTGACCCACGCCATGCTGCTGGCCGTCATCGCCCGGCCGGGCAACGCGTTCGACGCGATGCGCCGGCTGCTGGAGGACAACCACGAACCGAGGCGGCAGCAGCTGCGGCACATCCGGCGTGCCATCGCGATCTACCGCTCGCTGCTGGACGGCGGCATCGTCGAGCGGCTGGAGTCCCCGGACCCGCAGGGGCGCATCGTGCGGCTGACCGTCGACCTCCAGGCGGACTTCGCGCTCAACCAGCCGCTGTCCACCTTCGCGCTGGCCGCCTTCGAGCTGCTGGATCCCCAGTCGCCGTCCTACGCGCTGGACATGGTGTCGGTCGTGGAGTCCACGCTGGACGATCCCCGGCAGATCCTGGCGGCGCAGCAGAACCGGGCCCGGGGCGAGGCGGTTGCGGCGATGAAGGCGGAGGGGGTGGAGTACGAGGAGCGGATGGAGCGGCTGATGGACGTGAGCTACCCGCGGCCCCTGGAGGAGCTGCTGTTCCACGCCTACGGCGTCTACCGCAAGAGCCATCCGTGGGTGGGCGATCATCCGCTCTCCCCCAAGTCCGTCGTCCGGGACATGTTCGAACGGGCCATGACTTTCTCCGAGTTCGTTTCGCACTACGAGCTGGCGCGCACCGAGGGCATCGTGCTGCGCTATCTGGCCAGCGCCTTCAAGACGCTGGAGCACACCGTCCCCGAGGATCTGAAGTCGGAGGATCTTCAGGACATCACCGCCTGGCTGGGCGAGATGGTCCGTCAGGTGGACTCCAGCCTGCTGGACGAGTGGGAGCAGCTGGCCAACCCCGAGGTCGAGGACGCCGACGAGGCGCAGGAGCGGGCCGACCAGGTGACGCCGGTGACGGCGAACCCGCGCGCGTTCCGCGTGCTGGTGCGCAACGCCATGTTCCGCCGGGTGGAGCTGGCGGCCCTGGACCGGTTCGAGGAGCTCGGCGAGCTCGACGGCGAGTCCGGCTGGGACGCCGACGCCTGGTCCGATGCCCTGGCGGCGTACTGGGAGGAGTACGAGGAGCTGGGCACCGGGCCCGACGCGCGCGGGCCCCGGCTGCTGCGGATCGAGGAGCTGCCGCAGGACGGCCTGTGGCGGGTGCGGCAGACCTTCCACGATCCGGAGGGCGACCACGACTGGGGCATCTCGGCCGAGGTGGATCTGGCCGCCTCGGCGGCCGAGGGCCGGGCTGTGATCAAGGTCACCGACGTCGGTCAGCTGTGACCGGTGCGCGAGGCCGGGCGAGGGCGCGGGCCTCTCGCAGCGCCTCGCGCAGCATCCCGGCGTACCACCGCGATTCGTCCGGGTCGGTCACCCTCAGCACGGCCCGCACGGCCGCGTCCTCCCGGTGATCCCCCAGCGGCGGGCGCAGCCGGTGGAGCCGGGCCCGGGCGACGGGGTCGGGCACGGTGTCGGTCACCACGGCCGGGTCGAGCACCGCCGCCGCCACCGCGGCCCTCTCCCAGGCGTTCCCGGCCTGCTGGGCGAGCAGGCCGGTGTGCCGGGCGCGCCATCGCCGGGGCCGCCAGTCCGCGCCCCCGCGCAGCTCCCGCAGCAGCCCGCCCGGGGCAGGGCCGCTGAGCAGCTCGGGATGTCGCAGGGCGAACAGCCGCAGCTCCTCGGCCGGATACCGCCACACGATGGCGCGGTGGTGGGGGTGGAAACTCAGCGGGGCCAGGCAGCCGCCCCGGGCCAGCCGGGAGAAGCGGGCCGGGGAGATCCGCAGCAGCGCGGCGCCCTCCGAGGCGTTCACGAGGCGGATGCGGTCGCGCAGCGCGCCGGGGAAGCCGGGTGCCGAGGCCAGGCGCTCGATCTCGGCGCGGGGCACCCGCCGCTCCCAGGGGACGCCGGACGCCACGGTGGCGATGTGTCCGAGCCGCACGGCGATCTCCAGCTCGCGGCGCCCGAGAGCGAGCGCCGCGGCGGCGTGCCGCTCGCTGACCGAGGCGTCCGTGCCGCCCTCGGCGTCGCGCCGGCCGGCGTCACGGCCGCCGGCGACCAGGGCGGCGGGGCGGGGGAAGCTCTCCAGGACGGGCGACATGACCATGGCTGTCTCCTCGCAACAGATCGACTACTCTATGTAGTCAGCATAGCCACAGCCAGCCCCTATTGGCAACTCTGCGTGACAATCCGCTGCCTCGACGAGGCCGCCCCGGCGATCAGCGCGTGTCGCGGGCCGCGAGGCCCATGTGCTCCCCCACCTTGTTCACCAGCAGCGTCATCTCGTACCCGACCTGCCCGATGTCGGCCTCGGCGTCCGTCAGGACGCACAGGCAGCTGCCGTCCCCGGCCGCCGTGACGAAGAGCACGCCGTCATCGAACTCGATCATCGTCTGCCGGACATCGCCGCACCGGAAGTGCTCCCCGACCCCGTTGGCGAGGCTGTGCAGACCGGAGGCGACGGCCGCCAGATGCTCGGCACTGCTCCGCCGCAGACCCCGGCTCACCGAGGTCACGAGCCCGTCGCTCGACAGCAGCAGGACGTGTCGCACCCGCGGCACGCGCTGCGCGAGATCGTCCAGCAGCCAGTCGAGCGTGGTGCCCAGTGCCATCCCCAGCTCCCCCTTCTCGTAAGGCGACTGCTGTGTCAGCCTTCCCCACTCATGGGCCATCGGCAACCATTTCTTCGGCACCGCTATCCGGAAGCGACCGTACCGTTTTCTCTGGTCAACCTGCCTGGGGAGATGCCTCGGCCGCCGCGCCCGGCGGGAAGGGCCCCGGCCGCGGGGTCAGCGGCCCAGCTCCTTGCGGCCGACGCGGCGCAGCCGGCGACGCTGCGAGGAGTCGAGCATCAGATACGCGGCCGCCGGGATGCCGAGCATGACCAGCGCGGCGATCCAGAAGTTCGTCAGGATCCACAGCACCAGGCCGACACCCACCGCCCCGATGGCGATCTTCGCACCACGAGACATATCCCTACCTCCTTGGCCGAGGCGGCGGTCCCGCTGCCTCACTCCGGTGAACGCCTCTCCAGTGTCCTGCGTTCCGGCCGGATGGGGACCGCGCGCCGCCCGCGGATTCCGCTCGGCGCAGCTCAGCGCAGCTCGGCGCCGACCGCGTGCATGTAGCGCAGCGCCTGCCGGTAGGAGTCGACGAGTCCCGTCTCGGCGTACGACAGGCCCGCGCCCCGGCAGTAGCGGCGCACCAGGGGCTGGGCATGCCGCAGGTTCGGTCGGGGCATGCTGGGGAAGAGGTGGTGCTCGATCTGGTAGTTGAGCCCGCCCATCATCCAGTCGGTCAGCCGGCCCCGGCGCACGTTGCGCGAGGTGAGCACCTGGCGGCGCAGGTGGCCCCACCGCTCGCCGTCGGAGTCGGGCATCTCCATGCCCTTGTGGTTGGGGGCGAAGACCGAGCCCAGGTGCAGGCCGAAGAGGGCCTGGTGGATGAGCGCGAACACCACGGCCCGGCCCAGCGGCATGGCCGCGCCCAGAAGCGCCACGTAGCCGACGTAGTGGAGGGCGATCAGCACCCCCTCGGTGACGCGGGCCCGGCCCTGCCGGTCCCAGCCCTGGCGGGTGGCCACCATGCGGACGCTGGCCACCTTCAGCGCGATGCCCTCCAGCAGCAGCAGCGGGAAGAACAGGTAAGCCTGGTTGCGGGTGAGCCAGCGGGCGACCCCCTCGCGCCGGGCCGCCTGGGTCTCGGTCCACACCAGCACGCCCTCCCCGACGTCGGGGTCCTTGTCGAGGTGGTTGGGGTTGGCGTGGTGCCGGTTGTGCTTGTCGTTCCACCAGGCCGAGCTCATGCCGAGCAGCAGGTTGCCGTGGACGAGGCCCAGCAGCCGGTTGACGCGGCGGCTGGTGGCGATCTGAGCGTGGCCCGCGTCGTGGCCGAAGAACCCGGTGCGGGCGGAGAGCGCCGCCAGCGGCACGGCCAGGGTGAGCGCCCACCAGGAGTCACCGAACGCCAGCATCGCGGCGGCGACGGCGGTCAGCGCCACGGCGTTGACCGCGATGCCCACCGCGTACCAGCCCGTCCGCCGGTCGAGGAGACCCTCTGCCCTGATCTGGCGCAGCAGGGGGGCGAACTCGTCGCCCTGGGCTGGCCGGGGGCGGGGAATGGCCGGGGCGGCGGAGGTGTTGGGCATGGGGTCTCCGAGACGTCGGGGCAGGCTCTGCACGAACCGTAGGAATCGGCCAACCGTACGTGCTAGTGCCGCAGCACCCGGAACGGGGTGTACCCAGGTCCCGGGAAAAAGGGGGGCCAGCCCCCTTTCGCACTCACACATTTCATGATCAACCGAGATCTGCGGTATGGTCGGCGGCTCTGCCGTGTCGGCTAGTCAAATTTGAGGAGTTCAGCACCGCCGTGCCCGCGAGCCCTCCGCCCCCCGGCCAGGCCGCGGCGCTCACCCGCTGCGCCGCCGTCTTCCAGCCCGCCGATCCGCCCCGCGAGTCCACCGTCGCCTTCTTTGACCCCGACGGCGAGCGGCCGCCGCCCGGCCCCGGCGAGGCCTCCGGGCTCCCCGTCGCCCTCCCCGGCACGGACGGCGCCGTCGCCACCCGGACCGTGCCCGCCCTGGTGCTGCCGCTGCGCGAGGCGCTGCCGGTGCTCACCCGCGCCCGCGCCACCGGTGGCCACCCTGCCGCCGCCTGCTGGGGCGCCGCCGCCGTCCTGGCTCTCCAACTGGCCGCGCGCGGCCGCCTCCTGCCCGGCCTGACCGACGCCGACCACGACGCCTGGCGCCTGGGACCGCTGGATACCGCCGACGCCGAGCGGCTGCGCGAGCTGGCCGAGGCCATGCCGCCGCAGGCCCACGCCGTGCCGCTGCCCGGCAGCCCCGCGGACGCCCCGCTGCTGCCCCGTCAGGAACGCCTGCTGCGCGCCTTCCTCGACGCCGTCGCCGACACGCTGCCGCGCACCCCCGCCGCCGCGCTCGCCGCCGGCGGGCCCGCCTTCGCCGACGACGGCGCCGCCGGCCCGCCCCGCCGCAGCCCTCAGCACCGCGCCTGGGCGCAGGAGGTGGCGGCCGGGCACGACACGGGCGTACGCCTCTCGCTCCGCATCGAGGTCGAGGGGCTGGACGCGCTCGAGGGACGGGACGCGGCGCCCCCCGGCGCGGCCGGCGGCGGGCGGCCCCGGTTCCGCGCCGTCCTCCAGCTCCACAGCCTCACCGATCCTGCCCTGGTGGCCGACGCCGCCGAGGTGTGGTCCGGCGACTCCCCCGCCGCCACCGCCCTCGGGCCGCGCGCCCGCACCGACGCGCTGCTCACCCTCCGGCGCGCCGCGGCGGCCTGGGAGCCGCTGACGCCGCTGCTGAACGCCGCCGTGCCGGACGCCGTCGAGCTGGCGGAGGAGGAGATCGGCGAGCTGCTCGGCGCGCCGGCCGGCCGCGCGCTCAACGCCGCCGGTGTCCAGGTCCACTGGCCCCGGAGCCTGACCCGCACCCTCACCTCGCACGCCGTCGTCGGAGGCGACGGCGGCGGCGACGCCGCGCCGGGACCCGACCCGTACCGGGAACGGCCGTCCGCGCTGCCCTCCCGCCTGTCCCCCGACGCGCTGCTGCGCTTCGACTGGCGGTTCGCGCTCGGCGACACCCCGCTGACCCGCGAGGAGCTGGACCGGCTCGCCGAGTCCGGCCGCCCCGTCGTGCGCCTGCGGGAGCGCTGGGCCCTCGTCGACCCCGATCAGGTGCGCCGCGCCCTGGCCCGCCGGGACCGCAAGCTCACCACCGCGGAGGCGCTGGGCGCCGCCCTGGCGGGCAGCACCGAGGACGAGGGGGAGCGCGTCGAGGTGCGGGCGGCCGGCTGGCTCGCGGCGCTCCGCGACCACCTGGCCGATCCCGGCCGCGAAGTCGCCGCCCCCGTCCCGCAGCCGCCGCGCCTCGCCGCCACCCTGCGCGACTACCAGCTGCGCGGCCTGAACTGGCTGCACCGGATGACCTCACTCGGCCTCGGCGGCTGCCTCGCCGACGACATGGGCCTGGGCAAGACGATCACCCTGATCGCCCTGCACCTCCATCGCCAGCTCAACCCCGCCACTGCGGGCCCGACGCTGGTGGTCTGCCCCGCCTCGCTGCTCGGCAACTGGCAGCGGGAGATCGAGCGCTTCGCCCCCGGCACGCCCGTACGCCGCTACCACGGCGCCTCCCGCGCCCTCCCCGAGCCGGCGCACACGCCGTCGCGCACACCGCCGCAGGACGGCGGCTTCGTGCTCACCACCTACGGCACCATGCGGCTGGACGCCCACCTGCTGGCCGACGCCGCGCCCTGGTCCCTCGTCGTCGCCGACGAGGCGCAGCACGTGAAGAACCCCGCCTCGGCCACGGCCCGCCGCCTGCGCCTCATCCCCTCCCGGGCGCGGGTGGCGCTCACCGGCACCCCGGTGGAGAACAACCTCTCCGAGCTGTGGGCCATCCTCGACTGGACCACCCCCGGGCTGCTCGGGCGCCTGGGCACCTTCCGCCGCCGCTACGCCGACGCCGTCGAGGGCGGCACCGACCCCGCCGCCGCCGAGCGCCTGGCCCGCCTCGTGCGCCCCTTCCTGCTGCGGCGCCACAAGACCGACCCCGGCATCGCCCCCGAGCTGCCGCCGAAGACCGAGACCGACCACCCCGTGACGCTCACCCCGGAGCAGGCGGGCCTGTACGAGGCGCAGGTCCGCGAGGGGCTGGCCGCCGTCGCGGGCACGGACGGCCTCGCCCGCCGTGGCCTGGTCGTCAAGCTGCTCACCGCGCTGAAGCAGATCTGCAACCACCCGGCGCAGTTCCTGAAGGAGGACCGGCCGCGGCTGGCGGGGCGTTCGGGAAAGCTCGAACTCCTCGACGAGCTGCTGGACTCCGTCCTCGCCGAGGGCGCCTCCGTCCTGGTCTTCACCCAGTACGTGCGGATGGCGCGGCTGCTTCAGGGCCACCTGGCCGAGCGCGGGGTGGACAGCCTGCTGCTGCACGGCGGCACGCCGGTGGCGCGCCGGGAGGAGATGGTGCGGCGTTTCGGCGCGGGCGAGGTGCCGGTGTTCCTGCTCTCCCTCAAGGCGGCCGGTACCGGCCTGAACCTCACCCGCGCCGAGCACGTGGTGCACTTCGACCGCTGGTGGAACCCGGCCGTCGAGGCGCAGGCCACCGACCGCGCCCACCGCATCGGCCAGGACCGTCCCGTGCAGGTCCACCGGCTGATCGCCGAGGGCACGGTCGAGGACCGGATCGCCGCGATGCTGCGCGACAAGCGGCGGCTGGCCGACGCCGTCCTCGGCTCGGGCGAGGCCGCCCTCACCGAACTGACCGACGCCGAGCTCGCCGCGCTGGTCGGGCTCGGGGACGCGCCGCGAGGAGGCGACGGCCGTGCGTGACGCATACCGTGACGCATACGAGGGGCACGAGGAGCGCGAGGACGGCCGCGAAGGCGAACCCGAGGCGTACGAGCGGGTCTTCGCCGCCCCGCCGCCCCCGCGCGGGCGCGGCTTCGCCACCACCTGGTGGGGGCAGCGCTGGCTCAAGGCCCTGGAGGACACCGCCCTGGACACCCAACGCCTTCGCCAGGGCCGCCGCCACGCGCGGGCGGGCGCGGTCGGCGCGGTCTCGGTGCGGCCCGGACGGCTGACGGCCGTGGTGCGGGCCGGCGACGGCACCGCCCACCGTGCCGACGTGCTGCTGCGGCGGCTGACGGCGCCGGAGTGGGAGCGGCTGCTCGACACCATCGCCCGCGAGGCCGGCCACCTCGCCGCGCTGCTCGACCGGGACCTGCCCCCGGCCCTCGCCGACGACGCCGAGGCCGCCGGGGTCGAACTGCTGCCCGGCATCGGGGACCTGGAGCCCACGTGCGACTGCGGCGAGTGGGACCACTGCGCGCACACCGCCGCCCTGAGCTACCAGGTGGCCCGGCTGCTGGACGCCGACCCGTTCGTGATCCTGCTGCTGCGCGGCCGCCCCGAGCCGGAGCTGCTGGCGGAGCTGCAACGCCGCAACGCCGCCCAGGCGCCCGCGCGGGAGCGCGCCCCGGAGCGCGGCGTGCGCGAGCCGGAGCGCGCGGGCGTGCCCGCCGCCGAGGCGTACGCGCGGCCGCCGGCGCCGCTGCCCCCGCCCCCGCCGCCGGTCGGGGAGCCGGGCACCCCGCCCGCGCTCGGCGGCGTCGCCGCGCCCGGGCCCGGTCTCGACGTCCCCGCGCTGGAGTTCCTCGCCCGCGCGGCCGCTGTCCGCGCGCGCAGGCTGCTCGCCGAGGCCCTGGCCCCGCCCGCGCCCACGCCCGCGCCCGCGCCCGCCGGGCCTGCCGCCGGGACGGCGTGGGCCCCGCTCGGCCGCTGGCAGGACGCGGCGCGGCTCGCGGCGCTGGCCCCGCCCGCGAGGATCCTCGGACGGCTGGCCGAGGGATGCGGCCGCACCCCGCGTGACCTCGACATGGCCGTGCGGGCCTGGGAGTTCGGCGGCCCGGCGGCGCTGGCGGTGCTGGAGGACGCCACGCTGGCCGTCCCCGCCCGGGCCGTGGCGCGGCTCGCCACCGCCTGGGAGGAGGAGGCACGGCCGGTGCTGCGCGGCGCGGGCAACCGCTGGACGGCCGTCGGCACCGGCGCCCAGCTGCGCTGCGGACCGGACGGCCGCTGGTGGCCCTACCGGAGGGAGGGCGGCCGCTGGTGGCCGGCGGGCCCGGCGGAGGCCGACCCGGCCGCCGCCTTGGCGGCCGCCCTCGCGGCGGTTCAGGCCAGCGCGTCCAGCACGGCGTAGTAGCCGCCGGACTGGCCGTCGGCCGTGGGGTGGTAGGAGTCGGTGATCGGCCAGGTGACGCTGTGCAGCCACTCGGCGTCCGAGCAGATCTCGTGCCCGGTGAAGGCGGTGCGCACGTCGCCGTAGGTGAAGCCGTGGTCGGCGGCGCGCTTGCCGATGACGTCGCTCATGTTGTCGGCGGCGCTGTTGATGGCGGCCCGGGACTCCTCGCTGATGCCGAAGGAGCAGCTGCCGTCGAGCTGGTAGATGCGCGGGTAGCCGAGGACCACGACCTGCGCGTTGGGTGCCCGGTCGCGGATGGCGGTGTAGACGGCGTCGAGCCGGCCGGGGAGGGTGCCGGAGATGTACTCGTTGGCCGTGGCCACCGCCTCCACGCAGGCGTCGGTGCCCTGGAGCACGCAGGTCGACATGGTGTCGACGAAGCCCGCGTCGTTGCCGCCGATGCTGATGGTGACCAGCGTCGTGCCGGAGTTGAGCGGGTCGAGCTGGCTGGCCAGCACGTCCTCGGTGGTCGCGCCCGAGCAGGCGGTGAAGTCGAAGGAGGAGGGGGCGTTGGCGTCGGCCCACAGCTCGGGGTAGGCCAGGGCGCTGCGCAGGCAGTCGCCGCTGGCATCGTCGTAGCTGCCGGCGCCGACGCCGGAGGAGTAGGAGTCGCCGAGGGCCACGTACGCGGCGGCGGCCGCGGGGGCTTCCTCGGCCGTGGCCGCGTGGCCGAAGGCGGTCACGCCGACGGCGAGGACGGCGGTGGCCGCCGCCGTCAGGGTGCGGCGCAGCTTCATGGTCTCTCCTGAAGTCTCTGTGGGGGTAGGGGGTTTGAGTGCCGGTAGCAGCGTTCTACCCGCGTCACATCATGTCCACGCCAAGCAGGTAAACGCCGCGGTAACACCAACGAGCCACACGCCGAGAGGTGTCGACGAAACTTTTCATAGGGGTTGTAGAAAGCCAGGGTGCGGCCTAGCGTGATCGAACAGCAGAGAACAGATAGCAACAGCGCGGACCGGCGCCGACGAGCCGCGCGACGTCAGAGGAGACGCATGGACATCCGGCCTGTGGACGACCGGCTTCCCTACTACGAGGACCACTCCCCCGGCAGCGGCGCCCTTCCCGCCCGCTCCTGGTACGCCGATTCCGACGCCGCTCGGCTGTCGCTGAACGGCGCGTGGGCGTTCCGGCTGTCGGACACCGCCGAGGGCACCGGCACCGCCTTCACCGAGGACGACGCCGACACCTCGGGCTGGTCCGAGGTGCGGGTCCCCGGGCACTGGGTGCTCCAGGGCCATGGCGCCCCCGCGTACACCAACGTCAGCTACCCCTTCCCCGTGGACCCGCCGCGGGTGCCGACCCAGAATCCCACCGGGGACCACCGCCGCGTCTTCGACCTGCCCGGCGACTGGCCGGCGGGCGGGGAGAGCGTGTTGCGTTTCGAGGGCGTGGAGTCCTGCGCGCGGGTGTGGCTCAACGGGCAGGAGCTGGGCTGGTTCACCGGCTCGCGGCTGCCGCACGAGTTCGCCGTCGGGGGCCTGCTGCGGCCGCGCGGCAACGTGCTGGCCGTCCGTGTCCAGCAGTGGTCGGCCGCCAGTTACCTGGAGGACCAGGACATGTGGTGGCTGCCGGGCATCTTCCGCGACGTCACCCTGCACCACCGGTCCCAGGACGCCCCCGCCGACTTCTTCGTGCACGCCGGCTACGACCACTCCACCGGCCAGGGCAGCCTGCGCGTCGACTGCGATGTCCCCGGCCAGGTCACCGTGCCCGAGCTCGGCCTGGACCTGGCCACCGGCCAGGAGGCCCGCGTGGCCGTCGAGCCCTGGAGCGCCGAGGTCCCCAGGCTGTATGACGGGGAACTGACCACCCCCGGCGAACGCATCCCGCTGCGGATCGGGTTCCGCACCGTCGGCGTGGAGGACGGGGTCTTCAAGGCCAACGGCCGCCGCATCCTCTTCCGCGGGGTCAACCGGCACGAGTTCCACCCCGAGACCGGCCGGGCGCTGGATGTGGAGACCATGCGGCGCGACATCCTGCTGATGAAGCAGCACAACATCAACGCCGTCCGCACCTCCCACTACCCGCCCCACCCCGCCTTCCTCGACCTGTGCGACGAACTGGGCCTGTGGGTCATCGACGAGTGCGACCTGGAGACCCACGGCTTCTGCTTCTTCCCCAACTGGCGCGGCAACCCCGTCACCGACGACCGCTTCACCCCCGCCCTGGTCGACCGCGCCCAGCGCATGGTCGAACGCGACAAGAACCACCCGGCCGTCGTCATCTGGTCCCTGGGCAACGAGTGCTCCGCCGGGCAGGGCCTGTCGGAGATGGCCGCCTGGATCCGCGAGCGCGACCCCTCCCGCGCCGTGCACTACGAGAACGACTACTCCTACGGGGACAGCGACTTCTACTCCCGGATGTACGCCCCCCACGCGGAGGTGGAGGCCATCGGCCGCCGCGAGGAGCCGCCGCTGGAGGACCCGGCGCTGGACGCCCACCGCCGCGCCCTGCCATTCATCCTGTGCGAGTACGCGCACGCCATGGGCAACGGCCCCGGCGGGCTGGCCGACTACCAGCGGCTGTTCGAGACCTACGAGCGCTGCCAGGGCGGCTTCGTGTGGGAGTGGATCGACCACGGCCTGCCCAAGCAGACGCCGGACGGCCGCACCTACTTCGCCTACGGCGGCGACTTCGGCGAGGAGCTCCACGACGGCAACTTCGTCTGCGACGGCCTCCTCTTCCCCGACCGCACCCCCTCGCCCGGCCTGATCGAGTACAAGAAGGTCATCGAGCCGGTCCACATCACCGGCGACGGCACGGCGGGCACCGCCACCATCACCAACGGGCACGACTTCGCCGACCTCGCGCACCTGGCGTTCACCTGGGCCTACGAGGTGGAGGGCGAGGAGGTGGCCAGCGGGCCGCTGGCCGTGCCGCCGCTGGCCCCCGGCACGGGCGCCGACGTGAAGCTGCCCGCCCCGCCCGCCGGCGACCACGCGGGCGAGGCCGTGTGGACCATCCGGGCCGAGCTCGCCGCCGACACCCCCTGGGCGCCGCAGGGTCACCTCGTCGCCTGGGGGCAGCTGCCGGCCGATGCCCGGCGGCTGCCCGAGCGGCCCGCCGCCCTCGCCGCCCCGCGCCGGGAGGCGGGCACCCTGCGCCTGGGCCCGGCCGTCTTCGACGCCGCCACCGGCACGCTCCGCGAATTCGGCGGCCTCACCCTCCACCAGGGCCCGCGGCTCGACGTGTGGCGGGCCCCGACCGACAACGACCTCGGGGCGTCCTGGCAGGACGACGCCACCCGCTACGGCGTGAAGTGGCGGGAGATCGGTCTGCACCGCGTCCACCACCGCGTCGACGCCGTCAGCGCCGACGACGAGGGCCTGACCGTCCGCACCCGCGTCGCCCCCGCCGCCACCGACCTCGGCCTCTACGCCGACTACCGCTGGACCGCCGGCACCGACGACGACCGGCTGCTGCTCACGGTGACCGTCACCCCCGACGGCGACTGGCCCTGCCCGCTGCCGCGCCTCGGCGTGCTCCTCGGCCTGCCCGACTCCTGCGACCGCGCCGCCTGGTTCGGCGGCGGCCCGGGAGAGGCGTACCCCGACACCCGTGCCGCCTCGCGCCTCGGCCGCTACGCCAAGACCGTCGACGCCCTGCAGACCCCGTACGTGCGCCCGCAGGAGAACGGCGCCCGCTCGGATGTCCGCTGGGCAGAGCTGCGCGACGCCGACGGCCCTGGCCTGCGCGCCACCGCCCTGGCCGACCCCTTCTGGTTCACCGCCCGCCGCTGGACCAGCCACCACCTCGACGCCGCCGACCACACCACCGACCTGGTGGCGGGCGACACCGTCTGGGTCACCCTCGACCACGCCCAGCAGGGCATCGGCAGCCAGTCCTGCGGCCCCGGCCCGCTTCCGCAGTACCACCTCACGGTGGCGCCGACGGAGTTCTCCCTCGCGTTCACCGCGCTGGATCGTCGTTGACGACCGCGCCCAGCCGGGCGCGGCGCGCGGCCGCGGCCCCACGGCTCCTCAGCCGTGGGGCCGTAGCCGCCTCCTGCGCCGGCTTCGTGCTGATCGGCGCGCTGCAGGCGCTGTACGGCCCGGCCGTGCCCGCGCTGCGCGAGGACCACGGCCTGACACCCTCGGGCGCCGGCATGGCCCTGAGCATGCACTTCGTCGGCGGCGTCGCAGGCGTGCTGGCCATGAGCGCCATGCCCGCCCGGGTGGGCAACCGGGTGCCGCTCGGCGCGAGTTACGCCCTGATGGTGGCCGGCTGCCTCGGCTTCGCGCTGGCCGGGAGCTGGCCGCTGGCGCTGGCGGCGGCCCTCGTCGGCGGCCTCGGCTTCGGCGGCGTGGACTACGGCCTCAACCACCTGTTCGCCGTCGGCTTCGGCGACCGCGGCGCGGCGATGCTCAACGTTCTCAACGCCTTCTTCGGCGTCGGCGCGGTCGCCGGCCCCGCGGTGCTCGCGCTGCTGGGCCCCGAGCGCTACCCGCTCGCCTTCGCCGCGTGCGCGCTGCTGGCCGCCGCGCTCATCCCGCTCCTGCGCGGCGTGGCGCCGCACGAGCCGGAGCCGGACGGCGAGGGGCCGGCGCCGGCGGTCCCCCGGGGGCGGCTGCTGACGCCGGTGCTGTGCGGCTTCTTCGCGCTGTACGTGCTGAACGTCGGCGTGGAGGCGGGGGTCGGCGGCTGGGAGCCCACGCACCTGGAGGAGGTCGGGTACGGCGCGCCCGCCGCCGCGACCGCGACGGCCGTCTTCTGGCTGATGATGACGGTCGGCCGGTTCCTGGTGGTGCCGCTGACGCTGCGCTGGAGCGCCGAGCGCATCCTGCTGGTCTGCGGGGCCGCCATGACCGGCTGCCTGCTGCTGACCCTCTCCCCCGGCGCCGCGCCGTACGCCTACGCGGGCGTCGGGCTGTTCATCGCGCCCGTCTTCCCCACCGGCCTGGTCTGGCTGCACCGGGCCGTGCCCCGGGCGCGGCGGGCGGGCGCCTGGGTGTTCGCGGTCTCCATGATCGGCGGCGTGGCGGCGCCGCCCGTGCTGGGCCGGGGCATCGAGCTCTCGGACATCGACGCCGTGCCGCTGCTGCTGACGGCGATGTCGGCGCTGGGCCTGGCCGTCACCGGCTGGCTGGTGGCGGCGACGCGCGTCAACGCCCGCACCCGCGACCGCCGCTGACCGCCCGGCCCTGGCGACGCCCGCCTCCCGTTCACGAACTCCTCTCGCATCCGCCGCATCCGCCAATCACTTGCCTGTTGTCATACACATTTATGGGCATGCCTAGACGAGCAGGAAGTCGGCCTGGCCGGACTTGACGGCCTGGACGAAGCGCTGCATCTCGCGGCGCGAGCAGATCAGCGCGGGCCCGTCGGGGTCGCTGGACTGGCGAAGCGCCACCCGCCCGTCCGGCAGCGTCATCACCTCCACGCACGAGCCGCCGTTGCCGCCGCTCCACGGCTTGCGCCACCCGACGGCGCCGAGCTGCCGGGCGGGCATGCCGTTGTATATGCGGTCCATGAGGTCAGATCTCCTTGCGAATGCCACTGAGGATGGCCTCAGTCCGGTTCAGTGGCGCGGCCTGCGCGCACATCCGGTCCAGTGCCTCCCGGAAGGCCGAGACCTCTTCCCGCTGGTCGAAGTACGCGGCGCCGACCAGGCTCTCCGCGCAGGCTACGTCGGGAAGTTCGGGAAGCGGGAACCGGAAGAGGTGGAAGGGCCCGTACATGGCCGAATGCGGTCCGGCCGAGAACGGCATGATCTGCAGCCGCACGTGCGGCGCCGTGCCGGAATCGATCAGCTTCGAGACCTGCGCCCGCATCACGTTGGGCCGGCCGATGGGACGGCGCAGCACGGTCTCGTCCACCACCACCCACAGCAGCGGCGGGTTATCGCGGGTGAGCAGCTCCTGGCGGGCGAGGCGGAGGGAGACGAGCCGCTCGATCTCCCCGGCGGGGGCGTGCGGCATGCCGGCGCGCAGCACGGTCGCGGCGTACGCCTCGGTCTGCAGCAGGCCGGGGACGTAGTGCGGCTCGTACGCGCGGATCTGGTCGGCCTCGGCCTCCAGGCTGACGAACGCGCTGAACCAGTCGGGCAGCACGTCGCGGTAACGGTGCCACCAGCCGGGCCGGTTGGCCTCGCGCGCCAGTGTCAGGAAGCCGTCGATCTCGCCGGGGTCGGTGACGCCGTAGACCCTCAGCAGCTTCTCCACGTAGGGGACCTTGAGGCCGACCTGGGCCTTCTCCATGCGGCGTACGGTGGCGTGGGTGACGTCGAGTGCCCGCGCGGCCTCCTCGAAGGAAACGCCGGCACGCTCGCGCAGCACCTGCAGCCGCCTGCCGAGCACCATCCGCAACGCGGTCGCGGCTCCGCTGGCCTGACTACTCGTCACCGCCTCTTCCCCTCCAACTGACGCGATGGCTCGGTAGTCTGCCACGGCGTCAGCCGGGACAACAGTCTGATATCGACGATTCTGTAATTTGCAGTATGCCTCTTGCCGGATGCGAGGGACAGTGCCCACAGTAGGACCGTGGCCTTCTCCTCCCACACACAGCCCCTGACGCGGCACAACGCCTCGACGGTGACCGGCGCGCGTTTCACCTTCCACCTGCCCGCCGTCGAGCCCTCGGCGGCCGAGGCCAGACGCCGCGTACGCCGCCAGCTCGCGCTATGGCACCTTCCCGAAGCGACGTGCGACAACGCGCAACTGGTCGTCTCGGAGCTGGTCACCAACGCGCTGCGCCACACCCGCAGTCAGACCGTCGCCTGCGAACTGCGCCTGGCCGGGCCGCTGTTGCGGATCGCCGTCGCAGGCGACGGCTCCGGGCCCAGCGAGGTTCCGGGCGAGGCGGGCGAGGAGGACGAGGGCGGCCGCGGCCTGTTCCTGGTGTGCGCGCTGTCGGAGGGCTGGGGCGTCAGACCCCGGGACTCCGGGCAGGGGCACGTCGTCTGGGCCGACCTGACCGCCCGCCCCGGATCCCGCTGAACGGTCGGCGCCACTCACGCTCGCCTCCCCGCCGCCCTCGGCTCCCGCATCGATCGCACCGCCCACATCTCCCACATCGCGGGCCCACCCCTCTCCGGGCGTCGGCCGGGGCCACAGGATCGGAAGGCAGCCGAACGGCGTTCGGTCCCTCGGACGCCGGAGGCCGGCCCGTGGGGCGGCCGGGCAGGCGCACCGCGCTCAGGCGGCGCGCGCGAGCCCGGCGTTCGTCATGCTCCGCAGGGAGCGGACGCCGAGGAGGCCGACGGCGAGGGCCAGGCAGCCGCAGCCGAGGCTGAAGGCGTAGCCCCAGCGGGGGCCGCTGGCGTCGACGATCAGCCCGGCTGCGAGGACGCCCAGCGCCTTGCCCAGGCCGACGGCGGTGGACAGCCACGTCATGCCCTCGGTGAGCGACTCGGCGGGCACGCCCTCGCGCACCAGGCTGTAACCGGCGATGATGGCCGGCGCGATGAGCACGCCGGAGAAGAGGGAGATCGCCCACAGCGCCGCCACCGACGGCATGGCCCACAGCGGTGCGACGCCGGCGACCATGGCGGCCATGGTGAGCAGGAAGCGCCGGTGCAGGGAGAGGGTCCAGACGCGGGCGCCGTACCACAGGCCGCCGACGGCGCTGCCGAGGGCGTAGGTGCCGAGGACGCCGCCGACCATCCAGGGCTCGCCGTGCTCGTCGACGAAGGAGACGGTGGCCAGTTCGTGCCCGGCGAACATCGCCGCGGTGCACACGTACATGCCGCACATCAGGCGCAGCCCGGGAATGGTGATCGCGCGGCGGGAGGCGGCCTGCCGGGGCAGCACGGGCGGCTCGGTGCGGCGCTGGGCGGCCAGCAGCAGGGCGCCGGTGGTGCCCAGCGTGGCGACGGCGGCGACGCCGGCCGCGGGGTGGAGCAGGACGATGACGGAGACCAGCAGCGGCCCGACGACGAAGGTCAGCTCGTCGGCCACCGACTCGAAGGAGTAGGCGGACTTCAGCAGCGTGCCGTCACCGCGCCCGGCGAGGTGGCTCCAGCGGGTGCGCACCAGGGCCGACATGGGCGGCATGCTCGCGCCCCAGGCGGCACCGGCGGCGAAGAGCGCCCAGGTGGGGGCGTCGAGTTGGGCGGCCAGCAGGAACGCCGCGCCCGCGGCCCCGAAGACCCACGCGAGGGGCCTGAGCGCGCGGCGCTGCCCGAGCCGGTCCATCAGGTAGCCGAGCTGGGGCACGAGCAGGGCGTAGCACACCGCGCCGCCGGAGGCGACCGAGCCGGCCACGGCGTAGCTGCCGGTGGCCTCGGTGACGAGGAAGACGGTGGCGAGGCTGAGGGTGGACATGGGCAGCCGCCCGACGAGGGTGGCGGCGACGAAGCCGCCGACGCCCGGTACCCGGAAGATCTCGCGATAGCTCCGCAGCCCGGCGGCGGCCTGTCCCATGGTGAGTGATCATGCCTGCCCCGCCGCCGGGCGGCACGCCATTTTCCGGCGGCCCGTCGGCCGGTCAGCCGCCCAGCAGCATCATGGCGATGCCCGCGGCCAGCAGCGTGGCGGCGGCGATGCGGGGGCCGCCGAAGCGCTCCTTGAACAGCCAGGTGCCGAGCATGGCACCGACGATGACGCTGGACTCGCGCAGCGCGGCGACCGGCGCGAGCGGGGCGCGGGTCTGCGCCCACAGCACCATCCCGTACGCGGCCGTCGACACCGCGCCGCCCAGCAGGCCGAGCCACACGAAGGGACGGGCCCGCACGAGCAGTTCGCGGCCCTGGAGCGCCAGGCCGATGACGGGGATGGCGGGTCCCATGAGGGCGATCAGCCAGCCGGTGTAGCCGAGGGCGGTGCCGGAGGCGCGCACGCCCGCGCCGTCGACGACGGTGTAGGCGGCGATGGCCAGGCCCGTGGCGACGGCGGCCAGCAGGGCGGCGGCGCGCGGCCGCCCGCCGGCGTCGCGGATGCCCCACAGCGCGACGCCGACCAGGCCGGCGCTGGCCGCCGCCACGCCCGCGGTCTGCCAGGCGCCGGGCCGCTCGCCGAGGAAGACCAGGGCGAGCACGGTCACCACCAGCGGGGCGGTGCCGCGCGCGATCGGGTAGACCTGCCCGAAGTCGCCGAGTTGGAAGGAGCGCATCAGCAGCAGCTGGTAGCCGAAGTGGAGCGCGACCGAGGCCAGCAGGTACGGCCAGCAGGCGGCGTCCGGCATCGGGGCGGAGGCGGCGATCGCCAGGCCGCAGACGGTGTCGGCCGCGCCGATGAGTGTGAAGGCGACGAGCTGGTCCCTGATGCCGTGGGCGATGGCGTTCCAGGAGGCGTGCGCGACGGCCGCCGCGAGCACGACGGCGACGACGAGCGGTGTCATTTACGTCACAGCGTCCCGGGCCGCTCGGCCACGTCCACAAGGCGGGCGCCCGCGTGGGCGACGAGGTCCCCGGGGCCGAGCGGGAAGACGGTGTGGGGGGTGCCGGCCGCCGCCCAGACCGTGGCGTGGGCGAGCAACCCCCGGTCGGCGAGGGCGCGCAGCGGCGTGACGTGCCCGAACGGCGGCACGCCGCCGATGGCGTACCCGGTGGCCGTCCGCACCGTCTGGGCGGTCGCTCTGCGTACGCGCCGGGCGCCGAGCTCGGCGCGGACCCGCTCGGTGTCCACCCGGGAGGCGCCGTCGATCAGCACGAGGAGTGGTTCGTCATCGACCTCGAAAACCAGGGACTTTACTATTTGATTAACATCGCATGGGATTGCCTTGGCGGCCTGGGCCGCCGTGCGGGTCTCCTCGGGGAAGGCACGGATCGTCACTCCGTCCAGCCCGAACCGGGTGAGGGCCGCGGCGAATCGCGGGTGCGCGGTGGCGGAAGGTGTCATGGCCTCGGGACCCTAGCCGCCCACTCGTCCTGGCCGCGAAGGAAATTGCCGGCTGCCCGCCCCGCCGCCCGGCATGCGACACGGAACGGACTCGGAGGATCAGTGGACGTCTCGCTCATGGTGTGGGTACTCACCGTCGTGGTGCTCAGCGCCCTCATCGCCATCGACTTCTTCTTCGGACGCAAGCCGCACGAGGTGACGCTGAGAGAGGCGGGCACCTGGACCGTGGTGTGGATCGTGCTGGCCGTGCTGTTCGGGATCGGCCTGCTGATCGCCGGCGAGGGCACGGCCTCCGGCGAGTTCTTCGCCGGCTACGTCACGGAGAAATCCCTCAGCGTGGACAACCTCTTCGTCTTCGTACTGATCATGACGAAGTTCGCGGTGCCGCCGGAGTTCCAGGCGCGGGTGCTGATGGTCGGGGTGCTGATCGCGCTGGTGATGCGCGCCGCCTTCATCGCGCTGGGAGCCGCCCTCATCGCGGCGTTCTCCTGGGTGTTCTACATCTTCGGCGCCTTCCTGATCTGGACGGCGTGGACGCTGATCAAGGAGGCCCGGGCCGAGGAGCACGACGAGGAGTACCAGGAGAACCGCTTCCTCAAGATGATCGAGCGGCGCTTCCCGGCCACCGACCGGTACCACGGCACGAAGCTGCTGGTCCGGGAGGGCGGCCGGAAGCTGATGACGCCGATGCTGGTGGTGATGCTCGCGATCGGCAGCACCGACCTGCTCTTCGCGCTGGACTCCATCCCGGCCATCTTCGGCCTCACCGAGGACGCCTACATCGTCTTCACCGCCAACGCCTTCGCGCTGATGGGCCTGCGTCAGCTGTACTTCCTCATCGGCGGGCTGCTGAAGAAGCTGGTCCACCTCTCCTACGGCCTGTCGATCATCCTCGGCTTCATCGGCGTGAAGCTGGTGATGCACGCGCTGCACGAGTCGGGCGTCCACGTTCCGGAGATCAGCACGCCGGTCTCGCTCGGCGTGATCTGCGTCGTGCTCGCGGTCACCACCGCCACCAGCCTCATCGCCACCCGCCGCGAGGACCGGTCCGCTTCGGTACGGTGACGGGCAGGAACCGGCGGGCCGGGCGAAGCGTTCCCCCTTCGATGGAGTCCGGGCAAAGCGGACCCACGGGGCCCCGCCGGTGGTGAACGGGAGGCAGGCCATGACGAGCGAGCCGCGCGATGACGAGCCACAGCGCGAGGAGCGCGCCGATCGCGAGGGGCACGACGAGTGGGACGAGGTGGTCCTCGACGAGAGCTTCGTGCGCGGCGCGGAGGTCCGCGAGCCGACCGCCCGGACGCGGATGCTCCGCGAGAAGTGGAAGAAGGACGCGCCGGACCCGCAGCCCTGGCGCTCGGACGCCCCGCCGACCGGCTGGATACACGGCTCCCCGCCCGGCAGATCGCGCCGGCGCCGCTGGTTCCGCAGGAGAGGGCCGGGCGGCGCCGGGGAGTGACGCGGAGAGCGAGGGTAGGTGAAGCGCACCTCTCGTGAGATCCGGACGGCCAACCGGTATCGCGTGCTGCGGCAGGCCATCGCCGACTCCCCGGTGTCCCGGCCGCGGCTGGCGGCGGCCACCGGGCTGAGCACGGCGACGGTCGCCACGCTCGTCGGCGAGCTGACCGACCTCGGCATGCTCGTGGACGCCGGGTTCGAGGACTCCGGCGGCGGCCGGCCGCGCGGCCTGGTGGGGATCAACCCCGGCGGCGGCACGCTCATCGGCGTCGACGTGGCGGAGACCTACGTCCACGCCGAGGTCTTCGACCTGGCCTGGACGGTGCTGGCCCGCGCCGAGCGGACGCTGCACCCTGCCGACAGCGCCCCGGACCAGGTGGTTCGCGCCATCGCCCAGGCGGTGCGGGCGGTCGCCGGCCACCGGGCGGCGGCGGGGCGGCGGGTGCTGGGGGTCGGCGTCAGCGTCCCGGGCGTGGTGGACCGCGAGGCGGGGGTCCTGGTCTTCGCGGGCAACTGGGGCTGGCGGGACGTGCCGCTGCTGCGTCTGCTCGCCGAACACCTCCCGCACCGGCTGTTCCTTGTCAACCCGCTGCACGCCTGCCTGGCGGCGGAGCTGTGGTCGGGGGCGGCGCGCGGGCGGGACGACGCGGTGGTGGTCAACCTCGGCACGGGCGTGGGCGCGGGGCTGGCCCTCGGCGGCGAGCTGCACCGGGGGGCCTCGGGCAGCGCCGGCGAGTGGGGGCACACCACGCTGGTGCTGGACGGGCGGCTGTGCCACTGCGGGAGGCACGGCTGCGTGGAGACGTACGTCGGTGCCCCCGGCATCGTGCAGAACCTCCGGGAACTCAGCCCGCTCAGCCCGCTGCTGCATCCCGACGACCAGACGGAGACGATTGCGGCGCTGGCCCAGGCCTGCCGGGAGGGCGACCCCGTCGCGGTCAAGGCGATGCGGGAGACCGCCTCCTACCTGGGCGCGGCCGTCGCCGACCTGGTGAACCTGCTCGACCCGGAGATCGTCGTGCTCAGCGGCTGGGTCGCCCGGCGGCTCGGCCCGCCGCTGCTGCACCAGGTACGCCAGTCCGTGGCCCGCCACGCGCTGCGCCGCCCGGCGGGGCGGGCGGAGATCATGCTCAGCCCGATCGCCGCCAACCCGGTGAGCCTGGGCGCGGCGAGCTTCGCGCTGGAGGGGGCGCTGGGTCCGGGCGGCGGGGCCCGCCGCGGCTGAGCGTCACGCCCGGTGGACGCGCGCGGCCGCCTCGCCGAGCCGCTCGATCACGCCGGGCTCGTGGGCGCCCGCCTGCGAGAAGATCACGTGGTCGACGCCCGCCTCGGCCAGCCGGCCGCACGTCTCGGCCATCTCCTCGGCCGAGGCGTCCTCGGCGGCGTGACTGAGCACCGTCTTCTCGATGTCCTCGTACGGGCGGCGCTCGCGCTCGCAGTGCTCCCGCAGCACCGCCAGCTTGCGGGGCAGTTCCGGCGCGTCGAAGAGGTTGCAGGCGTCGGCGTACCGGGCGACCAGGCGCAGCGTCTTCCGCTCTCCGCCGCCCCCGACGAGGACCGGCGGGTGCGGGCGGCGCAGCGCGGGCGGCGAGTTCAGCGGCCGCCGAAGCCGGTAGTGGACGCCCTCGAAGGGACGGGTGTCCCCCGCCCACATCTGGTGGGCGATCCGCAGGGTCTCCTCCAGCCGCTCGAACCGCTCGGCCACCGGGGGGAAGGGGATGCCGAGCCCCAGTGACTCCTCCTCGTGCCAGGCCGCGCCGATGCCGAGCCAGGCGCGGCCGCCGGAGAGCACGTCCAGGGTGGTGACGGTCTTCACCAGCACGCCCGGGTGGCGGTAGACCGCGCCGGTGACCATGCCGCCCAGGGTGATCCGCTCGGTCAGCGCGGCGGCGTACGCCAGCGCGGTGTAGCACTCCAGCATGGGCTCCCCGGGGTCGCCGACGTACGGGATCTGGAAGAAGTGGTCCATCACCCACAGGCTGTCGAGGCCGGCCTGGTCGGCCTCGCGGGCGATCTGCGCGAAGGCCGGGCCGATCCGCTCCGGGCCGCCGGGGTAGGTGAAACGGGGAAGCTGGACTCCGACGCGCATGCGGTCTCCTCGTCGTCCTGGCCGTCGTCGTGGCCGGTCAGGGGCACCTTAGGCAGCGGCGGGCGCGACCGGCGGAGGACGACGCGCCGGCGGAGTGACGTCGAGGACCATCGCTATGCTGCCTCCCGCCCGCGCAGAAAGCGTTTTCCGGACGGCGCGCGGCCTATCCAGGGAGTGCGATCGTGTCGAACGGCCCGTTTCACGCGGTGGACACCGGCGAGGAGCCGGGCCCGACGGCGCCCGCGCTGCTGCTGGTGCACGGCTGGGGAAGCGACGGCGAGGACTGGTCCGAGCACCTGCCGCTGCTCGCGCCGCACCACCGGGTCCTCGTGCCCGACCTGCCCGGCCACGGCCGCACCCCCGACCGCCCCGGGCGCTGCGCCCCGCGCGCGGTGGCCGCCGACCTGGCCGACTGGCTCCGCGGCCTGGGCACCGGGCCCGTCGTCGCGGTGGGCCACTCGATGGGCGGCCAGGCCGTCACCGCGCTCGCCGTGGAGCACCCCGCGCTGGTCCGGTCGGTCGTCGCCATCGCCACCGCCTACGGCGGGGACGCGGCCGAGGCCACGCGGCTCCCCGGCGAGCAGGAGGCCCTGCGCCGGGAGGGCGCGGCCTGGGCGGCGCGTTTCGTGCGCCGCGCCTTCACGCCCGCCACGCCGGAGCGCGTGCGGCGCCGGCACGAGCGGCTGATGGCCGCCATGGACCCGGAGGTGCTGATCCGCTACCGCGAGGCGATGTACCTGGCGCCGGACGCCTTCGGGCTGCGGCCCGCCGCCGAGGCGTACCTGCGCGGCCGCCGCTGCCCCGCGCTGGCTCTGCACTCCTCCCCCGCCGCCGCCGCGTGGGAACGCCCCCTGCTGCGCCACCCCCTCTCCCGCGTCGAGCTGTGGGAGGGCGCGGGCCACTACCTGCACGAGGAGCGTCCGGCCGAGCTGACCGCCCTGGTGCGGGAGTGGATCACGGCGACCGCTCACGCCGCCCACGCCGGGGAGGGCCCGGAGGAACCCCGGCTATGCTGACCCTCATGCGATCGTCCTACTGGCACGCCGTCACCCCGCCGCCCGCCCGCTGAGGGCGCGCGGCTCGCGAGTTTCTCCCTTCCCCGGCCCCGGGCCCCGCCTGGCCCGGCCGGATTCCGGCGCGCCCTCCTGCTGATCCGCCCAAGGACCCCAACGGCCTCAACGGAGCAGGACGCATCGGACCATGGCTTCTTCCACGCCTTCTTCCACGCCTTCTTCCACGCATGCCCCAACGCCCGCCCCCGCCCTCCCGGCCCTCCGCCGGGCGCCCGCGCACCCGCGCCTCGCGCACGCCGCCGGGCCGCTGCTGGTGCTGGCCGCCGCCGCGCTGTGGGGAACCACCGGCACCGCCGCGAGCTTCGCGCCCGGCGCCGCGTCCCCGCTGTCGATCGGCGCCGCCACCATGGGCATCGGCGGGCTCGTCACCCTCGCGCTGGCCGGGCGTTCGGCCCTCGCCGTGCTGCGCGACGGGCGCGCCGCGCTCGGCTGGGCGCTGCTCGGCGCGCTCAACGTCGTCGTCTACCCGCTGGCGTTCTACACCGCCATGGACTTCGCGGGGGTGGCGGTCGGCACCGTGGTCACCATCGGCTGCTCCCCCGTCTTCGCCGCGCTGCTGGAGCGGCTGGTGGACGGCACCGGCCTGAGCCGGCGCTGGCTGGCGGCCACCCTCGCGGCGGTCGCCGGCTGCACGGCGCTGGTGCTGACCGGCGACGCCGAGGCGGGCGGCGACCGGATCCCGGCCGGCGTCGCGCTGGGGGTGCTCTCCGGCGCCTGCTACGCCGCCTACGCCTACTGCGGCGCGCGGCTGATCCGGCGCGGCCACTCCTCACGGGCCACCATGGGCGCGCTCTTCGGCCTGGGGTCGGCCGTGCTGGTCCCCGTCTTCGCGGCGACCGGCGGCGGCCTGGTGGGCGAGTGGCGCGGCGTGGCGGTGACCGCGTACCTCGCGCTGGTCCCCATGTACCTGGCGTACGTGCTCTTCGGCGCGGGGCTGGCCCGGGTGACGGTGAGCGCCGCCACCACGCTGACGCTGCTGGAGCCGGTGGTGGCGGCGGTGCTCGGGGTGGCCGTGGTCGGCGAACGCCTCGGCGGCTGGGCCTGGACGGGGGTGGGCCTGGTCGTCGTCGGCCTGCTGGTGCTCACCGTCCGCCGACGGCGTCAGGTCTCCTGAAGCATGAACTGCTGCCAGGCCGCTCCGTCGGAGCAGGCGTACTGCGCCAGCCGGGTGCCGTCCGCCGTGGACTCGTCCAGGACGTCGAGGCACTTGCCGCTGTGCCGGGCGGTGAGCGTGACGTAGCCGTCTCCGGCGCCGGCGGCCTGCCACTGCTGTGCCTGGCCGCCGTCGCAGGGCTGCTGGACCACCCTCGCCCCGTCGGCGGTGGAGGCGTCCGCGACGGCCAGGCACATCGAGCTGTGCCGGGTGACGAGCTGGACGTAGCCCTCACCGGCGTCGCGCTGCCAGAACGCCTGGTTGCCGCCGCCGTTGCACGGGTACTGCGCCAGCTCGGCGCCCGCCGCCTGGGACTGGCTGACGACGTCGGCGCACTTGCCCGAGTGGCGGGCGGTCAGCGTCTGGTACGGCCCGCCGCCGGGTGTGAGGGTGCCCGCGGCGGTGTCGATGGTCAGCTCCGGCGCCCAGCTCATGGACAGGCTCCGGTCGTCGGGGAAGGTCAGCGGCAGCCAGACGTACCGGGATTCGTTGACCGGCCCGTCCCAGGCGCCCGCCCAGCGGTCGCCCATGTACAGGTAGGCGGTCTCGTCGGTGCCCTGGATCGGCAGGACCCAG